>NZ_JBXWPA010000013.1:0-151887 GCF_059611165.1 Ruegeria sp. CDSB013 | reverse complement strand
CCTGAATAGGCTTCTTCTGCGCCTCGCGCGCGATTTCAATGTCCGATTTATAGCTCATTGGGCAAAACCCCCGGTTGAATTCCCTGCAAACCGGCGCAGCTGGGCCGGTGCTGGTCAATCCATACCGTTGTGTACAATCCCGATGGATAGAGATTCCGACATATTCAAGCCATGAAACGGCGTAGCGTCATTTCACCGGTTTCAAATCGAAAACGCTTGACGTTTAGGGCGCCCAGGCCCGCTGATCTGGCACGAACAGGCTCATCTGGTCCCCCAACCGCAATTGACCGGGCCGTTCCACCCAAGCAGTCACACCCCTTCGGCCTTGAGCAGCCGGTTTGAAGGACGCCCCGTACCCAGGTTGATCGGCTTCGATCTCACGCCCGGGAATAATGCAGGGGCGGTTTTCCATATCCACGGTTATCGTGACACCGTCGCGGCCCTGCAAACGCGAGGATGGCGGAAGATGTGTAAAGTCCGGAATGCCGCGCAACAAGATGCTGACGCCCAGAAACGACGGATCCAGCCAATCCAACCCCATCTCTTTAGCTGCGGCGTCCATTTCCTCGGCGGACAGAACAGACAATTGGCGCACGTTGCGGATTTCGGTGCCTTGCGGATACAGATTCTTGACCCTGACACATGAGGCCCGGTTGAGACCCTCGTGCCGCTCGCCTTTGTCCCCTGAGAAATCCAGTTTCAAAGCATCGACCGCTCTGGCCCGGATCGAGCCACCCGCGGGCACGTGACCCAGCCAAACAACTTCACCCGTGAATTCTGTTTCTCGCAATACCGGCATTTGAAATCCCCTTCGGCTGCGGGCCGTCAAAATCGTACTAAAAGTCAAGCCAGTCCATTTGAAAAGCTGAAAAGAAAAGACCCGGGACTTTGCCCGGGTCTGATTACTTTATGCCGATGGTTCCGGCTCCATCCCACCGTCGGGCGGGGTCTTTTTGACCTTGGTCTTGGGAATGGCGGTAACGCTGGGCGCGCTGCCCTCATCCGGCTTGTCACCTTCGTCATCACCATCGGTCGGCGATTCGCCATTCATGACTCGCTTGATCTCATCCCCAGTCAGGGTTTCGTATTCCAGCAAGCCTTGCGCCAGACGTTCCCATTCCTCGTTCTTGTCGGACAGGATCTTGTGCGCGCGCTCATAACCCTGCTGGATCAGGCGTTTCACTTCTTCCTCGATCAGCTCTTTGGTATGCGCAGAGACCGAGAAGCCAGCAGTGTTGCCCGAATAGCCGTCATGCGCCTCGGCATAATCAATGTTGCCGACCTTGTCAGACATGCCCCAGCGCATCACCATGGCACGCGCCAACTGGCTGGCCTGCATGATGTCACCAGCGGGACCGTTCGAGACGTGATCTTCACCGTATTTGATCACTTCGGCGGCTTTGCCTGCCATGGTCATGGCCAGCTTTTGCTCACATTCGTCGCGGTGATAGTTCAGACGGTCCATTTCCGGCAACGACACCACCATACCCAATGCGCCACCGCGCGGAATGATGGTCGCTTTGTAGACCGGATCGCACAGCGGCAGCGACAGTCCGACTACCGCGTGACCAGATTCGTGATATGCGGTCTTTTCCTTTTGGTCTTGCGTCAGCACCATCGAGCGGCGCTCGGCCCCCATCATCACTTTGTCCTTGGCGTTCTCAAAGTCTTCCATGGTGACAAAGCGACGGCCAACACGGGCTGCCATCAGGGCGGCCTCGTTCACGAGGTTCGCCAGATCAGCACCCGAGAAACCCGGAGTACCACGCGCGATGATGCGCAGGTCGACATCGGGGCCCAGAGGTGTCTTGCGCGCGTGCACGCCCAGGATTTTCTCACGGCCTTTGATGTCGGGGTTGCCGACGGTCACGTTGCGGTCAAAACGACCGGGGCGCAGCAGCGCAGGGTCCAGAACGTCCTTACGGTTGGTGGCCGCCAGAATGATCACACCCTCATTGGCTTCGAACCCGTCCATCTCAACCAGCAACTGGTTGAGCGTCTGTTCGCGTTCGTCGTTCCCGCCGCCATACCCGGCACCACGATGACGCCCCACGGCGTCGATTTCATCGATGAACACAATACAGGGCGCATTCTTTTTGGCCTGTTCGAACATGTCACGCACACGAGATGCACCGACACCGACAAACATTTCAACAAAGTCAGAACCAGAGATGGTGAAGAACGGCACACCTGCCTCACCCGCGATCGCACGCGCCAGCAGCGTCTTACCGGTGCCCGGAGGGCCAACCAGCAGCGCGCCTTTCGGGATCTTACCGCCAAGGCGGCTGAACTTCTGCGGGTTGCGCAGGAATTCCACGATCTCTTCCAGCTCTTCCTTGGCCTCGTCGATGCCTGCGACATCGTCAAATGTCACGCGGCCATGCTTTTCGGTCAGCATCTTGGCCTTGGACTTGCCAAAGCCCATCGCGCCGCCTTTTCCACCGCCTTGCATCCGGTTCATGAAATAGACCCAGACACCAATAAGCAGCAGGAAGGGCAGCAGCGTGATCAGGAACGACTGGAAACCGGATTGCTGCTGTTTTTCGGCGCGAACAGGAATGTTCTCGTCGATCAACAGTTTGGTGACCTCGGCATCGCCGGGTTTGATGGTGACATAGTTGGCACCGCTTTGCGTGGTATAGCGAATCTGTTCGCCATCCAGGGTCACATTCTTGACTTCGTCGGCTTGAACGGCGGTTACGAAATCAGAATAAGTTCTTTCATTGCTCTGAAGTGTCCCGCCTGGTCCGCTGAACAAATTGAACAGTGCAAGGATCAGCAAAAACAGAACGACCCAGAAGGCGATGTTACGAGCGTTGCCCAAGGAAAGTCTCCCAAAAGATTTCGGCAGATGGGTGTCTGCCGGGTTGCTCTATAAAATAGAGATGATTCAAGGAGGTTCAATGCGATAAAAAAGAAGAATGAAACTCGGGCGTTCCGGGGGCCAATTCAGCCGTCCATCCATTCATCAATCTGGCGGTTGGAGCTGACACCAGTTCATCCCCCAGCCAAACAGCGGGTGAAGCCAACAAGACCTGACGTGGTTTACCCAAGTCCCGCCAATCTGGAACCCTAGGCAGGCCTTGCTCGCCTAATGGTCGGATTTGTACACCAGCGGTCGAAGGTCCTGACAGAATCCAGCGTTTGTCCCACGGCTCGCCGGGGCGCGCGATTTCGCCCTGAACGGCGTTTAGCTCTCTGCAAATCCACGTTTTATTGACCTTTGGGACAAACAAACAGCCATTGACCGACGTAGCGATACCCTCTTCAACGGCCTTCACAGCCTGATCCACCGACGTTTGGCGTGGTGGATACCCCGCTCCGGCAATCCATGCGATGCAGCCGATCACAAGCCGGCGCTGGATTTCCTGAGGCAAAGACTGAAAGGCGGTGCGATCCAAGCAAACATCACCAGTTTCCACCACGGCGATTTTTCGGGCGGATTCCTGCGTAAAACGCTCCAATGCCTCACGGGCTTGTGCAAGGTTTTCTGCGACTCGGGTCAAAGAATTGGCCGTGATCCCCAAATCCTTAAGGTCAGACAAGGCCTGGCGCGCCTTGATACGGTCAAACCGAAGGTCCTGATTCGAGGGATCTTCGATCCAGCCAACTCCCTCACTAGATAGATAGCAACGCAATGCTTGCCTTGTGACACCCAACATCGGCCGCAACATCGTCACGCCATCCAAAATCCGTTCAACCGGCATACCCGACAGGCCCGTGACGCCAGCTGCGCGGCCCAGTCGCATCAGGAAGGTTTCGGCCTGATCATCCGCGGTGTGGCCTAACGCAATCGCGCTGATCGCATTGCGTGTGGCCCATTCGGTCAACAGCCGATATCGCGCCTGTCTGGCCTGATCCTGAAGGTTCCCCTGACCGGCCCACCCTGTCCATTTCAACGTTTGATGCGTGATACCCAAACGCGCGGCAAGCTCGCTTACTTTCTGCGCTTCGACTTCGGATTCGGGGCGCAAACCGTGGTCAACGGTCGCCGCTAACAGCTTTACCTGCTCGTTTTGGGCAATATCATTCAACAGCAAAAGCAGGGCGATTGAATCGCCCCCGCCAGAGACAGCCACACCCAGACGCGACGGAAGGGTTCGCGGCAAACGCGCCCGAATCCCGGCGCGCAGTTCTTCAGCGTTTTCGGTCAAGAACAGCCCAGGCTTGCCATTTCCTGTGTGGCATTCGTGGCCGAGGTCGACGACGGGAACCGCACGCCCACCTCGCCCAGAGTGATGCAAGCCTGATCGGTCTGCCCTAGACGCCCCAGCGCCGAGCCCAACTCAAACAGCGCCTCGGGTGCGAATGCACCTTCGGAATCACCGGTAAAGCTGGCCAGAAAGGCCCGCGCGGCCTCACGCGTGTCACCGATCCCAACAAGCGCCCGCCCTCGTTTCAAGTTGGCTTCGGGGGCCAGCGGACTGCCGGGATACGAGGTTTCGAATGTGGCGAATTGCTCCGCTGCGGTCTGATAGTTGCCATCCGCCAGCGCCTGTGATGCGGCATCAAAGTCCGCGCGCTCACCCACGGCAAGTTCACCTTGATCCGTCGGGGCCGGTGCCGTCGGGGTAGTAGGTGTTGTCGGTGCCGCAGCGGTGATTTCGGTTTCGCCACCCAGGGTCGAGGTCTCGCCAAGCGTGCTGAGATCGCCACCTTCCAACTCAACCAAGCGGAATTCCAGATCGCCGATCCGGTTGGTTCCGTCAGTAACAATGTTCTGCACACGTTGGTTCAACTGCTCGGTCTGACGGGTCAGGCGCTGCAATTCAGCCTCAATGGCGTCAACACGTTCCAGAACGGAACTGCCAGCAAGATTGGGTGCCGGAGATCCGGTGGTTGAAAACTCGCGCTTGAGGCGCTGAACCTCGACGTGCAGCACAGTAAGCTCCTGACGGATATCCGCCAGGGTTTGCTGATCCTGTGCACTTGCCACGCCCGCAGTCGCCACGACCGCAGCCAGAACCCATCCTGCAATTCGCATCATCTTACCCCAAAGTTGAACCGGTCAGGACCGTCACCGAACGACGGTTTTTGGAATAGCATTCCTCGGTGCTGCAAATCTCGATCGGGCGTTCCTTTCCGAAACTGACGGTGGTCAACCGGTTGCCCGCGACCCCACGTGAAATGAGGTATTCACGCGCCGCATTGGCGCGACGCGCGCCCAGAGCGAGGTTATACTCGCGAGTACCCTGTTCGTCCGCGTGACCCTCGATCGTGGCGACGAAATCCGTATTGGCCAGCAGCCAGTCTGCCTGTCCCTGCAATATCGTCTGCGCCTGCCCGGTCAGGGTCGACTGATCGACCTCAAACAAAACGCGGTCGCCAACAGTTTGCTGGAAATAGGCCGGTGACTGGGGGTCGCTGGGCGAACCCGGCAGGATCGAGCCGCTACCGCCCGCGCCACCGCCCAGTGCCGAAGGATCGTTGTTGGTACAGGCGGCCATTACACTTAGCACGCCCAATGCTATGACTTTGCTCAATACATTCATTTCAGGTGCCTCGTCGTTTTATTGCTTTATTGCTGTCTCTGTTATCACAGTGCAGGAAATTTGTGAACTTTTCCAACCCCCTGCCCCGATCACTTCTGCAGTGGGCCCCAGGATGGATCGCTGCCACCATCCGGTGTACGTACCGGGCGCAGGTTCCGACCCGAGATATCCACCGAATACAGTGTCGCCCGACCGCTTGCGCCCTGCGATTCACGGGTGAACATGATGACGCGGCCATTCGGCGACCATGTTGGCCCCTCATCCAGGAAGGACGACGTCAGCAGGCGTTCCTCGCTGCCGTCTGTCCGCATGACGCCGATATGGAACCGGCCCTTGTTCTGCTTGGTAAAGGCGATCAGGTCCCCACGCGGCGACCAGACCGGTGTGCCATAACGCCCCTGCTTAAAGCTGATGCGGGTCGCCTCGCCGCCATTTGCGGGCATGATGTACAGTTGAGGTGTGCCAGAGCGGTCGCTTTCGAACACGATCTGCGACCCGTCCGGGGAATAGCTGGGCGCGGTCTCAATGGCAGGCGTGTTCGTCAGCCGCACGCTTTGCCCCGAGGCCAGATCCATTTTCCACAGGTCCGTGTTGCCGCCCTGAATCAACGAATACAGAATCGAACGGCCATCCGGCGAAAAGCGCGGCGAAAAGCTCATGGTGCCGTCTTGTGTCTTCAATTCGGTCCGTTTGACGCGATCAACGTCCAAAACATAAATGCGCGGTTGACCGGTTTCATAGCTGGTGTACAACAGCCGATCGCCCGAGGGCGAAAAGCGTGGCGCCAGAACAATCGCGGCGCTGTCGGTGAGGTACTGAACGTTCGCGCCGTCGTAGTCCATGATTGCCAGACGCTTCAGACGCTGGTTCTTGGGGCCACTTTCGGACACAAACGCGACGCGGCTGTCAAAGTAACCGCTCTCGCCAGTCACACGGGTATAAACCTGATCGGCAACTTTGTGCGCCATGCGCCGCCAGCCATCTGTGGTTCCGGAAAACTGCAGACCATTGCCCAATTCCTGACCCGAGAATACGTCCCAAACGCGAAATCGCACAGTCAGGCGCTTGCCCGAGACGTTGACTGCACCTGTCACCAAGGCCTCGGCATTGATGGCCTTCCAATCGGCAAATTGCACAGGGGCTTCGAAACTGCTGACCCGGCTGATGAATGCGTCTGAAGAAATTTCACGGAACAGTCCGGTTCCCGTCAGATCCGCCGCTACGACGCGCGATAAGTCGTTTGCGTATTGTGTGGCTGCTGGCCCGTCGGGCACGAAATTGGGCACCGCAAAAGGCAAGGGTTCAATAATCCCCTGATCCAGCTCAAGACGCAGGGGTCCGCTTTGCGCATACACCGGCGCTGCCAAAATTGTCAGGCCAAGCAAAAGGCTGGTCAGAAATCTCATCATTTGATCCGCATCCTCTCGGGATTGAATGTAATCTCAATATCTCGCCATTGATCGTATTTGTCAGTAGGCAGAATGTATCCTTTGGCCCCGCAGCGCAAAATCGCTCGCCGGGCGGCCTCGTAGGCTTGTCTTGCAGACGCGTCAGTACCGCCGGAACTGTCGATCATTTGCATTGTACCGCCGAGCACTTTGCCATCCGGTGTCAGTGAGAACCCGACCACAACGACTGTCTGCAGTGCATCCGTAGACAAAGAACCAACGTTCCAGCACTTCGACACAGCCAGTCGCATGGCGTCCTTCTCACCCGCAGTCAGGGGCGGCCCGGACGGTTCGCTACTCTGCCCCAGCGCCTCGGCCAGTGCGTCGTTGATGGCGGTTTCATCACTTGGCGCGGGCTCTGGTTCGGTCGGTTCTTCGGTCTCAGCCACTTCGGGCTGCGCCGGTGGCGTTGGCCGGTTCGGTCGCACCAGTGGGCGCGGAGAGCTGCGTGGCGCATATTCTTTGGCTTCTTCCGCCTCGGTCACGATTTCATCCGTGGCCTCTTCGGGCGCCGTTTGATCCTGCTGTTCTTGCTGAGTTTCAGCTCCCTCGTCCAGCGATACAGCCGGGGATTCAATATCATCTGGCGCGGCCTCGGGCGGCGGCGGCGCGACAGGTTCAGGCGCTACTTTATCCGCAGGCCGCGGCTGTGCCTCGGGTCCCGGCGGGGTGGGCAAAACGACGGCCTCGGGTTCTGGGGGTGCCAGCTCCGGGGGCTGTTCGATCACGACCGGTTCAGGAGGAGGGGCCAGCGGTTCCGGTTCCAGCTCTGGCTCTGGTTCATTTGGCTCTGACACTTCAGGCGTCGGAGGTTCCTGCTCCACCGGTTCAGGGGTGGGGATTTCCTCTTCGGGCGCATCGGGCTGTTGCAGGGCAGTTGGCGTAGGCACCTCTGGCGCCTCACTCTGGGCCGTCATTGCTGCGAACTGTTCAGCCGAGATCACCGAGATATCCTGAACGGGCATAGGCAATGGTTCGGACCGAAAGGTGCCGCCAAACAGAGCCCACGAAATCAAACTGACATGGGCAATTGCCGAGATCTTGGTGCCGGTATCCACCGCGCGGCCTCACTCTCCACCATCGTCCAGCGCAGGGCCGCCGGTGTCAGTCACCAGCCCCACATTGGAAAACCCACCTGCATTCAGCGCACCCATAACCTGCATCACCTGCGCGTAAGGGATCGCACCATCCGCCCGCAGGAACACCCGGTCACTGCTGCGTTCTGCCGCGATGGCGCGCAGCTTGCCAATCAACTCTTCGCGGGCAACATCGGTGGTTTGAATCTGAACGCGCCCTTCGGCAGTCATCGTGACTGTCAGCGGCTCTTCGTTATCGCCCGGCAACGCGCTTGCCGCCGTCTTGGGCAGGTCCACCGGCACGCCAACAGTTAGCAGCGGTGCCGCCACCATAAAGATAATCAGCAACACCAGCATAACGTCTACAAACGGCGTCACGTTGATCTCGGCCATCGGCTGCGCGCGCCCGCGACGACGGCCCCGTCTGCGCCCGTTCCCGCCTCCGTTCTGCTGAACCGCCGCACCCATCCTAGCTGTCCAACTGACGCGACAGGATGGTGGCGAACTCGTCGGCAAAAGCCTCGTAGCCACCCACGATCCGGTCACTGTCTGAACTGAGCTTGTTGTAGAAAATTACCGCCGGGATCGCAGCCAACAGACCCAGGCCCGTGGCCAAAAGCGCCTCGGCAATGCCGGGTGCCACAACGGCAAGGTTGGTGTTTTGCTGCTCGGCAATCTCAATAAACGCGTTCATGATGCCCCAAACGGTCCCGAACAGGCCAATGAACGGCGCGGTCGAGCCCACCGTCGCCAAAATGGGCAAACCTTTTTGCAGTGTCTCGGACTCTTTGGCGATTGCCACGTCCATCGAGCGGTCAATCCGTGCAGTGGCCCCCGCGATCAGCCCGCCATCCGTTCGGTGCGACCTGCGCCATTCGATCATGCCAGCGGCAAAAATCTTCTCGGAACTGCCGTCGGGCTGCGATCCGATATGTTCGAACAGCTCGTCCAGCGGGTTGCCGGACCAGAAGGCCTCGTCAAACACCTGCGCCTCGCGGCGGGCCGCGCGATAGTTGATCAATTTCTGAATGATAATCGCCCAAGACCAGATGGATGCAGCGATCAGCATCAACATCACCAGTTTGACGACAAAGGTCGCGCGGGCATACAGCCCCCACATGGAGAAATCGATCTCCTGCGCCAGCGCCAGCGTTTCAGCTTCCATGAACCTGCTCTTTGTTTTTTGCCTGACGGCCGTTCGTTTGGCCTTGTTTTTCCAAACGCTATCGCAGTTGGTTACGAAAAGCCAACATAACCACCCCAGACCGACAAATTGTTACATCAATGCGCGAATCTCTGCCGGAAGGCGGACCGGCTTGCCCTGCGCATTCATACAAACAGCAGTCACCGAGGCGCGGAAGATCTCGGTCTCCCCCCTCTTGACCAACTGACCCATGGTCAGCCGCACACCAGAGATTGACGACAGCCAAGTTTCAACAATCAGCTCATCATCGAACTTCGCGGGCGCGACGTAATCCGCCTCGATCCGGCGCACGACCCAGACGATCCCGCCATCGCGCATCGCGTTCTGATCATTGCCCAGACGGCGCACATAGTCAGATCGCGCGCGTTCGATAAACTTGAGGTAATTCGCGTGGTATACGACCCCGCCCATATCGGTGTCTTCATAGTAGACCCGGATCGGAAAGATATGCTTGTGGGGCGCATCAGCTTCATTGGCCATGATATCAGGTCCGGTCTCTCAAATATGTAACGCGCGGGGCAAATCCTGCTCTGAAACAGATGCATGGTTGTCGCGGTTCCTGCAATCCCTTGTGGGGACAAAGTTCCCACCTTCCCAAGTCCGCTATCGAAATTCGAAGATTTGCCCTCTAGGCTTTCATACATACCAAGTGAATCCGACAGGAGTTTCAATGGCTAAAGGACCAAAAGAAGAGAGGATGTTCTTTCTTCCTGTCCTTCAGGGCATCTTGCCGTTCAACCGCGCGACCTTGCCTGCGGAAATTTTGGCAGGCCTGACCTTTGCCTGCCTCGCGATCCCCGAGGTCATGGGCTACACAAAGATCGCAGGCACACCGGTTGTGACTGGGTTGTACACCATCCTTATCCCAATGGCGCTGTTCGCGCTGTTCGGTTCGTCCCGCCATCTTGTTGTGGGCGCGGATTCTGCTACGGCGGCGATTACGGCCTCGGCCCTGGCCGGCATGGCAGTGTCGGGTTCGTCCGAGTATCTGGCGTTGGCGTCCCTTTTGGCGCTGATGGCAGCTGTTCTTCTGATTGCCGCACGCCTCATCGGCTTGGGGTTTTTGGCTGATTTCCTATCCCGGACAGTTCTTGTCGGGTTCCTGACAGGCGTGGGCATTCAAGTCGCGGCCGGAGAAATCCCCGGCCTGTTAGGGATCGAAAGCGAAGGTCATGGGACCATCGCCAAGCTTCAGGCAACCATTCAGAACATCGACCAGACAAGCTGGCCCACATTGACGGTGGCGGCGGCAGTTCTGCTGATCGTCGTCGGATGCCGGCAGCTGTCACCGAAACTGCCCGGCCCGTTATTCGCCATACTTGGGGTAATCCTGTGCAGCTGGGCGTTCCAATTCGCCGCATCCGGCATCGCGGTACTGGGTTCGGTTCCCAGCGGCTTGCCTGCGCTCTCTGTCCCGAACGTGGATTGGAGCTGGACCCTGTTCAAACAATTGCTGCCAACCGCGCTGTCCATTTTCGTTGTGATCTTGGCCCAAAGCGCCGCAACTTCGCGGGCCTATGCCGCACGCTACGAAGAGAAGTTCAGCGAGAACACTGACCTTGTCGGGCTGGGTCTGGCCAATCTTGGGGCAGCCTTCACGGGCACATTCGTTGTAAATGGCAGCCCGACAAAAACCGAGATGGTGGCCAGCGCCGGTGGCCGCAGTCAGGTGGCACAACTGACGACCGTCTTGATCGTCTTGGTGGTCATATTGTTCCTGACCGGCCCGCTGGCCTACCTGCCGAATGCGGCACTGTCTGCAGTTGTGTTCCTGATCGGCCTGAAACTGATCGACCTGAAAGGCCTGATTGCAATTTACAGGCAAGCCCGATCAGAATTCTGGATTGCAGTCGCCACGGCTGCGGTTGTCGTCATCGTTGGGGTCGAACAAGGCATCATCTTTGCGATGGTGCTGTCATTGATCGACCATACCCGCCGCGGCTACCGCCCCAAAAATTCAGTGATCGTCAAAACCAAAGACGGTGGTTGGCATTCAAAACCCATTTCCGTGCCAAACCAATTCGAACCCGGGCTCGTCATCTATCGCTTCTCGCACAGCCTTTACTACGCGAATGCACAGCGGCTTTCGGATGAGATTGCGACAATCACCCATGATTCAGATAACAAAGTACGTTGGTTCTGCATCGAAGCCTCGGCCATCGATGACATCGACTTCACCGCGGGCTACACGCTGCGCAATGTCCTCAAGCTCCTGCAGGCAAGGAACATCCGGCTGGTATTCCTCGTGATCGAACCGCATGTCCGGTCAGAGTTGGACAGGTACGGCGTGACCAATTTGGTGGGCGACGACGCATTTTTTGACACGGGAAGCGATCTATTGACCGCTTTCCAACACCGCAACACATCCAAATCGTAGATGGTCTCAGCTTAAATCACTGCGGCTGCTGCATTCGTGCAAACAATCGCAAGCCATGTGCCGGGTCCTGCGCTGCCCTCGGCAAAACCGGATCATAGGCTGCCCGGATCAGCCCGGCGATGTCGGGGCGCAGGACTGTCACCCCCTCGGCGACCGCCAGCGGCGATTGCGTTCTGAACGCAGTGTCCGACCACAGCAAAATGGTCTGCACCACCTGGCTGAGCGCCAGTGTCTCGGCCGGAATCTTGGACAGCTCTTTGTCCATGCGCAGGAAAACAAACGCGGCTCGAATCGCACCGTCCTCTTCAAAGCGGAACACGCGATACTGATTTGCATCCGCCGCGATCAGCCGGTCCACCAGCGGGGCAAGATCGGGAACCAACCGATCCAGATCTGGAACTTCTAGCAGCTCCTTCCAGTCGCGGAAAAAGAACACCATGCAGTTCGCACCAAGTTCCGGATCCGTTTCGGCCATCTTATGATCGGCCAGGCTAACCACGGCCTCAAACGCGCCCTTGACGGTGTTCAGGGTTTCATCCTCGACCCCAAAGACGATAGGCACGATGGGCCGACCCCAACGCGCAAACAGGAACTCTCCGCTTTCACGGGTGAACAACGACTGAATGTCTTCGGGGGTCACGCCCAATCCTTCATCTTTTCGAAAGTACTCTTGCCGAAGGCATAAAATCTAAAGGCCTCAGCTTCAACCAAACAGATCGCTCTGGCCCTTTGGTGCCGACATTCCCAGATGCGTCCAAGCCTTCTGCGCCAACATCCGACCGCGTGGCGTGCGCTGGATCAGCCCTTGCTGCAACAAATAGGGCTCGATCACGTCCTCCAGCGAATCGCGACTTTCCGACAACGCAGCCGACAGGGTCTCAATCCCGACCGGACCACCGGCATAGTTCTCAGCAATCAGCTTAAGGTATCGCCGGTCGGCACCATCCAAGCCCAGATTATCCACTCCCAACCGCGTCAGCGCGCCATCCGCCAGATCCAGGGTGATACGTCCATCGCCCTCGACGATGGCGAAATCCACCACCCGTCGCAGCAATCGCCCTGCGATCCGCGGGGTCCCGCGCGATCGGCGCGCAATTTCTCTGGCGCCCGCATCATCAGCAGGCGCGCCCAGTTTGCGGGCATTGCGCGTAACGATCTCGTGCAACTCGTCCACTGTGTAGAACTGCAACCGCGTCGGAATGCCAAATCGGTCGCGCAATGGGGTGGTCAGCAAGCCCATCCGCGTCGTTGCTCCGACCAAAGTAAACGGCTGCAGCTCAATCCGCACAGTCCGCGCTGCCGGGCCTTCGCCGATCACCAGATCCAGCTCGAAATCCTCCATCGCCGGATACAGAACCTCTTCGACGGCCGGGTTCAGACGGTGGATTTCGTCGATGAACAGCACATCGCGGGATTCCAGATTGGTCAGGATCGCCGCCAGATCACCCGCCTTGGCCAGAACCGGCCCCGAGGTCATGCGGAAATTCACCCCCAACTCGCGCGCCATGATTTGTGCCAGCGTCGTTTTACCCAGACCCGGAGGGCCATGAAACAGCGTGTGATCCATCGCCTCGCTCCGCATACGCGCGGATTGGATAAAGATGCGCAAATTTGCCCTCGCCTCGGCCTGACCGATGAATTCGTCTAACCCCTGCGGACGCAGGGCGCGGTCGTTATCCTCGGGCAAGGGATCGGGGCGCAATGTGGGATCGGCGTCTACCATTCAGTTACCCTTTCGGAGCCAGCAACTTGAGCGCCGCCCGGATCAATTCAGCCTCGCCTGCATCCGGTAGGCTGGCGGCCGCTTCGGCCACGGCCGAGGCCGCCTCGGATGGTCCGTACCCTAAATTGCCAAGGGCTGACAGTGCCCCCGCCGAAGCTGCGGCAGACCCCGAGGCAGGCTTGGCCGCCTGTTTGGGCGCTGTTGCCGGTTCAGACAGCTCAACAACTTCCAATCCGGGACCGTCCATCGCTTCGGTCACGGTCCCGCCCATCGCCATAACACCCGGCGCTTTGTCTTTTAGATCCAGCACGATCCGCTGCGCCGTCTTTGGGCCCACGCCTTTCGCCGCCTTGACGGCACCCCAATCCCCAAGCGCAATGGCACGGCTGACCCCATCCGGACCCAGCGCGGACAGTATAGCGAGCGAGACCTTGGCCCCAACGCCCTGAACCGAACACAGCAGGCGATGCCATTCCTTTTCGACCAGAGACAAAAACCCGAAAAGCTGCATCAGGTCCTCGCGCACCACCAAATCGGTATAGATCGAGACAGCCTCGCCAACGCCCGGCAGTGCGGCCATGGTCCGGTCCGAGCAGTAAACCAGGTATCCAACCCCACGCACGTCGATCAACACGTGATCCGCTGCGCGATAGTCCAGTCGTCCGGTCAGTTTCCCGATCATGCCCGCACCTCTTTCACGCGCGCCTGCGGCGCTGCGCCGTAATATGAATGACAGATGGCAATCGCCAGCGCATCCGCGGCATCCGCCCCTTTGGGCTTACAGCCCGGCAGTTGCAATTTGACCATATGAAGAACCTGCTCTTTCTCGGCATGCCCAACGCCCACAACCGTTTTCTTAACCCGGTTGGGCGCGTATTCACCCACGGGCAGCCCTGCTTGCGCCAGCGTCAACAACGCCACACCACGCGCCTGGCCCAGCTTCAGCGTACCAGCCCCATCCTTATTGACGAAGGTCTGTTCGATGGCCGCCTGATCGGGCTGATGTTCTGCAATGACTTCGACGATTTGATTGTAGAGAGACAGCAAACGCTCGCCCAAATCGTCCCCGTCAGACTTGCACAGTCCGTTGGCGACGTGGCTCAGGCGGCTGCCATGCGATTCGATGACGCCCCATCCCAGGGTCCTAAGCCCCGGATCAATGCCCAAAATCCGCATATTTCGCCTCGGCCTGCTCGAGTTTTTGTAATCTTTTTTACGGATTAGCACGAAGCGTGAACATTTTCCAAGCGAATTGACAGAGAGTACAAAAACGACAGACCTGTTTCACACGCGACAAAACGGCCAATTTGCGACAGGCAAAAGTCTGAAATCGACACGTTTCATGAAGCAAAAATGGCCAATAAATTAAGGGGTTCTAATGAATCTTGAGCCCTGCAAAAAACGCATAGGACAGTTGCAATTTCCGCACTTGCACAGCCGATTTGGCGGCACTAGATGCCGCTCAGAACGAACGATCAAAACGTAAACTCAAACCAGAAGGAAACAGGATATGGCTGCACTGGACACAACCCGCACCACCACTGGCTCATTCGGCCTCGTTGGCCGTATCGGCGCATATTTCGCATCGGTCGTGAACGCCGTTGTCGAATGGAATGACGCCCGTGTGACACGTAACACGCTGAGCGGTCTGACAGATCGCGAACTGGAAGATATCGGACTGTGCCGTGGCGATATTGACGTCGTGGCCGAAGGTCGTCGTTAAGATTTAACGCACCGCCCACTCATATGCCCCTTCCCTCCCTCGGGGGCAAAGCAGAACGCCGCGCATGCAGAATGCGCGGCGTTTCTGATTCATTGGCCTGATGTTAGGGCAGCAGCCGTGCCAACTGTTCCGAAAGCATCAGCGATACCGGATCGATTTGCATCACCCAAGCACCGGCTTGTTCAACCGAAGTGCCCTCGTTCAATGCATCAACCCTGTATTGATAGCCCGAAGGCCCAAGGCTGGTCAGCAAGAACGTCTTGAATGCGAACAACCCAAGCAGACACATCAGAAGAACCTTCAGGGGCAAAGCAGACTTTACCCTCTGCGGTTTCATCACAACCAACCCGTCCTTGCGCATCGTCGCACGATAGCCACGGCTTAGTTTTGCGTGTTTCTTGTTCAGGCGATTCACGCGCTGATCAAATTCTAGTTGTTTTCCCGTCATGGCAGCCTCCAAAACCGCCCCCCGTTTCCACGTTAAGACGGTAGAAACAGAATGCGACAAAATCGAGGCAAAACTCCAGAAAGCTCCAGCAAATGGCCCAAATTTAGCCCTGTTTGCTTAATATTAGCGTCGTCCACTCACCAATTTGGTCATTTTTCTCTAAATTGAACCCGTTTTGTACATAAACAGAAACCACATCATCGGCTTGTTCGTTAAGGATTCCAGACAAAATTGCGTATCCACCGACGCGCAGATTCGCTGCGATTTCGGGGGCCAGAGCAATCAGTGGCCCCTTGAGGATATTTGCGAAAATCAGATCGTAAGGTGCGATCGCGCCCAGATCAGGATGGTCAAAGCCCGCCGCTTCCACGCAACGGACCTTGCCTGCCATTCCATTGGCCTTCAGGTTGGCTTCGGCGACATCAACAGCCACTTCGTCGATATCGCTGGCGATGATCTCACCTTCCCAGACCCGCGCTGCCGCCATGGCCAGCACGGCAGTGCCACAGCCGATATCGGCCACTTTGGTCGCCGTGAACCCTTGGCTCAGAAGATGGTCCAGCGCCTTTAGGCATCCCAAAGTGGTGCCGTGGTGGCCAGTGCCAAAGGCCATTGCGGCCTCGATCAGTAGCGGGATGCGTCCCTCGGGCAGTTTGTCAGCGTCGTGGCTGCCATAGACAAAGAACCGTCCAGCATCGACCGGTGCCAGTTCCCGGCGCACATGGGCCACCCAATCCGTATCGGGCAATTCTGACACGACAAACGGCTTGGCCTCAAACGCGGCGGCCAAGACGGCCAAAGCGGTTTCGTCCGGAGTTTCGGTGAAATACCCACCAACTTCCCAAAGTCCCGAACCATCCTCGACCTCGAATACACCAACGCCGGTTGGTTCGGGATCCAGACGCTCCATCGCTTCGCCCAGCCCTTCGGCAGCTTTTTTACCGGTCAGTGTAGTCAGCGCAGTGAATGTGGGCATGGGGGCCTCCTGTATCAATTGACACAGCGCCTATGGCGATGGCCCGCCAAGGTCAAGCATTGGCGCTTATTCGGCAGGTGCCGGCGCGTATTTCGACAAGATCGTTTCATTGCCCGGTTCCGGGTGGCGCGGGATCAGTAAGGTCAATCCCAACGAGATCATCGCCATCGCAGCGGCCAGTGCAAAGACTGCACCGGGCGAGATGACCCACAGCAGGCCCAGAAGCGCGGGAAGGAACACAGCGGCGATATGGTTGATCGTGAACGCCACGGCCGCTGTCGGTGCAATGTCCGCAGGGTCGGCGATTTTCTGAAAGTAGGTCTTCAGGGCAAGCGCTAATGCGAAAAGAACATGGTCGATCACATATAGGGTTGCAGCCAGAACCACGCCCCACCCGAACCAGTAGATACCGCCATAGGCCGCAAAAACGATCGCCAAGCCGGTGTATTCGAAGATCAGCGTGCGGCGCTCACCGAACATCGACACAGCCTTACCCAGCATCGGAGCCGCCGCCATGTTGATCACCAGATTGATCAGATAGAGGCTGGTCAGCTCGTGCACTTCAAACCCAAACTTCTCGACCATCATGAAGCCGGCGAAGACAACAAAGATCTGCCGCCGCGCGCCGGCCATGAACTGTAGTGCGTAATACAGCCAGTAGCGACGACGCAGGATCAGTTTTTTAGTCTGTGGAGTTGGCGAGTCAAACTGCGGAAAGGCGAAAAGACAGAACAGCGCCAGCAGGGCAGTCACACCACCAGCGGCCATGAATACAATGTTGTAGGACAGATCAAACCGGTCCCAGGTCAAAACGATCAAGCCATAGACCACTGCGGTCGCGGCAGACCCCATAGCCACCAGCCACCCCAGAACCTGCGGCGCGCGATCTTTGGGCAGCCATTGCAGCTGCAGCGATTGGTTCACCGTTTCGTAGTAGTGAAAGCCGATCGAGCTGAAGAGCGTAACAAACAACAACCCACCAAGGCTGGGAAACCATGCTGTCAACGCAGTTGCCACGCCCAGCATCATCAGCGAGATCATCGCCAATACCTGCTCGCGCACGAAAATGATCACCGCGATCACGCCAACGGCAAGAAATCCAGGGATCTCCCGCACAGTGTGCAGTAACCCAATGTCGGCCCCGTCAAAATTCGCCACCTCAATGACGAAATTGTTCAACAGCGCGCTCCACGCGTTGAAGGCAATCGGCATCGTCAACGCCATGACGAACAAGAGCGTCACAGGGCGGCGCCAGAACGGAAGGCTCTGCGCCTCGGACAGGGGCATCGGTTTCAACATGGGACTCCTCTACGCCCATTTTCAGATTTTGGCGAGGCCGAAGCAGTGCGCGCACAATCGATCTGCGCTGATGCAGAGGTCAGTAGAAACTCTGCGGGTCGATATCCACGGTCAAACGCAGGTCGCCCTTAAGGCGCAAGGGCGCGATCCAGCGGGCAATCGCGTCCTGAATCGGGGCGCCCTTGGGTGCCTTGACCAGCAATCGCACGCGGTGTCTGCCGCGAATCCGCGCAATAGGCGCCGGAGCCGGGCCAAAGACTTGTGCCCCGATATCGCGCAGCGGCGCATCGTTGCGGGCCATTGCATTTCCGATATCAAAAACTGGTCCAACCTCAGGCCCGGACAGGACAATCCCGGCCATACGGCCGTATGGCGGCACACCTGCCGCCTGCCGTCCGGCGGCCTCGGCCTTCCAAAATCCTTCTTCGTCACCTGACAGAATGGCACGGATTACGGGATGCTCGGGCTGGAATGTCTGCAACAGGGCCTGCCCTGGCTTGTCCGCCCGGCCAGCCCGACCTGCGACTTGCCGCATCAACTGGAATGTCCGCTCAGCGGCGCGCAGGTCTGCCCCGTGCAGACTGAGGTCGGCATCGATTACCCCGACCAAAGTCAGATTGGGAAAGTTGTGCCCTTTGGCCACCAATTGCGTACCGATGACGATATCCGCATCGCCCTCGGCAATCTCTTCGATCTTGGCTTTCAGGGCGCGGGCCGAGCCGAACAAATCGGAACTCAGCATCGCGATCTTGGCATCGGGAAACGTCGCCTCCGCCTCTTCCGCCAGCCGCTCGATCCCCGGGCCGACCGGGGCCAACTTGCCCTCGACCCCGCATGAGGGACATTCGTCAGGCATCGGCTTGGTCTCACCGCATTGGTGACACATCAGCCGTTTCAGAAACCGGTGCTCGACCATCCGGGCGTCGCAATGATCGCAGGCAATCTGTTCCCCGCAAGCGCGGCACAGGGTCACCGGTGCATACCCACGGCGGTTGATGAACAGCAGCGATTGCTCGCTCTTCTCGATCCGCTGCATCACCGCCTGCCGCAAAGACGGAGAAATCCACGTCCCTGGTTGCATCTGTTCGGCCCGCATATCGATGGGCTTCATCTCGGGCAACACCGCCGCCCCGAACCGCGAGGTCAGATCGACCCGGTCGTATTTTCCCGCCTCGGCGTTGGCCCAGCTTTCCAGCGAGGGTGTTGCGCTGGCCAGAATCACCCGCCCGCCACAAATGGCGGACCGCAGAACAGCCATGTCCCGCGCGCTGTAATGCACGCCGTCCTCTTGCTTGTACGAGGTGTCGTGTTCTTCATCGACAACCACCAGGCCAAGGTTGCGAAACGGCAGGAACAAAGCTGAGCGCGCGCCAATCACCATTTGCGCATCCCCCTGCCCGACCATCCGCCAGACCCGGCGGCGTTCGGTCATGGTCGCGCCGGAATGCCATTCGGCTGGGCGTGCACCGAACCGCGCCTCAACCCGCGTCAGGAATTCCGCTGTCAGAGCGATCTCGGGCAGCAGAACCAAGGCTTGTCGGCCCATCCGCAGCGCCTCGGCTACAGCCTCCAGATACACTTCGGTTTTGCCCGAACCCGTCACGCCCTTAAGCAGCGTGGTTCCATATTCACCGGACCGCTGGCCCTTCTGCAACTTCTCAACCGCCGCAGCCTGATCGTCGGTTAGCGCCTTGCCCGGCAAATCCGGATCCAGACGCGGATAGGGCAAATCGCGCGGGCTGTCTTCTTCCCGCACAGCGCCCTGTTTGACCAACCCTTTGACGACCGAAGACGTCACGCCCGCCTGTTCGGCGAGCTCTTTCAGTGTGAACGCCAGCCCGCCATAGTCGCGGAGCACCTCCAGCACACGGGTGCGCGCGTCTGTCATGCGATCAGGTTCACCACTGCCCAGCCGATAAACCTTGCGCATCGACGGCGGATCACCCAAGCCCGGCGCACGGGTTGCCAGACGCAACATCGCGGGCATCGGCGTCAGGGTGTAATCAGCAACCTTCCCCAGAAACAGCCGCATTTCTTCGCGCATCGGCGCGACCTCAAGCACCCGGATCACGGATCGCGCCTTGTTCAGGTCGAACCCGCCCTGTCCCGGCCCCCAGACGACACCCAGTACTTTGCGCGGCCCCAGCGGAACCTCTACGAACGCCCCCAGAAAACAGCCCCCCTCGGGCGCCTTGTAATCCAGCGTCCGGTCCAGCGGTTGTGCGGTCAGAACCGCAACCAGCTCTCCGTGGTCGAAATACTCCTGAGTGCTCAACGCATATCCTTGGGCTCGGGGGTTCCAGCATGGGTCTCTTTGAGGTAAAGCCATCCGCGACCAAGGCCAACCCATCAAAGGACTGCCCGCATGAAATTCTTCGTAGACACAGCCGAAATCGACGCCATTGCCGAACTGAACGATTTGGGCATGGTGGACGGCGTGACCACCAACCCCTCGTTGATCCTGAAATCAGGTCGTGACATTCTGGAAGTGACCAAGGAAATCTGTGATCTGGTGGACGGACCGGTTTCAGCCGAAGTTGTCGCAACCGAAGCTGACGACATGATCGCCGAGGGCCGCAAGCTGGCCAAGATCGCTCCGAATATCGCCGTGAAAGTTCCGCTGACATGGGCCGGTCTGAAAACCTGCAAGACGCTCAGCGACGAAGGCCAGATGGTCAACGTCACACTCTGCTTCTCGACCAACCAGGCGCTTCTGGCCGCAAAGGCGGGTGCAACCTTCATCTCGCCCTTCATTGGTCGTCTGGATGACATCAACCTCGATGGCATGGATCTGATCGGGGATATCCGTCAGGTCTATGACAATTACGGTTTTGAAACCGAAATTCTGGCCGCTTCAATCCGCACCGTGAATCACGTGACCGACAGCGCCCGCATCGGTGCTGACGTGATCACCGCACCGCCTGCCGTGATCAAGAAACTGGCCGATCACCCGTTGACAGACAAAGGTCTGGAAACCTTCCTGGCCGACTGGGCCAAGACCGGTCAGAAAATCCTCTGACCCTTTGCGCGACCGCGTGGCACCGTCAGGTGCCGCGCCCGGCCCAACTGCCAAGCCTTGATCTTTGATCAAGGTGTCGCAGGCGGGAGCCGTAGGTCACAGTGGGAATGAAATGCACCGCCAATGCATTTTTTCCAAGGAAACCGCCATAACTCATGTTATAAGCCCCTCAACAAAAAAAGACCGAGCGGGACATGAGCAGTAACACCAAACTCCAGGACAACTTGCGCGCCGCGATTCTGGCCAAACCAGACGCTGTGCTGGACGACAAGGACCTGATGCAGGCACTTGTGACGGCCAACGAACAGGCGCGCGGCGACAACGTCATCGACCTGCGCGGCATCGCCATGCAACGGCTCGAGGAACGGCTGGACAGGCTGGAAGACACCCACCGGTCCGTCATCGCCGCAGCATATGAAAACCTTGCGGGCACAAATCAGGTGCATCGTGCTGTTATCCGCATGCTGGAACCGGCCGAGTTCGAAGATTTCCTGCGCACGCTCGGCTCGGATGTGGTCGAAATCCTGCGCGTTGATCGCATCAAGCTGATTCTGGAATCTACAGCCACACAGGAAGACCCCGCCATCGACACTCTGGGCGGCGTTCTGTCTGTGGTCGAACCCGGTTTCGTGGACAATTACCTGACCTTCGACCGCGGCGGCCCCGCCCGCGACGTGGTTCTGCGCGAGATCCTCCACCCGACGCACAGAATTTTTGGGCCCAACGCAGATCACCTGCGGTCCGAGGCTTGCCTGCGGTTGGATCTGGGTGAGGGCCGGTTGCCGGGCATGATCGTGATGAGCGCAAGGGACCGCAATCATTTTTCGCCGCAGCTCGGCACTGATCTTCTGTCGTTCTTTGCTGGCGTCTTCGAACGCTCGATGCGCCACTGGTTGTCGTGAGCCTGATCTCACCCGCCTGCCGCGACGCGTTACAGTATTGGCTGGACAGCCTGAGCGCGCTGGCGGGGCGATCGGAAAACACCCAGGCCGCCTATCGCGGTGATGTCACCGAGTTCCTGTCTTTCATGACACTACATCACAGTGAACAGCAGGGATTGGCAGCGCTGGCCCGGATCACCGTGTCCGACATGCGCGCCTGGATGGCGGATCAGCGCAGCGCAGGTGTTGGTGCGCGATCTCTGGCGCGCAAGCTGTCGGCGGTCAAAAGCTTTTATCGATGGCTGGCTGAACGTGAAGGGTTCGAACCCACTGCCGTTCTGTCCACACGCGCGCCAAAGTTTACCCAAAAACTCCCGCGCCCGCTGGCCGAAGACGCGGCCCGCGCGATGATCGACACGGTCGAACTTCAGTCGTCAAACGACTGGATCTCGGCGCGGGACGTTGCTGTCGTTACATTGCTCTATGGCTGCGGTTTGCGCATATCTGAGGCGCTGTCCCTGACAGGAAGCGACGCGCCCTTGCCGAATAGCTTGCGTATTGTGGGAAAGGGCGGAAAGGAACGCATCGTTCCAGTGATCCCGGCCGCCTGCACCGCCGTTGACCGTTACCTGCAGCTTTGTCCGCATCCACAATCCCAGGAAAAGGCTTTGTTCCGCGGGGTGCGTGGTGGTGCGCTCAATCCGCGCGCAATTCAGGGCGTGATGGCCAAGGCGCGCATGCAGCTTGGCCTGCCCGCAACCGCCACACCGCACGCTTTAAGGCACAGTTTTGCCACCCATCTATTGTCCGCTGGGGGTGATCTGCGCGCCATTCAGGAATTGCTGGGCCATGCCTCACTGTCCACCACGCAGGCCTATACGGCCGTAGATACGGCCCGACTGATGGAAGTCTACAACCGCGCCCACCCCAAGGCCTGATCCCGAGTCCCTCGATGACGTCTGGGCTGTATCCTTACCCGGCTTTTAGTTTGCATCTGCAGCGCGCATCGTCCAAGAGACACAAATGACAATAAAACTCAAAGCCCTTTCCGTACATCTGTTCACTGCGACCGGTGCCGTCTTTGCAATGTTGGCCATGCTGGCCGCGGTCGAGGAAAAGTGGAGCCTTATGTATCTGTGGCTTGTGATCTCGTTCATCGTGGACGGAATCGACGGCCCGCTTGCGCGCCACTACCATGTCAAAAAGAACGCACCGGAATTTGACGGTGTTCTTCTGGACCTGATCATCGACTATCTGACCTACGTGTTCATTCCGGCCTTTGCGCTGTTCAAATCTGGGCTGATGGACGGTTGGACAGGCTGGTTTGCGATCATTGTGATCACCTTTGCCAGCGCCATGTATTTCGCGGACACGCGGATGAAGACCAAGGACAACTCGTTCTCGGGGTTTCCGGGTTGCTGGAACATGTTCGTCATCGTGATCTTCGCGCTTGAGCCCAATTTCTGGGTGATCCTGCTGCTGGTTTCACTGTTGTCGCTGGCGATGTTCCTGCCGTTGAAGTTCATTCACCCTGTGCGGACGGAACGCTGGCGCAACGTGTCACTGCCCATCGCGTTCGCCTGGACGTTCTTCGCCGGATGGGCTGCCTGGGTCGATTTCCATCCCGAAAGCTGGGCGCATTGGGGGTTGGTGATTACAAGCCTCTACCTGGTTTCAGCTGGCATTGCGCAGCAACTTGTCCCGCTGCGCAACAACTGAACGTTACAGGATTTCCTCAACCTCGAACTCGGTGCCGTTATGGGTGAACACATCACCCTCTTGCAGACCGGTCATGGTCAGGTAGATCGGGCTCTGGGTTGAAATACCCATATAGGTTTTGCCGTCCACCTCGAACCGTGTAGTCGAAACACAGACCACGAAACGGCGGTTGTTGAACTTGACAACAGCGCCTGGCTGAACCCGGTCCGTCAGGCTGAAATCCGTGTTCTCGATCACATCAATCTTGGCGTGGTGCGCATGAACGGGTGCATCGAACGCCGCCGCCAGATCCGCATTCTCGCGCGAGGCGGCAATGTCATCCTTGTCATGCCCTTCGCGGTCGTCCAGCTGCGAGTCTTTTAGAAATGCGTCGTAATGCGCCTGCGCAGTTGCCAGTTCCTGTTCTTCCAGCGACATCAGGCGGTCTATGATGGCCTTTTTGCGAGCGGCCGGGTCTGTATGGGCGGTCATGCAATACGGTCCTTCAAATTCAGTAACTGATATAGGTTGGGCCGCGAACTCTGGGATTGCAACTGATTTTCGCGCCTCAGATCAGCAGGCCCGCCGCGCGTTCATGACGCAGCAAGGCCACTTTGGTCTCAACGCCACCATCGCCCGAGAACCCGCCCAGACCGTTGGCAGACAGCACCCGATGGCAAGGTATAATCACCGGTATGGGGTTCGCACCGCAGGCCTGCCCCACCGGTTGGGGTGGCTGCCCAAGCTCTTTCGCGATGTCCCCGTACGTTCGGGTCTCGCCCAGCGGAATGGCATACATCAGGTCGCAGACATTGCGCTGAAAGTCTGACCCGACAACACGATACGGCAGATCGAACCGTTCAAGACGCCCCTCGTTATACGCGGTCAACTGCGCAGCGGCTTCCTGCAACAGGGGTGTGTCCGGCCCGTCGTCCTGCCCATCCCACACAAGGCGTGTGATGGCGCCATCTGTTTCTTCAATGCCAAGGCGGCCAAACTGCGTATCAACGGAAATCATCGGCATGAATACAGCGTTTCAGATCGCCGGGGCCAGCGCAAGCGGGGAAAGAAAAACCCCCGGCAGTCATGCCGAGGGTTCGAATGTTTAGCCCAGGGCTTCGTCACAGCGCCCACATACGCCCGCGTGGGAATGCCGACCGACATCCGGCAGGATCTTCCAACAACGCTGACATTTCTCGCCATCTGCTTTTTCGAAGACAACCCCTACCCCTTCGATTTCCGGCACACGGAACGCCTCGGCCGGGGCCGGATCGCCCGAAACGGTCAGGCCAGACGTGATGCACATGTCGTCCACGTCAAAGGTGGCCAGCAGATCGCGGGTGTCACTGTCTTCGACATGCACGATTGGCGCGGCCTCAAGGCTGGATCCGATGACCTTATCCTGACGCTGGATTTCCAGCGCTGCAGTCACCGCGCGGCGAACACGGCGAATCTTGGCCATAGCAGCCTCAAGTTCTGGATTACGCCAGTCGGCAGGGGTTTCCGGGAAATCCACCAGATGGACCGAGCTGTCATCGCCGGGGAACCGCTCCAGCCAGACCTCTTCCATGGTGAAGACCAGAACCGGGGCCAGCCATGTGGTCAGTCGGTGGAACAGGATATCCAGCACGGTGCGCGCAGAACGGCGGCGCAGGTTGTCGCCGTCGCAGTACAGCGCATCCTTGCGGACGTCGAAATAGAAGGAAGACAGATCGACCGTGGCAAAGGTGAACACGGCGCTGAACACGCCCTGGAAGTCGAAGGACGCATAGCCTTTGCGCACTTGTTCATCCAGATCGGCCAGACGGCTGAGAACCCAGCGTTCCAAACGCGGCATATCTTCAGGCGCGACACGATCCGCTTCGGTGAAGTCGGCCAGCGAGCCCAGCATGAACCGCATGGTGTTGCGCAGACGGCGATAGCTGTCGGCGGTTCCTTTCAAAATCTCCGGCCCGATCCGCTGGTCGGCGGTGTAGTCGGTTTGAGCCACCCAAAGGCGCAGGATATCGGCACCGTATTGCTTGATGACCTCTTCCGGCACGATGGTATTGCCCAGAGATTTGGACATCTTGTTGCCCTTGGCATCCAGCGTAAAGCCGTGGGTCACAACGTTGCGATACGGCGCACGACCCTTGGTGCCACAGGCTTGCAGCATGGACGAATGGAACCAACCGCGGTGCTGGTCGGTGCCTTCCATATAGACATCAGCGATGCCGTCTTCAGTGCCGTCCTCACGGTCGCGCAGAACGAAGGCATGGGTCGAACCAGAGTCGAACCACACGTCCAGAACGTCAAACACCTGATCGTAGTCATCCGGGTTGGCGATGCCGTCGAGGATCTGTTCTTTGAAGCCGTCAGTGTACCAGATATCCGCGCTGTCTTTCTCGAACGCCGCCTTGATGCGGGCGTTGAGTTCTTCATTACGCAGCAGGTAATTCGCGTCGGTGGGCAGAGCGCCCTTCTTGGTGAAGCAGGTCAGCGGCACACCCCAGGCGCGCTGGCGGGACAAGACCCAGTCCGGGCGCGCTTCGATCATCGAATACAGACGGTTGCGACCGGTCTGAGGCGTCCACTTCACCAGCTCGTCGATCGAACGCAGCGCGCGTTCGCGGATGGTGTCACCCATCTCACCCATGCCGTCGTCCAGTTTGCGATCAACAGACGCAAACCACTGCGGCGTGTTACGGTAGATGATCGGAGCCTTCGAGCGCCACGAATGCGGATAGCTGTGCTTGATCTTGCCACGCGCCAGCAGCCCGCCAACCTCGACCAGCTTGTCGATGACGGCTTTGTTCGCATCACCCTCACCACCCTTGCGGGACAGGATGAACTTACCGCCAAAGAACGGCAAGTCAGCGCGGAACGAGCCATCGTCCATCACGTTGTAGGTGATGACTTGCTCGAGCATGCCTAGATCACGGTACAGTTCGAATTCCTCCATACCATGCGACGGCGCACAGTGGACAAAACCGGTTCCTTCGGTGTCAGTTACAAACTCAGCGGCGCGGAAGTCGCGGATGTCGTCCCATTCGCCATTGCCACCTTCGGCCCGGGCCAGCGGGTGGGTCAACTGGACACCGGCCAATTCATCGGTGGTTACGTCACGCACGCGAGTCCACTGGTCGTCGTTCAGGCGTGCACGGCCCAGCACGTCGGCGGCCAGATTGTCGGCCAGCAGGAACTTGTCTCCGGCACTAGCCCAGCATTCTTCTGGTGCTCCGGTGACTTCGTAGAGGCCGTAAGAGATGTCCTTACCGTAGACGACAGCCTTGTTCGACGGCATCGTCCATGGCGTCGTTGTCCAGATTACAACAAACGCGTCATCCAGATCGCCAGCATTTACGACTTTGAATTTCACCCAGATAGTGAAGCTTTCCTTGTCATGATACTCGACCTCAGCCTCGGCCAGCGCGGTTTTCTCGATGGGCGACCACATCACGGGCTTCGAGCCCTGATAGAGCGTGCCGTTCATCAGGAACTTCATGAACTCGTCGGCGATCACAGCCTCGGCGTGATAGTCCATTGTGATGTAGGGATCGGGCCAGTTGCCGGTGATACCAAGGCGCTTGAATTCTTCGCGCTGGACGTCGATCCAGCCTTCGGCAAACTTGCGGCATTCCTGACGGAAGTCGACGATGTTCACCTCGTCCTTGTTCTTGCCCTTCTTGCGGTACTGTTCCTCGATCTTCCATTCGATTGGCAGGCCGTGACAGTCCCAGCCGGGCACATAGCGCGCATCATGACCCATCATCTGATGGGACCGCACGATCATGTCCTTGATGGTTTTGTTCAGCGCGTGGCCGATATGCAGGTGGCCGTTGGCGTACGGAGGGCCATCATGCAGGGTAAAGGCCGTGCGGTTCTCTTTTTCACGCAGGCGGTCATAGACACCGATTTTCTCCCACCGTTCCAACCACGCGGGCTCGCGCTTGGGCAGGCCAGCGCGCATGGGGAAATCGGTTTTGGGCAGGTTCAGCGTTTCTTTGTAGTCAGGTGTTTGGGTCGTGTCGGCGCACATTTGGGGCGTCCTCAGGATGATCTTTTCGTGTTTGGATCGAAGCGGTCAGCGCGAAATCTCAAGCACCTTTGCCCGGCGTCTCGCGAAATCAGAGCGCCGGGGATATAATTCGAATAATGATGGCCATCCGGTCATACATGCCGGGCTTATAGGACGCCCGCGCCTAATGGTCCAGAGGTTCCGCCCCATGCGGCGAATGGCGCAGCGTGGCCCACCGGTTCAGCCACGCCAAACCGGCCAGCGCAAGGCCCAGCGCCAGCAGTGAGAACACCCGGATCAGCCCCCCCAAACCAGCGATATCGACCAGGAACACCTTGGCCACGGCAAGCCCAATGACGACCAACCCCGCCTTGCGCATCATGTCCGATCGACGGGCGAGTGACTGATAGAACAGGCCCGCACCGACCAGCAGTAGGGCCATGGTGTAGGTGTATAGCTCGGGCTGCGAAACACCGTTGCCTTCGTACATACCGCTGGCCCCTGCCAGACATGGCGAATGGTCAAGCCCAGCCAGACGGCACCCAAGGCTGTTGCCAGACCGAAGCACCCTTGTTTCCATCGCGGGTGCAGTGCAGGCAGCCAAGCAGCCGACAGGGCCAATACAATGGCGGGCAACAGGTAAGCCACGGCGAGGGTATTCAATATTGGCACCCCAAGAACCGGATCAGCTTGGGCATTCAGCAATGGGTTCGCTTCGGTCAGCGCCTGCGCCAGGCGAACAACACCATGTGCCGCAAAGAACAACGCCAGCCCGTAGCGCGCATAATTCAGTTTTCCGCCCAATTCGAACCGCCGCACCTGCGCGCAGGCCAGCAGCAGCCAGATCAAGGACAAAAGCCCCAGCCCCCAGTGGCTGTCATGGGCACCGCCGTTGCCAAACCCTTCGAGCCAGCGCAGCAACAGCAAGGACAGCAAGATACCAGCGGTGGCCCAGGCGGCACTTTCCAAAAGCAGCGCGATGACCGGACGGTTCAATGGGCGCAGGATGGCCCAGGCCGCCAGAAATCCAACAGCAGCTGTGGCATAGACAAGCGCCATTTCTGCGACCGGTGCCGAGTTTGCCCAATCCAGACCGGGATTCAGTACAAGCCGGAGCGTGACAGTGAAGACGCCAGCCCAGATGAACCAACCCATAGGTGGAAGATCAAAGCGCCGATCCAGCACCGCCGCGGCCACGATCACGGCCACAAAAGCAATTGTCAGGGCAGCCGAACTTAGGACAATCACGCAGGCAAAGGTCAGGCAAGACAAAGCCGACAAGGTCACCAAAGCCGCCCGCAGCCGGTTTTCGCCGTCGACGCGCGCGAAACGCCCGGCCAGAACAACCATCATCACCGCCAATGCAACCGCATGCAACGCCCACGGATAGGCTCCGATAACTTCATCGGGATGCCATCCAAGCTCCAGCGCGATTGCCAACAACGGTGCAAATACTGCGGCAGCGCCCGCCCATACAGCCCAGTACTCGGTTGCGCGAAACGATCGCCAAGCTGAAAGGCCTGAGATCAATGCACCCAGTGCCACCAACAGGGTAACCGCCCACGGGAAATCCGCCTCGGCGGTTTCGGCATAGGTTTCAGCGAAGCGGCGCGCGACAGAGCCGTTGTCCCACCCTTGGATCAGTACGAACCAAGTTAGACCAGCGGCTGGCAGTATGGTCAGGTCTTGCAGGGCCCGCGCCTGGCTTGCCCAGGTCAGCAAACCCAGCGTCAGGCCTGCCAACAGCATGATTCCCAGCCAAAATTCGGCCGCTGAGTCTGGCCAGTGTATCGCCAGGATTACTGCGCTGACGCTCACCGCGCCAAAGGCAAGGCGTGTCGGAAACTCTGGCCACTGGAGGCCTTTTTGAATGACAATGATCTCACTGATCATACGCCCCTCGTGATCTGGCCAGATCCGCCGCACGGGGATCGCGATCGCGATAACCGCCAATGCGGTTACGCCGACGAGATACCCCGGCTCGGTCGCCGGTGCCGAAAGCACCAAAAGCAGGCACGCGGTATAAGCCCCGACTAGCGTCAGAACGGATATCCACCCCCAGCGCCGCACAGTGTCGATCCCCAACCCAAGGACGGCGATCACAAAGAAATAGCCGTACAACCAGCCGGGGTCGGTCGAGGTCCCGCCCACCACGAAGGGTGACGCAAACGCACCAATCAAACCGACGGCCGCCAGCAAGGGGCCGTGGAACCAGCCCAAAACAAGCCCCACAAGCGCAACAGCAATCATGGCAATCAAGGCCGCTTCGGGACCAAGCAGATCGTACAACTGCCTTGCAGCCAGCAAGCCACCGAACAGCGTCACCAGCCCGGCCCCAGAAAAGACCGATGGCAGGTAAGCCGTGGCCGAAGACTCGTCATCGCCATACTTCCGACGGATCACCTCACCCGCGCCGATCAGCGTTGCCCCGAACATCAGCGCCGCGATAACGCGCATCGTTGGTGACAACAGCCCGCTTTCGACCCCGTATTGGACCAAAAAAACACCCGCCAGCGCCAACGAAAGGGCAGAAACCGCGTAGAACCAGTTCTCTCGCAGCCAGGCGCTCAGTGCGGCGACACGGTCGTCACGCACCGTCATGGGTGCGGGTGCTTTCTGCGGCTTGGGTGCTGAGTCGCCCTCGTCCGTGACAACCTCAGGCGATTTTGGTTCGACGACTGGCCAAGGCGATTCTATTATTTCTGCGGCTTGCGTTGGTTCAGGGGCCGTTTCCTGCGTCGACAAATCGCCCCCAAGCACGCGAACCTGCTGTTCAAGCTGCTCCACCCGGCGGCGCAGTCGAACCTGGGATACCAAGAGAACAAGGATGGCCACCGGGATGGCCAGAACGATCAATCCAACGAGTACGAGCAGCGATTCCAACAAAGGCCTCCGGGCATATGTGCCGTCAACCTAGCCGGGTGTCGGTCTGCGCAACAGTCCGAAAAACCGTGTTTTTTGCGGGCTACGCAGTTCAGAACGCCTTATCCCCAGCCAAGGGACAGTCCGGCAACCATCAACCAGATGATGACCAACACAGCGGCAATCGAACCAGATGAGAAACAGGCGTCGACAGGATGTAGCCATCGCAGGATCAGATCCGGGTCCATCAACGACTTTGAAATACTGACAATCTACACCGCGCGCCCAGCGGTACTTCTTATCACTAGGGATGGAACAACGAGCCAACAAAAAACGCCATCAGTGCGGCCGCGCCGCCGATCGCAAAAGTCTCTAGACCTGACCACCACCACGGAGCCAGTGACCATCTGCTTTTTAAAGCTCCGATGACAAAAAAGACCGCCATGGTCATGATAATCGAGAGATGAAAGGCCCGATCGAACGACAGCAGAAACGGCAGCAGCGGGACCATGCCGGCCACAAGAAACGCCAAAAACGTTGCCATCGCGGCTTTGAACGGGTTCGGATCGACGCTGCCCAATCCGTATTCACCCTCGATCATCAGATTTATCCAATTGTCGCGGTTGGCTGTGATGGCATCCGTCGCCTCATCCAAAACGCGCCCCGACAGGCCCTTTTGCGATAAAATCACCCGCACTTCATCCCGCTCGCCTTCGGGGTACAGTCTGATGTGACGTTCTTCGATGGACCGGATGCGGCGGATATTGTCCAGCTCAGCCTTGGTGCCCGAGTAATTACCCGCCGCCATGGAAAACCCGTCCGCCAGTACATTGGCCAGTCCCAATGCAACGATAATAAACGGTGACAGGCCCGCCCCAGCTACACCCGCCACAATGGCAAAGGTAGTTACGGACCCATCGATCCCACCATAGACCACATCCCGCAAAACACCGCGACCTGGTGGCGCGTTGATGCGTTCTGCAATCTCTTGCTGGCTGTGTCCGTGATCGGTCATGGCTGGCTCTGACACTGTTATGCACGACAGCCAACCACTGTACCTTGCGTCAGGTCAAGTTTTGGAAAACAAGCCAGCCAGAGCACGTTTGATGATGCCGCGGGTCGATGGCTTGTGCCGATCCGAGAAGGGCAGCGGACGGCAGACCTCCATCGCGGCGACCCCGACTCGCGCACTCAACGCGCCGTTGACCAGCCCCTCGCCGAACCGGCGCGACAGTTTGCTAAGGATTGATCCCCCAAGCACAGGTTCCAGCAGGTCGTCTCCCACGGCCACCGCCCCGGTGGCCACAAGGTGCACGAACACGGCCCGCGTCAGTCGCCAACTGCCCAAAAACCCTGCGCGCCCGCCATAGATTTCCGCGATACGCCGGATCATCCGCAAAGAAGCGGCCAGCGCGGTCGCAACATCCGCAAGCGCCAAAGGCACCAACGCCGTCACCGTTGCAACCTGACGCGCGGCAGCCTCGACTTCGCGACTGGCAGCGACATCCAGCGGGGCCAGCAGCTCGTCCTCGGCCAGGGTCAGCAGACCAGACGCGTCAAATTGTTCGTCGATCCGTTCGGACAGCCGATCGCGCCCCCAACGGGTTTCGTCTCGGCCTTTGTAAAACGAGATCAATCGGTTCGTGACTGCGCGCGCCTGCGCAAGATCATCCTCAGCCAACGCAGTATCGGCCGCGTGACGCATCCCGTCCACGCGGGACAACCGTCCGATTGCGGCCAGCTCGCGCACAGCGATGATCAATGCGACCAACACCAGCGCTGCAAACAAACCCGTAATCACCCATCCTATGATCGGCGCGCGGAGAATCAGGGAATTCACAAAGTCCCAAGCCGCCACTGAAACAACAGCCCCAAGCGCGGCAAGCGCCAAACCCCAGAACCACCGCGACAGGGTCGAAGGTTTGTGCGCCGCCAAACGCGCCGCACCTTGCATCGCCTGACCCTGAGGTTGTGCGATATCCGGGACCGGAGGTGCTTGCGACACATCAGCCGCGGGTTCATCACCCTCCAGATCAATCAGAACCGGCCCCTTAGCCATTGGCTGCTCCTTCACTGTTCCAGACATACTTGATGTCCGGGAGGTTCTCGTCGTTGTCAGCGCCATCGCTTCGTGCTACCTCGACAAAGCCGTTGCGCTCGTAAAACCGGCGTGCGGAATGGTTGGCCTGAAAGGCGAACAGAGACAATTCGGACTGGCGGGACTTTGCATATTCAAGCAAATGCCGACCAGTCCCCCGTCCACGCGCGTCGGGAGACAGATAAAGCGAGTGAATTTCGGTGCCATTGAGCGCCAAGAACCCAATCACCCCGTTTTCGGTTTCGGCCACAGTCATCCATTCCAAATCAATCATTCGACCGCAAAATGCGATGGTTTCCGCCCGTGAATGCAGTTTCGGCATCCACTCGTTTTCAATGGCGAAACCGTGCAAAATCTCTCCGGCTACACCGGCATCTGTGCTGCGGGCAGGACGCAGGACGACGGTCACAGCCGGTCTCCGATCAGAAACTGGGCGGCCCGGTCCAACCGGATATGAGGTGGGCCATCACCGGGCCGCAAGGTCAGGTGCGCTGGTGCAAAGGCCATGAACTCGTAGTCCTCACCCAGCCAGCCGTCGGACCCGTTACGCGCCGGACCGAGCAGATGCGACGGGTCTTCGGGCAGGTCTCCGGGATAGAAAGCCGCCTGTTTGCCGCTGTCCAGCAACGTTCCCCGCACGCAGGGCAGTTCGGCCCCATTATGAGTGCGAATTTCTTCGGTCGTTGCCCTTAAAGAGGCGAGGGATAGTGCCGCTGTCTCTGCGCCGGCGAAACTGGCGCGGTCGCGCGCCTCGCGGGTCAGGGCCTCCATGATGTTTGTCAGGCGGTGATGTTGCAAGTGATGCAAATGATCGGCCTTGGTGGCTGCAAACAAGATACGCTCGACCCGCTTACCCAGCAGCAACTGGCTGAGCCATGCATTTCGCCCCGGTCGGAATGCCGACAGGATATCGGCCATCGCGCGGCGCATATCTTCAACCGCCTGCGGACCGTTGTGGATTGCGCCCAGCGCATCTACCAGAACCACCTGCCGGTCGATCCGGGCGAAATGGTCACGGAAGAAAGGCTTTACGACCTTGGACTTGTACGCTTCGTAGCGGCGGGCCATCTCATGATGCAGGCTGCGCCGTGGACTGTGATCTTCGACCGGCAAGGGCGCAAATGTCAGCACCGGGGACCCGGCCAAATCGCCCGGCAGCAGGAACCGCCCGGGCGTGCAGTCATAGAACCCGGCGTCGCGCGCAGCGTTCAGGTATAAAGCGAATTCTTGGGCCAGTGATTGTGCTTTGGGTTCATCATGACTTTCGGATGGATCAATGGCCTTTGCCAGCGACAAAAAGGTCGTAGCCTCTGCTCGATTGGCGATGCGCTCCAGCGTTTCCTGCGACCAGTCCTCGTAGGTTTTGTCCAGCAATGCCAAATCCAGCAGCCATTCGCCCGGATAGTCCACGATATCCAGATGGATGGTTCGCGGGCCCTGCAGCCCCGATAACAGACCGGCGGGGCGTGCCTTGAACGACAGGCGCAGTTCGGACACGGCGCGCGTACTGTCCGGCCAGTGCGGCTGAGGTCCGGTCAAGGCTGTCAGATGATTTTCATAGTCGAAACGCGGCACAGTGTCGTCCGGCTGGGGCTGCAGGTAAGCCGCGTTGATCCGCCCTTCCTGCTGCGCCACTAGGCCGGGCATCCGCCCGCGATCGAGCAGGTTCGCGACCAGCGATGTTATGAAAACCGTTTTCCCCGAACGGGCCAACCCGGTGACGCCCAGTCGGATCACCGGCTCAAACAATGCCTCAGACACGCGGTCGCCGACGGATTCGACACCGCGCGCCAAACTGTCTGCCAAAGATGAGATGACCAATCTGTCGCCCCGCTTTTATCGTTTCCCCCAAGATAGGTAGCGGCTGTCGGACATACCAGCGCTTTCCCGCTCTTGCCCGTTGCGACGCAGCGCGTTACCAGCAGCGCATGCCTAGATACGCACTGAAAGTCGAATACCAGGGGGAACCGTTTGCCGGGTGGCAGCGGCAAAAAGATCAGCCGTCTGTTCAAGGGGCAATCGAACAGGCTCTGTCGCGCATCGAGCCCGGCGATCACACCATTGCCGCCGCTGGTCGCACGGATGCAGGCGTACACGCGCTGGGACAGGTTGCTCATTGTGATCTGACCAAGGAATGGGACCCTTTTCGATTGTCCGAGGCGCTGAACTATCACCTCAAACCGCAACCCGTAGCCATCGTTAAAGCCGCACGTGTGGATGACGACTGGCACGCGCGTTTTTCAGCGCTCGAACGGCAATACCTGTTTCGTATCCTAATGCGCCGTGCCCCGGCAACCCACGACGCCGGGCAGGTCTGGCAGATCAACCATCAGTTGGACGTCGACGCGATGCAGGCGGGCGCGGATATGCTGATCGGGCGGCATGATTTTACCACGTTCCGTTCTTCGATTTGTCAGGCTGCAAGCCCTGTCAAAACCCTGGATGAGCTGAGCGTCGAGAAAATTGACGGTTTTTCAGGGCCAGAGATACATTTTCACGTTCGCGCCCGGTCCTTCCTGCACAATCAGGTGCGCAGTTTTGTCGGAACTCTGGAACGTGTCGGTGCCGGCACCTGGACGCCCGAGGATGTGCGGGATGCGCTGGAAGCCTGCGACCGAGCCGCTTGCGGGCCGGTTTGCCCGCCGCAAGGTTTGTATCTGGCGCGGGTCGGATATCCGGAACCGGTTTTCGATTAAATCGCGCGCAGAAGCAGGCCACATGCAATCACAGCGATCAGCAGGCCTGCCACAAGCTCAATAGTCGGAGCCAGAACCGAGGCAAATCGCGTGGCCGAAGCCGAGGCCAGAAGCCCTCCGCGCAGTCCGAACGACGTCCAACCGACCAGAGTTGTGACGGTCGCCGTGCCCAGCGCCATTGCGAAAGCGCCAGCAATGCCGACCATCGCGATACCCATCTGCCACGTCAGGATCAGAACAAAGAGAGCTCCGGTACAGGGGCGCGCGGCAATTCCTGCGATCAACACCACCGCTTCACGCAGGCTACCGACTTGGGCCACTTCGTCGGCAGTAGGGCCATGGCGATGCCCACAATCAGAACAGACACCATGGTCATGGTCGTGATGTTCGTGACCGTCATCGTGCGAGTGGTCGTGGCCATGATGATGCACGTTTTCGCTGCGATGGCGTCGCGCAAAACTGCGAATGGACCGAAAGATCAACCACAAACCGATCGCTGCAATGGCGCCATAGCTGATCGGGGCCATAACCTTTTCAGTCGTGTCGACAAGGCTTGCCCGAGACATTTGGAACACCAGTACCCCGGCATAGACCAGAACCACTGCCGTCACCGCCTGCCCCAAGCTGGACAACAAGCTGATCGCGGACAGGCGCAGAAAGGCCACGTTGCGACCCAATCCATAACCGCCGATCAGTACTTTGCCGTGGCCAGGACCGATGGCGTGAAAAAAGCCGTAAGCAAAACAGACTGTCAGCAGCGTTGCCACGGCCTCGGGTTGTTCCGCACGCGCGGCGCGCAAAGCGCGGGCGATCTGGTTCTGAAACTCCCGCTGCTCACCAGCGGCCCAAGCGGCCAAATGGTCAAAACCACCGCTGCCCCAAAACCACAGCAACAGACCAACGGCGATGGCTACAGGAACAATCAGGTACTTGGACATGAAAGACGGACCTCGGTCGCAAAGCTTTCCCCAACCAGGGGGATATCGTTTTCTTCAAGGTCATAGTCGGCGTCCAAGGTCTGTAGGAACGCCTGCATCTGCGCCAGTTGCCCGTCAATATCCGCGTCAATCCGGCTGATCTGACAAGAGGTGGGTCCAGATACCGATACCGGGCGGGTCACTTCATAAGCCGTGTAGTAAGATTCATCATATGCTTTTGCGACGACTGCGGTTGCCGGCACTCCACCGCCTTCCACCGCGCGCAGGTGGGTTGTCACGATACGGCCATCCTCGGTGGTCGCTTTGGCCTCCATCGGCCCTGACAAATCGACCGGCGCACCATCGGCGAACACCACGAGATCGCCATTATATCCTTCGACCCACTGGGCATCAAAGCCGGACAGAAACTTTTCTTCGCTCTCGGTCAGAATGCCATCGGAATCCTGATCCAGCTTCATATCTTCAAGCTGAAACAAAGAGAAAAGCTCATCATACGCCCAAGTTACCCTGACATGGGTCAACTGGCCGCTATCATCCACAATAAATTCCAGCCCGGTGTCGATAAAGACATGCGGGTGGGCCAATACCGGAACCGGCAGGCAACAGGAGAAAAGGGTTATGAGCCATCGCATAGGCAAAAGATAGGGGCTTGGCCCGTGCCCGGCAACGTGTTTCGACAGACCCGTGCAGGAACTGGCCAAACCAGTCACTTCGGCGGGAACAAAACCAGTGTCTGCAACGCTGTTCCGACCGGGCCTTCGGTGTCGAACAGAACCGATTGCGACATCCCTATTCCTGAAGGTTGCCAATGAGATACGGACTGCGAGGCCAACCAGTCCGATTTGGGTTCACGATGAATCTGGACCGTCAGATCGGTGTTCATGAACCCCATCTCCGACGTCGGTGCATTCCACGAGATCCCGTTGCCACAATCCGACAGCGGGCAAAGCGCCTGAATCGGCGATTGCGCCTCGCCTTCCAACAGCTTCGGGGTAAGCATCCAGATTGTCTTTGGACCGGCTTTCTGGTTGCCACCCTTGGGGTAGAGAATGTTCGAATGGTTTGCGAACCCCGGCAGGTCATGGCGCGTTTCGCCAATCGGAAACGGGCCTGTCACCGCGTCCTCAAAGCCGGGTGTCGCAAGCGAGACGTTGGGAACCGCCCCCAAATCGCGACGCACCATATGCATCGTGGTGGCCGTAGCGCATAGTGTATCGTCCAGATCGTGCACCGTGACACGTGTGGTCGCTAACGTTTTGGTATGGCGCGTGGTCTCCGCGGCAACCCGCAGACCTGTCAGCGGCAGAGGGCGCAGCAAATCCACCGTCAGCCGGGTCAGCATTTTTTCCGGCCCGACCTCTGTTTCAGCCGCGCGGACGATCAGCCCCGCGACCGGACCGGCATGACAATGATCCGCAGACCAAGGCCCGCGTGCGGGATCATTGCCGACAAAAGCTCCGTCAGCCCGAACGTGGAAATAGGCCTGTTCCTTCAGATCCGGTTTCAACACCACCTAAAACCTCAGACTTTTTCCTGCGTGTGCTTTTTCAACTCGGCCCGCGCCACCTGACGGCGGTGGACCGCATCCGGCCCGTCGGCCAGCCGCAAAGTACGCACATGGGTCCAGGCCGTCGCCAGCGGCGTGTCCTGACTGACCCCCTGCCCGCCGAACATCTGAACGGCCTCATCGATGACTTTGAGTGCGACACGCGGGGCGACGACCTTGATCTGGCTGATCCAGGGTGCCGCCGCACGGGCATCGCCCTGATCCATGTACCAGGCAGCCTTCAGGCACAGCAAGCGCGCCATTTCAATCTCCATCCGGCATTCGGCAATGATATCGAAATTCGCCCCGAGTTGCGCCAGTTTCTTGCCGAAGGCTTCGCGCTGCAGCGACCGTTTGCACATCTGTTCCAGCGCCGTTTCAGCCTGACCAATTGCGCGCATACAATGGTGGATACGGCCGGGCCCAAGGCGACCTTGCGCGATCTCGAACCCGCGGCCTTCGCCCAGCAGGATATTCTCGGCGGGAACCCGAACGTTGGTAAAGCGAATGTGCATGTGGCCGTGCGGGGCATCATCGTGGCCGTAAACCTGCATCGGTCGCAGAACCTCGATCCCTGGCGCATCGGCAGGCACAACAATCATCGACTGCCGCTTGTGTTTGGGTTGCTCGTCACCTGCCGTCTTGACCATGACGATATAGACCTTGCACCGTGGATCACCCGCCCCAGATGACCACCATTTTTCACCGTTCAGTACATAATCGTCCCCGTCCCGCACACAGGACATCGATACATTCGTAGCATCCGATGACGCCACGTCCGGCTCTGTCATCAAATACGCGGACCGGATATCGCCGTTCAGCAGGGGTTTCAGCCACTGCTCTTTCATCTCGTCCGTGCCATAGCGCTCGAACACTTCCATATTACCGGTATCGGGGGCCGAACAGTTGAACACCTCGGCCCCAAGAGGCGTTTTGCCCATCTCTTCGGCGAAGTAAGCATACTCGACCGTGGTCAAGCCAAAGCCCTTGTCGCTGTCTGTCAACCAAAAGTTCCAAAGTCCGGCAGCCTTGGCTTTGGCTTTCAACCCTTCGAGGATTTCAGCCTGACGTTCGGTGTATTGCCAGCGGTCGCCCTTATCGATTTCGGCCTGGTATTCTTCTTCCAGCGGCATGATCTCATCCCGGATCATATCTGCCACACGTTGTAGCAGTGCGCGATTTTCTTCGCGCAGACCGAATGACATGTTCATGAGCTTTCCTCCTCAGGCCCAAAGAGCGGGCTTTACCTTTGAACAGAGAATGACTTAGCTGCCGATGGAATGTCTAGCTGTGTGACGGAACGTCAACTCAATCAAAATGAAATTGCGAGGGTGATTCATGGCGCTACTGATCGAAACCGGTCTGACCGACTGGATAAGCGATGATGACATCGCCAAAACGATCCGAAACATAAACCCCGGCGCGGATGTGCGAACCCGGGAAACGATTGGAGATGCAAGCGAAATCACCATGGTCGCTGTTGTCGGCCTGAACAACGACCACCCCAAACGGCTGCCGAACCTGCAACTGGTCCAGAAACTGGGCGCGGGCGTTGAAACGATTGTTGGCAACCCGAGCCTGCCCGATCATGTCCGTATCGCACGGCTCAAGCCCGATGCGCCCGCGCAAGGTATTGCCGAATGGTTTGTCGCTTATGTCCTTCACCATCAACGGAACATGGCATTTCACGAAGCTGCCCAGCGCAAGGCAGAATGGGTGCCCAAAGCCCCGATATTCACGCCGGACACAGTAGTGGGCGTTCTGGGCCTGGGCCATATCGGCGCCCGCAGCGCCAGGATGCTGCGCGCCATCGGTTTTCAGGTCATGGGGTGGAGCCGATCCCCGAAAGAGATCGAGGGTGTCACTTGCCTACATGGCGAGGATGCGCTGCCGACGTTGCTAGGCCAATGCGACCACGTTTGCGCCATTCTGCCGTCCACGCCGCAAACCGTCGGCTTGTTCGACGCGCAGATGCTGGCCGCCATGAAGCCCGGAAGTCAGCTGTTGAATGCGGGGCGTGGTGATCTGATTGACGAAAATGCGCTGATCGAAGCCTTGGACCGTGGAACGCCGGGCCACGCCGTTCTGGACGTAACCAGTACAGAACCCTTGCCCTCAGACAGTCCGCTCTGGGCACACCTTGGCGTCACAATCACTCCGCATGTTTCTGGCTGGCACTTAGGCGAAGCATTGGCGGACGTTGCAGAGAATTTCCAACGGTTGTCCGCAGGGAAGCCCTTACTGCACGAAGTCGACCGCACACGCGGCTACTGAGTCGAAATCAGGGCGTCAGAACCCAGTTCCCGCCGGCGTCCCGGCAGTTGCGGGTTCTGACTTCGCGTGATTGTTCGGCCCCGGCAGGCACAATGAAATGCTGAAGATGCACGCAATTGTCCCGAACCTCGCGCACCCGGACAGTACCTTTTGATCCGGTGTCGTCGTTCGACCAGTTACGTTCGGTTCCGACCTGAGGCGTTCCATCTGCCAACATCGCATTGGTCGTGGCGTTGACGACACTGTAGTCCTCGGGGCTCAACCCCATTTCAGCGATGATTCTCGAAAGTGGCTTGGCCTGTGCCAGTGAAACCGCGCCGATCACAACGGCTGCTGCAAAAAAGGGTGAAATCCAGGCTTTCATGATCTTCTCGCCTTGCTGAAATAAGTTTGGTCACAAGACTATACCGCCGGGGCACGGGGGCCAAGCCCCGCTGGCCGACCTTCAAATAATACCGAACAAACCTATCGCGACTCGAGTGCTAGGACCGCCGCGCCAATCGCCTCATAGTGCCTCAAACACGAACCAGAGGCATGAAATGGCACAGCCCACCTATTACGCGCCCACAGGCGGACACCCCGGACAAGACCAGCTGTTGACCGACCGCGCCATGTTTACCGACGCCTATGCGGTTATCCCCAAAGGCACCATGCGCGACATCGTCACCAGCAACCTACCGTTCTGGGAAGGCACCCGGCTTTGGGTTCTGTCCCGCCCCCTCAGCGGATTTGCCGAGACGTTTTCGCAATACATCATGGAAGTTCAGCCCGGCGGCGGCAGCGACCACCCTGAAACTGACCCTCAGGCGCAGGGCGTTCTCTTTGTTGTCGAAGGTGAGGTGACCCTGACATTAGGCGGTGCTGTCCATGTCCTCGAAACCGGCGGATACGCCTATATCCCGCCCGGATCGGATTGGACACTGCACAACAGCGCCGAAAAAACCGCCCGATTCCACTGGGTTCGCAAAGCCTATGAAGCCGTTCCCGGCCTGCCTGCTCCAGATCCGATCATCACCAACGAACGTGATGTATCGCCCGTCGAGATGCCCGGAACTGAGGGGCGCTGGTCCACGACCCGATTCACCGATCCGCAGGATCTGCGTCATGACATGCACGTCAACATCGTCAACTTCGAACCTGGCGGCGTGATTCCCTTTGCCGAAACCCATGTCATGGAACACGGGTTGTACGTGCTGGAAGGCAAGGCGGTCTATCGGCTGAACCAGGATTGGGTCGAGGTAGAGGCCGGCGATTACATGTGGTTGCGCGCCTTTTGCCCGCAGGCCTGCTATGCAGGCGGACCTGGGCGCTTTCGCTATCTGCTTTACAAGGATGTGAACCGGCACATGCCGCTTATGTTGTCCAAACGCTAGGCTATTAAACGCTTTTTTCGGTCAGGGGTTCACAGAAGCGCGTGAATCTGGTGAAATGATAGCGGATTTTAGCACTGGAGATTGTTCAATGGTACTGCGTGTAACGATGCTGGCACTGGCTGCTGCGATTGGTTTGACAGCATTTGATGCAACGCCTGTCGCCGCAAAGGAAGAAACCAAGCAGGTTTTTGTCATGAGCCGCACCTGGGCGGTGACACAGGTCTCGGACGCTCCGGTCGTGTACCGCGCGACGCGCGACAACAACAACCTGAACCCCTTTGGCCCACCGCCGCGCCTGCGCACCATTCAGGCCATGGCCGCCTTTCAGCAAGCGACCGGGTGCAGACCGATCGTGGCCAGCATGTATCAGAACATTTCGGGTCAGTTCTTTTCGCAGGTTAGTTGCAACTGACCATAAGTCACAACGGGCATTGAGCTATTGGCAGCGCGCTGCCATAGCTTGCGCATGAAACTTGCAATCAACGGATTCGGCCGTATTGGCCGCACAATCCTGCGGCAGCTGCTGGCTTTGCCGCAGGACACGGATATCGAGCTGGTTCTGATCAACGACATCGCCCCGCTTGAGACTTGCGCATACCTGTTCAAATATGACAGCACCTTTGGCCCCTACCCCGGCACAGTAGAACAGGGCGACGCGGCGATCGTCGTCGATGGGCGCACAATCCCCATGACGCACAGCCCCAATCTGGCACATGTCGATCTGGCCGGTGTCGACGTTCTGATGGATTGCACCGGCGTTGCCCGTACCTCGGATGTGGCCAGTCAGGGCCTGACCGCCGGGGCTCGCAAGGTGCTGATCTCTGGCCCCTCGCCCGCGACCGAAATCACAATCGTTCTGGGGGCCAACGAAGATCAGTTGGGCAACGCTCGCATCGTGTCCAACGCGTCTTGCACAACCAACGGGCTTGCGCCCTTGGTCAAAGTGTTGGACCAGATTGGCGGGATCGCGTCAGCCCATATGACAACGATTCACTGCTATACGAACAGCCAACCAATGGTGGACGCACCACGCGGCGATCTGGCCCGTTCGCGCGCCGGCGCGCTGTCTATGGTGCCCACCACATCCAGCGCCACCCACCTGATCGACGACGTCATGCCGCATCTGGCCGGGCGCATCTCGGGCGCTGCTGTTCGGGTCCCGACGGCCAGTGTATCCGCCATTGATCTGGTGGTGACGCTGGATCGCGGAATGTCACCCGACTTGTTCGAAGCCGAACTGCGCGCAGCCGTCCAGACATCGCCCGTGCTGGGTTGGACAGATCACCCTCTGGTCTCGTCAGACCTGCGTACACGCCCAGAGTCACTGGTTATCGCAGGACCCGAGACACGTATGGTCGGTGAACATCAGGTCCGTGTTTTCGGCTGGTATGACAACGAATGGGGATTTTCGGCACGCATGTTGGATGTTGCCCGCCTTATGACAGATGGCTGAATGTGCGCGGGCGCAGCGGGCGGGCTTGCCCGCGCGCTGCTTGGCCCAACGGGTCACAAGCATCTTTGATGCGCATTGACCGGGCGGGAGAACCCTATCCACCTATGATCTCGAACGGCGCGTCAAACCAGAACTCCTCCAGATTAGCCCCCCCACCAATCCGATCAATCACAGCGAATAAGCCGGGTCCGTACAATGGGGTCAGCACCCCATGCCAAGTGCCGCGAAAATAGTTCACACCCTGTCCGGGCTTGGTCACAAATGCCTGCGGATGTCCGGGCCGCCCGCCCTCATCCGGGGCCACGACAACCAGAAAAGGCTGATGTGTCATTGGGATGAAAGCCTGACTACCCTCGGGGTGACGCTCTACCATATCCAGTTGATAGGGCAAGGATCGCGGATTGGCGTTGAACAGGCTGATACCGGCGCGCCCGTCTGTGAAATCCAGTCGCGCCAGATCATGGTAGCGACCACATTGCCCTTGATTGATGATCTTGTCCGGATCACCGGTCACTTCGATGACATCACCGAATGGGGCAAATGCCTTGGCCGTCAAAGGCGCAGTCCCGACTTGCGCGCTCATGAGGGTAAAATGTCCCGCAACCGGAATTCGGCGATCCGCTCGACCTGACGGCAAGCCTCTGCGAATTCGGTGTCTTTATCCTGATCGATCCGCCGTTGAAACGCCTGGAGGATGGACGCTTTGTCGTGATCACGCACGGCGATGATAAACGGAAAACCGAATTTCTCGGTGTATTTCTTGTTCAAGCCCGTGAACATCGCACGCTCATCATCTGTCAGAGCATCCAACCCGGCCGAAGCCTGCTCGGACGTGCTTTCCTGCGTCAGCCGCTTTGCCTGCGCCAGCTTTCCGGCCAGATCCGGGTGCGCGATCAGGACACCCATCCTTTCGTCCGCAGAGGCGGAGCGGAACATGCGGGTCAATGCACTGTGCAGCCCTCCGGCCGTGTCATGCGCCGGCCCCAATTCCAACTCATACGCCCGTTCGGCAATCCAGGCGGAATGCTCGAAGATGCCACCATACGCCGCCACGAACGCATCGCGATTCATCTGGGCAGTTTTCGGATGCGGCACCGCCGGATGGTGTTCGGCCCAGTGCTCGGCGATCTGCAACCGTGTCGCAAACCAGACATCGGAAAAGCCGCGCGCGTATTCCAGAAACCGTTTCAACGCCATCACCCGGCCCGGTCGTCCGATCAGGCGGCAGTGCAAGCCAATCGACAGCATCTTGGGCGCTCCGCCCTCGCCTTCGGCGTAAAGCGCGTCAAAGCTGTCCTTGAGGTAAGAATAGAACTGGTCACCCGCGTTGAAGCCTTGCGGCGTGGCAAAGCGCATGTCGTTGCAATCCAGTGTATAGGGCACGATCAACTGATCCCGCCCACCGGTCTGCATCCAGTACGGCAAGTCGTCCGCATATGTGTCGGCCACATAGGCAAAACCACCCTCTTCTGCCACCAGACGAGCGGTGTTTTCCGAACAGCGCCCCGTGTACCAACCGCGCGGACGTTCCCCGACGACTTCGGTATGTAGGCGGATCGCCTCGGCAATCTGTGCGCGCTCTTCGTCTTCGGGCATGTCTTTGTGTTCGACCCATTTCAGGCCGTGGCTGGCAATCTCCCAGCCCGCAGCCTTCATCGCGGCCACCTGATCCGGCGAGCGGGCCAGAGCAGTCGCGACACCGTAGACCGTGATCGGCAGATCCTGCATCAACCGGTGCAACCTCCAGAATCCGGCGCGCGCGCCGTACTCATAGATCGACTCCATGTTCCAATGGCGCTGGCCTGGCCATTGCGCGGCCCCCACGATTTCGGACAGAAACGCCTCGGACGCTGCATCGCCGTGCAGAACACAGTTCTCGCCGCCCTCTTCGTAGTTCAGCACGATCTGAACGGCCAGCTTTGCACCGCCTGGCCATTGGGCGTCTGGCGGGTTGGCACCGTAGCCAATCATGTCACGAGGATAGCGAGGGGGCTGCATGGCATCTTCCATTCTTGAACTTTTGAATAGCTTTACCTCAGAAACACGCCGATGATTATCAAATCAATCCGAACGCTGTTTCCGGTTCTTTCGGCATTTCCACTGTTTCGGACTTTGCGCCACACTGTGACAAAGCAAAAGACAAATCAAAGGAGAGACCTGTGGCTGGCTATCTGACAACCCATGTTCTGGACACTGCACGCGGCTGCCCGGCTGAAGGGTTGAAAATCGCACTCTATCGGGTGTCGGGGAACTCCCATCGCAAAATCGCCGAGATGGAGACCAATTCGGACGGGCGCACAGACAGCCCAATCTTGCCACAAGACTCGTTCAAAACTGGCACTTACGAGCTGGTTTTCTTCGCAGGAGACTATCTGCGCGCCTCAGGTCAAGCTGCTGAGGACCCGCTGTTTCTTGATCAGGTGCCGCTCCGGTTTGGCATGTCTGATGCCGACGCACATTATCACGTGCCTCTGCTGCTTTCCCCTTACGGCTATTCGACCTACCGGGGCAGTTGAACCGCGGGATGGGGTTGCCGCTAAGCGGCAGCTTTATGTGTCAGCAGTTTCCGACCCACGCACGACCTTGCCGATCCGCGCAATCATGAAATCCATGAACAAACGCGCCTTAGGGTCCTGATGGCGGCGATGGGTGTACAGGCAGGCCATTTGAACAGACACCGGCGGCGTTTCGACCGCAACGGGGACCAGACGCCCCGAACTGAGGTGTTCGGCCACTTCAAAAACCGGTTTCATAGCAATCCCTTGCCCCGACAGCGCCCAGTCGGTCAGCACATCACCGTCGTCACATTCGAACCGGCCAGAGACTGCGAACCGCTTGGGACCGTCGGGCGTTTCCAATTGCCACTGAAACTCGGTCGCGCCGGGAAACCTCAGGTTCAGGCATTCATGGCGCTGGGAAACGAGGTCCGTGCCCGTTGCAGGCATGCCCCTGCGTTCAACATAGGCCGGAGCGGCACAAAGCACGCGCTGGCAGTCGGCGATCTTTCGAATACGCAGAGTACTATCTTCAGGCTGGCCGATGAAAAAGGCCAGGTCCAAACCTTCGGTCGTCAGGTCAACGGATCTGTCCGTCAACCGCAAGCGTACGTCGATCTCGGGATATTCCGCAAGGAAATCAGGTACGTGTGGCGCCAAAACCCTGCGCCCGACCCCTAGTGGAGCAGCCACAAACAACGATCCACGCGGCGCTTCGGTCAGGTGGACGACCTGCGCTTCGGCATCGTCCACCGCATCCAGAACAGCCACGGCACCGGGATAGAATGCCCGCCCCTGCTCTGTCGGGCTGAGGTTGCGCGTCGTTCTTTGAAACAGGCGCACGCCCAGATGATCTTCCAGCTGAGATATCCGCGCCGACGTCACCGCTGGCGAGATTCGCAAGTCTCGCCCTGCAGCGGACATGCTGCCAAGGTCGTAAACCCTGACAAAGGTGCGGATGTTGTCTAGATAGGACATCTTTTCGTTTTTTTTGATACAGTTTGACAATATCAGGGAATACCGAAGAAAGTGCCCTTTGCCTAGTGTGACGGCAACCAATCGGAGAGCTTTCTCATGTACGACTTCGCCGTGTTCTGGGACTGGATGGCTTTTGCCGTGCGCTGGCTGCACGTTATTACCGCCATTGCCTGGATCGGATCCTCATTTTATTTCATCGCACTGGACCTTGGTCTGAACCGCGACATCCCCGGCCCGGCGGATGGCGAGGAATGGCAAGTACATGGCGGCGGCTTTTACCACATTCAGAAATACCTAGTTGCGCCCGAACGGATGCCGGAACACCTGGTTTGGTTCAAATGGGAAAGCTACGCGACCTGGCTCAGCGGGGCCGGATTGCTGATGATCGTGTACTGGGTCGGTGGAGAATTGTATCTGATCGACGCGCAGAAAGCCGATCTTGCGTTGTGGCAAGGCATCCTGATCTCGGCCGCCTCGCTAACAGTTGGTTGGCTGATCTATGATTTCCTGTGCAAATCAGGTCTGGGTGAACGTCCGACCCTTCTGATGGTGCTTCTGTTCGTGCTGCTGGTTGTTATGGGCTGGGGTTACAATCAGGTTTTCACCGGTCGCGCCATGATGCTGCATCTGGGGGCATTCACTGCTACGATCATGACAGCCAATGTGTTCTTCATCATCATGCCGAACCAACGCATCGTGGTCGACGATCTGAAGAACGGCCGCACACCTGATCCAAAATACGGCAAAATCGCCAAGCTACGGTCGACGCATAACAACTATCTGACTTTGCCGGTCGTGTTCCTGATGCTGTCGAACCATTACCCGCTGGCCTTTGCGACGGAATACAACTGGATCATCGCGGCGCTGGTCTTCCTGATGGGCGTGACCATCCGGCACTATTTCAACACACGCCACGCACGGGCAGGCGATCCGACCTGGACGTGGCTGGTCACAGCACTGTTGTTCATCGCTATCATGTGGTTGTCTACCGCCCCTATGTACAAACCTCTGGAGGAGGCCGAAGCACAGCCGCTGACACCATTTGAACAGAAATATGCCGCCGCCGATGGATTTGAAGAGGCCCATGACATCGTTCTGGGTCGCTGTTCAATGTGCCACGCACGCGAACCGGTGTGGGAGGGCATTTTGTGGGCGCCAAAGGGCGTATTGCTGGAAACTGAAGGCGACATTGCCCGCAACGCCCAGCAAATCTATCTGCAGGAGGGGGTCAGCCATGCGATGCCCCCCGCAAACGTCACCTACATGGAGCCCGAGGACCGAGAAGCAATCATCCGCTGGTTTCGCAACGCAGGTTCCTGATCCCGAGACCGATCAATCACACAGGTCGCAAAATTCAGGCGACGCTGGATTTAGTCTTTTCCTGCAAGGACTCTGATGCTCTAACATGAATGTAATCAGCCGTTGATTTGCAAAAAACGGCAAATGTGATTTCGAGTTGGGGCAGTTGGAGCTATCAGATGCCGGGGAGCAGGCCGCGCGCCTTTTTGAAGAGATGCCTTCTCGGCGCGATTGCAATGACCCTGCCGACCGCATTGGCCGCGCTGGAAACCACCTTAACAGCTCCGGGTGCTTCAAAAGAGCTTGTCGAGCGGATGGAGGAAACCTCCTCGGTTACGACGGCCGAATCTCGCGGGCTGGACACGCCGCTTGAGATCTTGTCGGCCGCGCTTTCGGATTATCGCACTCTCGTCCAGATTCTTTATGACGAAGGGTATTTCAGCCCAGTCGTAAGCATCAAACTGGACGGAAAAGAAGCAGCTGAGATCAGCTCGCTCAGCGTACCGGCGCAGATCAATAGCGCGGTTATCACGGTCAACACCGGCCCCAAGTTCACCTTTGGCGAAGCCATCGTACAACCGATCACGCCCGAAACAGTTCTGCCCGAGGAGTTTGCGGTCGGCAAACTCGCGACCACCGGCGCGATCCAACAAGCTGCGTCCGCTGGCGTGCAGGGTTGGCGCAATGCGGGTCATGCCAAGGCCGAAGTCGAAGGCCAGAAAGTCATTGCCCGCCATGCCGAGGCCAAGCTGGATGCCGAGATCGACCTTACCCCCGGCCCGCGCCTGAGATTTGGCAAAATGATCATTAAGGGCGACACCGATGTGCGCCACCGGTCAATAGAAAAGATCGCCGGGTTTCCGGCAGGCGAAGTATATTCGCCAGAGAAAATCCAGAAGGTCGGCACACGGTTGCGGCGGACCGGGACCTTCAACGTTGTTTCGATTGAAGAGAGGGACACTCCGAACCCGGACGGCACATTGGATTTCGACGCGACGTTTGAAGATTTACCCAAGCGCCGACTGACCTTTGGCGCCGAGATCGCGTCGCGCGACGGGGTAGACTTGACCGCGACCTGGACGCATCGCAACGTGTTTCGGCGTGCCGAACGCCTGCGGTTCGAGGCAGCAGTCCGTAATATCGGCGGTGCCGAGGATATCGACGGCCGGATCGGCCTGCGTCTGGATCAGCCCGACAGGCTTGGCCCCGATGACAACACATTCTGGAACGCGCTGCTGGAACGGCGAAATACCGAAAATTACAATGTCACCGTTGCGTCACTGGCCTATGGTGCCCGGCGCACGTTTTCTGATCGGCTTTATGCCGAGGCCTCAGCCGGGTTTCAGTGGTCCAGCGCGGATGACGCCTATGGCGATGACCGCAGGTTCCGTTATTTCATCCTTCCATTGCGGTCGGAATGGGACGAGCGCGACAGTAAGGTCAGCGCAACGCGCGGCTTTTTTCTGGACGCGCAGATCACGCCCTTTGCTGGTCTGTCCGAAACCGAAAGCGGCATACGCATGTTTTTTGACGGGCGCGGCTACACCAGCCTCGGCACCGGCGGACGGCTGGTTCTGGCTGGGCGCGTACAGCTGGGATCAGTGCTCGGGCCGTCGCCGGACGGTGTAACGCCAGACTTCCTGTTTTTCTCGGGCGGTGCCGGAACGGTTCGCGGCCAACCTTACGAAAGCCTGGGCATCCCCGTCGGCACCGGTATTGCAGGTGGCAAATCCTTCCTAGGTCTTTCCGCCGAGGTGCGCGGCAAAGTCACCGAAGCCATATCGCTGGTCGGGTTTTATGACTACGGTACGGTGGACACATCCTCATTCATTGGCAGCGGTGCAGAATATCACGCCGGTGCCGGTCTTGGTGTGCGCTATGATCTGGGCGGGTTCGGTCCACTGCGGCTGGACCTTGCTGTACCTGTTCAAGGTGACACGGGCGACGGGCTGCAGTTTTACATCGGGATCGGACAAGCATTTTGATTGGACGTCGCGCATATCCGTTATTGATCTCGGGGCTGATGCTGTCTGCCCCTCTACCACTTGCCGCGCAGGAGGAAGGCGGCAGCATGCTGGAGAACTTCCTGCAGGATACGCTCTCTGGCGACGACCAAAACGTGACTGTTAAGGGCCTGCAGGGCGCGCTGAGCGCCCGCGCGACAATTGAAGAGATCACAGTTGCCGATGATGAAGGTGTTTGGCTGACCATCAAGGACGCCGAACTTGACTGGAACCGTCTGGCGCTGATCCGCGGCCGATTTTCGGTCAACTCTCTGACCGCGCAGGAAATCGATATTGCCCGTGCGCCGGGCACAACGACCAAGGAAGAACCGCCCGCTTCGGCGGAAACGCAACCGTTTCAACTGCCCGAACTGCCGGTTTCCATCGAAATCGGTGAAATTCGGGTGGATGACCTCTCGCTTGGTGAACCGCTGATCGGTGTCGCCGCCGACCTCAGCGTCACGGGCAACCTGACGCTGGCAGATGGGGCGCTGGACACCAATCTGGATGTAATCCGACTTGATCGCGCAGGGGATGAGATCAAGCTGGCGGCTGGTTTCCAGAACTCATCAAGTGAGATCAATCTGGATTTACAGGTGAACGAAGCCTCTGGCGGTCTGATATCAACCGCGCTGAAGATCCCTGACAGTCCACCGATTGGCCTGACGGCCAAGGGCGCGGGTCCGCTGTCGGACTTTACCGCGGATATCGGGCTGAGCAGCGACAACCAGATGCGCGTCACAGGACAGGTTCAGCTTCAGGCGGCCGAGGGCGGCGCAGCGGACGGTATTGCGTTCACCGCGGATCTGAATGGCGATCTGACACCCTTTCTGGGCGAGGACGTCGATCCGTTCTTCGGCCCAAAATCACGGCTTTATGTGGACGGCCAGACCAAGCCCGAAGGCGCGCTGGACATCTCGGATCTGGAACTCACCACGCAGGCGCTGGATCTGAAAGGTGAATTGCAACTGGCTGAAGGCGGCACTTTGCAACTGGCCGCGCTGCAAGGGCGCATCACCCCGACAGATGGGGAAGCCGTCGTACTGCCGGTAGCAGGAGGCGACACATCGCTCAAGGCGGCACAAATTTCGGCCCTGTTTGACCGCCAGAACGGCAACCTTTGGGATCTGAGCCTGACGGCCAACGAATTCGCGTCTCCGCAGGCCAAGCTCGGTGATGCCCGGATCACCGCACAAGGCACCCTGGATCAGGGCGAGGTTCTGACTGTCGATGGCGACGTACAAATCGCGGTCGGCGGGATAGATATGGCCGATGACGCGCTGACCACGGCCTTGGGCGATCGCATCACGCTTGATGGCCAGTTCGACTACAGCAGCGACCAGTCCCTGAAACTGTCTGGGTTTGAGCTTGTGGGCTCTGACTACACTCTGGCGCTGGACGCGCTGATTGCCGGTTTGACCAGCGGCTTGACGGTCGACGGGACGGCCAAGCTGGACGCGACTGATTTGTCGCGCTTTTCGGACCTCGCCAAGCTGGATCTTGGCGGGCAGGTGTCGGCCAGTGTGACCGGAAAAGGTTCACCGCTGGAACGCAGCTTCGACGGCAAAGTCGTCGTCCAGGGCCGCGACTTGTCTACTGGCCGTGACGATATCGACCCGGTGATCACCGGAGAGACCACGATCACACTGGACGCAAGCCGCGGCACAGACGGCATTACCATCCGCGAGTTTGATCTGGACAGCGAGGCTGCCAAGGCCGTAGCCAGCGGCGTTGTGACAACCCCGGACGGCAACCTGACCATTGACGGCCAGGCTCGGGTCAACGCGTCAGATTTGTCTGTTTTCTCGGGCTTGGCAAAACGCGATCTGGGCGGTGCGCTGCAGGCGACCGTAAACGGCAAAGGCACGGTACAAACGCTGGAGTTTGATGGTACAGCCAGTGTGATTGGTCAGAACATCAAAACAGGAATGTCTGATATTGACCCGTTGCTTACCGGCAGAACCGAGATTGAATGGGACGGTGCCAGAACCGCAGACAGTATCGAAATCCGCAACGCAACCGTGAACGGTCGCGCCCTGAGCGCGCAGGTTCAGGCGACCATAGACGATCCCTCCGGCGATCTGTCGGCTGATGGTCAAGCGCAGATGAGCGTGCCAAACCTTTCGTTGTTTTCCGGTTTGGCCGGGCGTGACCTGGCGGGTTCTGTCGCTGCGAACGTGCAAGGCAATGGCACATTGGCCACCCGAGCATTCGAACTGAAGGGCAAACTAGACGCGAACGATATTCAAACCGGTATCGACGCCGTGGACAAGTTGATCCAGGGTCAGACGACGCTGTCGGTTGATGCTCAGAACGGAGAAGATGGCCTTAGCATCCAAACATTCCGCCTGAACGGAACGGCCATAACTGCCACAGCATCGGGAACGCTGGATCGTCAGTCGGGTGGCTTGGATTTCTCGGTCAAGCTGGACGATCTGGCACGGGTGATGAACACAATGTCTGGTCCGCTGACTCTGGACGGAAACGTGGCCCCGACATCTTCGGGCGTAGAAGGCACGGTCAACCTGAATGGTCCCGACAGTTCGTTCGCCAAACTTGCCGGGACGGTGGACAGCGATGGATCGGCGGATCTGGATTTTGACGCCAAGTTCAACCGGATCGAGCGTTTTTTGCCTGAATTTCCCGGTACCGTAGCCGCCAATGGCAGCGCCAAGCGCAACAAGGGTGTTTGGACAATCGACGCAACGGCCGACGGACCCGCAGATATCAAAAGCAACGTCTCGGGAACGTTTGACGAAAGCACCGGTGAAGCCGACATGAAGGCAGTCGGCGGCGTCAATCTTGGCATCGCCAACATCTTTATCACGCCCAACAAGATCGAAGGCAGCGCCCGTTATGACCTGACATTGTCGGGTAAACCCGCGCTGGAATCTCTGTCCGGTTCGATCACCACTTCCGGTACGTCGCTGGCAATTCCCGGCGCGGGACAAACGATCACAGGCATCAGCGGATCGGTCCAACTTGCAAACAGCCGCGCCACTATTTCCCTGAGTGGCGGACCACGAGCAGGCGGCAATTTTGCCGTCAGTGGGCCAGTAGACCTTACGCCACCATTCAATGCCAATATCACGACTGCCCTTAACAGCCTCGTACTGACCGATCAGTTGCTTTATGAAACCACGCTGAACGGACAAATTGCTATGACCGGGGCGCTGGCGGGTAACAGCTCGATCGCTGGACAGATCACGTTTGGCGAAACCAATATCAACCTCGCGGCTGCATCAGGTGCCGTGGGGGCGGCACCCATTCCGGACATCGTGCACGTAAACGAAAGTCAGGCGGGCTATGTCACCCGTGAGCGCGCTGGTCTGGTCGAAAAAGAAGGCGCAGGCAAAAGCGCTTCACGTATCGCGCTGGACGTCAGTCTTTTGGCGCCCAAGGCCGTGTTTGTCCGCGGGCGTGGTGTCAACGCAGAGTTGGGAGGAAAAATCCACATCGGCGGCACCACTACCTCGGTCATTCCATCCGGTCAGATCGAGCTGATCCGTGGTAATTTTGACATTCTTGGCCGCAGACTGGCACTGACCAAAGGCATTGTTACGTTGCAGGGGGACCTGACGCCCTATATCGAGTTCGAGTCCTCGACCAGCACCTCTGACGGCACCGCAACGATCGAGATCGCCGGGCCACTGGATTCGCCCGAGGTCAACGTCTTTTCCGACCCCGAGCGCCCGGCGGAGGAAGCGCTGGCAATGCTGTTGTTCGGTAATCGCTTCTCAGAGTTGTCACCGTTCGTAATCGCTCAGATGGCGGCCTCGCTGGCGCAACTCAGCGGCGCTGGCGGCGACGCGACCAAAGGCCTGCGCGAGTCAACGGGCGTCGACACCGTGGACATCGGCGTGTCCGACGGTGGCGCGGGCCGGCTCGGCGCCGGAGCGTATCTGAGCGACAACCTCTACACCGATTTCACCGTCAACACAGAAGGCGACACCGAGGTGAACCTGAACCTGGACGTTACCGACAGTTTCACTGTGAAAGGCACCGTAGATGGACGGGGTGAGACTGGTGTTGGGGTCTTTTTTTCGCGCGACTACTAAGCAGGCCTCAGTTCACTTTCTGCGGATGCCGATCGGGTGTCCGACCTCTGGGGCCGGGTCGATCGCCGCATGATCCCTCACCATGCTCTGAAGACGCGCGACGGCCCAGTCCGGATAGGGAACCGACCGGCCGGTCGTATGGCTGACATTCATGAACAACGCTTCCTGAGTGGCGCAGATAGTACCGTCTTTTTCAGACACCATCTGTGCGAAATAGTGGCCGCGTTTGTGATCTGCGTCCAGCATCCGAAACCGGATGCTAAAGGCCTCACCCTCAAGTATTTCGCGCAGGAAATTCATGTGGGATTGCAAAATATAGGGCCCCTGCCCCATCGCATTGACCTGCGCCTCACCCAACCCAAGGTGATCTACCATCAACAGCTCCAGCGCATTGTCGAAGGCGACGCCGTAGTAGCCCACGTTCATGTGACCGTTATAGTCAATCCACTCGGGGCGCGCCTTGAACCAACGGAATTCAAGCGGGGCATCATAAGGTCCGTCATGCCCGGCCAGCGTTTCAGGCGTCAGTTGCATCAAGTGCTCCTTCTTGGGTCTCAAAGATTGCGACCGCGCGGATAAATCCGGCTGAGGCCCCTTTTATCTTGAAGGGGAAACAGGAAATCTCGAACCCAGTTGGCGGCAAGGTTTCAAGGTTCGTCAGTTTTTCCATGTGACAATAGCCAACCTCCATCGAGGCCCGGTGCCCTTCCCAAATAATCGATGCATCTTGCGTCTCAGCATACTCCTGAGCGGTCAAGGGAAACGGTGCGTCCCAGCTCCAGGCGTCGGTTCCTGTCACGCGCACCCCGCGTTTAGTCAGATACAGCGTTGCCTCGCGCCCTATGCCGCATCCTTTGGCCAGATAGTCCGGATGCCCATAACGCGTGCCGGCCGAGGTATTCACGACGACGATATCCAACGGCTGCAATTCGTGACCAATCCGTTTCAACTCGGCTTCGACATCGGCGGCGGTCGCCACATAACCATCGTCGAAATGGCGAAAATCCAGTTTCACGCCGGGGTTCATGCACCATTCCAGCGGCACCTCGTCAATGGTGATCGCGCGCTCGCCTTTGTTCATGGTCGAGTGATGATGGTAGGGCGCGTCCAGATGGGTGCCATTGTGCGTGGCGATCTTAAGGCGTTCGATGGCCCAGCCCTCGCCGCCGGGCAGATCATCTTTCTGCAGGCCCGGAAAGAAGGACATGACTTGTTCGGCGGTCTGGTCATGGGCCAGATATTCGATTTCCGGCAGCATGATCGGCGGATCGGACACAATCCCGGTTTCCAACGGAACGGATAAATCGACGAAACGGCGTGCCATGTAAATCTCCTCCACCAAGAACGGTGACAGGGTTGGCCGCAGGTAAGCTGCTGTCAAGGAAAGAAAAAGGCGACCCAATGGGCCGCCCTTCCAATACTGTATGTGACGGATTTACTCCGCCGCGATGGCGTCTTCGATCTTTTCGACGCGAATGGCCGAGAACTTGAACTCGGGGATCTTGCCGTACGGATCGATGGCCGAGTTGGTTAGGATATTCGCTGCCGCCTCGACATAGGCGAACGGAATGAACACCATATCTTCGGCGATCGCCCGGTCGGCTCGAACCATGATTTCGATCGAGCCGCGCCGCGTGGTGAGACGGATCATTTCGCCCGGCTCGATCCCCATCAGTTTCAGCTGGCGCGGGTTCATCGAACAGTTTGCTTCCGGTTCCACAGCATCCAGAACGTTGGACCGGCGGGTCATCGACCCGGTGTGCCAGTGTTCCAGCTGACGGCCGGTTGTTGCAATCATCGGGTATTCCTCATCCGGCGCTTCATCCGGCGGAATGACACTGGCCGGGGTGAACTTGGCCCGTCCGTCTGTCCGCGGGAAGCCATCACCGAACACGATCGCCTGTCCCGGATCGGTTTCACTGAGCGACGGATAGGTGATCGTCTCGGTCTCAAGCCGCTCCCAGGTGATGTTGTCGAGTGACGCCATGGTCAGCTTCATCTCGGCAAAGACCTGAGACACATCCGTGTAATCCCAGTTCAGACCGATCCGCTGCGCCAGCTCAACGGTGATTTTCCAGTCCTCACGCGCCTCACCCGGAGGTGCCACAGCCGGACGCACACGCTGAACCTGACGGTTGGTGTTCGACACGGTGCCGTTCTTTTCATACAGCGCCGAGGCGGGCAGGATGATGTCGGCATAGTTGGCCGTTTCGGTCAGGAAGATATCCTGCACAATCATCAGTTCCAGCTTGGCCAACGCTTCCCGTGCGTGACCGACATCAGGGTCGGACATAGCCGGGTTTTCACCCTGAATATACATGCCCTTGATGTTACCCGCATAGGCCTGATCGATGATCTCGGTCACGGTCAGGCCCTTCTCGTTAGAGAAGTCGTCCGAGTTCCAGACGTTGTTGAACTTGGCTCGAATGCCGTCATCCATAACCGACTGATAATCCGGCAGGAACATCGGGATCAGACCCGCGTCAGACGCGCCCTGCACGTTGTTCTGGCCACGCAGCGGGTGCAGACCCGCGCCGGGTTTTCCAACATTGCCGGTCATCAATGCCAGCGAGATCAGGCATCGCGAGTTATCGGTGCCGTGAATGTGCTGACTGACGCCCATACCCCAGAAGATCAGACCAGCCTTGGCCTGCGCGAAGGTACGCGCGACACGGCGCAGCTGTTCTGGCTCAATGCCACAAATGGGCGCCATTGCCTCGGGCGTGAAGGCGCGCAGATGCTCTTTTTCGGCTTCCCAGTTCTCGGTCCAGCGGTGGATGTACTGGCTGTCGTACAGCTCTTCCTCGACGATCACGTTCATGATCGCGTTGAGCATCGAGACATCAGCACCCGGACGGAACTGCAGCATCTCGTCCGCGAACTTGCGCATACCGACGCCGCGCGGGTCCATCACGATCAGCTTGCCACCGCGCTTGGTGAACTGCTTGAAGTATGTTGCTGCCACGGGGTGGTTCTCAATCGGGTTCGCGCCGATGATGATAACCACATCCGAGTTCTCGACCTCGTTAAAGGTGGCGGTCACCGCGCCTGAGCCCACGTTCTCGATCAGCGCCGCCACGGACGAGGCATGGCACAGACGGGTGCAGTGGTCGACGTTGTTGTGCTTGAAGCCCTGACGAATGAACTTCTGGAAAAGATAGGCTTCTTCGTTGGTGCATTTGGCCGAACCAAAGCCAGCGACGTTGCGCGGATCTTGATCACGCAGCGCCTTCAGTTTGGAGGCTGCCAGATCCATTGCCTCTTCCCAAGTCGCCTCGCGGAAATGGGTCGACAGATTACCCGGATCGACGTTCAGGCCCTTCTCAGGCGCATCCTCACGCCGGATCAGAGGTTTGGTCAGGCGGTGTGGGTGGTGGATATAGTCAAAGCCAAAGCGACCTTTGACACACAAGCGGCCTTCGTTTGCCGGGCCGTTAATGCCTTCGACATACTTGACCTTGCCGTCCTTGACCTTCAGCGAGACCTTACAGCCGACGCCGCAGAACGGGCAGACGCTTTCGGTCTCGGAATCGTAGTCTTTGCTGTCGCCCTGCTGCTTTTCGTCCAACACAGTGGCTGGCATCAGCGCACCAGTCGGGCAGGCCTGAACACATTCGCCACAGGCCACACAGGTCGAATCCCCCATCGGGTCGTTCTGGTCAAACACCACCTGCGCGGTGTGTCCACGACCGGCCATGCCGATCACGTCATTCACCTGCACGTCGCGACAAGCACGGACGCAGAGGTTGCAGTTAATGCACGCATCCAGATTGACGCGCATCGCAACGTGGCTGTCATCTAGCAACGGTATTTTGTCGGCCTCTTTCGCCGGGAAACGGCTGTCGCTGACATCGTTCAGCTTGGCCATATCCCAGAAATGGCTGGATTTATCGTGCGCCTCTTCGGGTTGGTCGGCGACCAGCAATTCCATAACCATGGCGCGCGATTTCTCGGCCCGTTCGCTATCGGTTATTACCACCATTCCGTCCGCAGCCGGACGGATGCACGAGGCGACCAGAGTGCGCTCGCCCTCCACCTCGACCATACAGGCGCGACAGTTGCCATCCGGTTTATAGCCGGGTTGAGGCTTGTGACATAAGTGCGGAATGGTGAACCCCTGCCCCTTGGCGGCTTCCCAGATGGTCCAGCCCTCGGGCACGGTGACATCATCGCCGTTCAGGTTGAAGGTGACGGTCTTGGTTGGGCTTGCATCAAGCATGGCTCTGTCTCCCTCAGATTTCGTCAGCGAAATGTTTCATGACCAGGCGGATCGGGTTCGGGGCCGCCTGCCCCAGACCGCAGATCGAGGCATCGCCCAAGACCTGGCACAGGTCTTCCAGCAGGTCCTGATCCCACTTGTCGGCCTGCATCAGCTTCACGGCCTTTTCGCAGCCTGCCCGGCAGGGCGTGCACTGGCCGCAGCTTTCATCCTCGAAGAAGCGCAGCATGTTCAGTGCCGCATCACGTGCGGTGTCCTGATCGGAGAGAACCACCACGGCGGCGGACCCGATGAAGGTGCCCAGCGGCTGCAGCGTGTCAAAGTCCAGCGGGACGTCATCGATGGATGCAGGCAGCAGACCCGAAGACGGCCCGCCCGGTTGATATGCCTTGAACACGTGGCCTTCAGTCATACCACCGGCGGCCTCGATCACATCGAGAATGGTAGAACCCGCCGGCAACAGGTAAACACCCGGCTTGGCTACGCGACCCGAGATTGAGTAGCTGCGCAGACCCTTACGGCCATTCTTTTCTACGGAACTCAGAATCTGCGGACCTTCGCGGCAGATTTTAGAAACCCAATACAGCGTCTCGACATTGTGCACCAATGTCGGACGATTAAAGACCCCAACCTGCGCCACAAACGGAGGACGGTGACGCGGCAGGCCCTTCTTGCCCTCGATCGACTCGATCATCGCGGATTCTTCACCGCAGATGTAAGCGCCAGCACCCCGGCGCAGGTCGATGTAACCCGGCTCAACGATCCCGGCCTCTTCCAACGCAGCGATCTCGCGGGCGAGGATTTCCAGCACCGCCGGGTATTCATCACGCATGTAGATAAAGCAGGTCTCTGCCTCGACCGCCCAAGCGGCGATCAGCATGCCCTCGAGGAAGACATGCGGCGTGCGCTCCAGATAGTAACGGTCCTTGAACGTGCCGGGTTCGCCCTCGTCACCGTTCACGGCCAGATAGCGGGTGCCTTCGTTCATGCGAACAAAGCCCCATTTCTTGCCGGACGGGAAGCCAGCACCACCCAGACCGCGCAGGCCTGAGGACAGAACGTCTTCTTGTACTTTCTCCCAGTCGCCGCTCTCGCGCAGCTCTTTCAGCTTGGCGTAGCCACCGTTTGCCGCATAGGCACCAAAGGTTTCGTAATCGGGCAGATGGGCGTGAGTATCACCGGCGGCAATTGCGGCCTGCACCTTTTCAGGGGTCGCATGATCGATGTGGTTGTGACCAATCTCAAGCACCGGGGCCGTATCGCAACGCCCCATGCAAGGCGCGCGCACCACACGCACTTCGGATACATCCAAGCCATCTTCCAGCGCCTTCTGCAACTGCTGGGCACCGGCCATTTCGCAGGAGAGAGAGTCACAGACACGGATCGTCAACGCAGGCGGCGGCACCTCGCCTTCTTTCACCACGTCGAAATGGGCATAAAACGTCGCGGTCTCATAGATCTCGGCCTGACCGATCCGCATCTCAACCGCCAGCGCGGCGATATGGTCGGCGCTGATATGGCCGTGCTCATCCTGGATCAAATGCAGGAATTCGATCAACAGATCGCGACGACGCGGGCGGTCGCCCAGTAGGCGCGCAATCTCGGCCTGCGCCTCATCCGTGAACTGACGGCCTTTGGGCGTATGCCGCCCTTTGCCTTTACCTGACTTCCAGACGCCCTTGGGTGCGCCTGATGGCTTGGTATCTAATGGTGCCATGATGCCCTCCGATTAAGGCTCCGTGTCTCATCAGAATAGTATATCGTCAAATCGCTTATCGCTATCGCACGATAACGACACCTTATCACCGCAAAGACGTCACAACAGCGCGCAAAGCCCCGACCGTCGGCAATTCCGGGTCTCGGCTTAAGGTGGCCAGACAAATCGGTTTACTTACAACAGGATCGACCAGAGGCAGCACACGCGTCCCCTTAAGATCACCCAGCGCACGCACCAGAACGCGGGGGACAACTGTGGCTGCCAGCCCTTCACGCGCCATGACCATTGAGGCAGTAAAGCCACTGGTTTCAGCGACCACTTGGGGGTGGAGACCCTGCTCAGCGAAGATGCGGTCCAGTATGCGACGATTCTGCATCTGCGGCTCAAGCAGGCTGAGTGGAAACTCGGCGACCTGTGTCCACGGGATCGGCCCGGTTTCTTCGGTCATATGCGACGGTATCAACAGCACGTAAGTCTCTTCGTACAACGGCTGAACCTGCCGCAAGTCGGTGCCAATGCTGTCGCCATAAGTGATACCCGCATCCAGACTACCCTCATCCAACCGGTGCTGAATGGACGAGGCCGACATGGTTTCGATCCGTGTGACAACGCGCGGATGCGCCTGATGCAGCCGCTTGATCAGCCGTCCGGTAAAGGCAATCGCGGTTGGGATTACACCCAGTTTGAGTGTCCCGGTAATCTCTCCCTTCGAGGCCAGAACCTGCTGTTCCAGCGCCTTTGTCTCATCCAGAATGCGCCGCGCGCGCTGGACGATCATCTCGCCTTCTTCAGTCAGGCCCTGAAACCTGTTGGCGCGGCGCACGATTGAGACACCCAGCCGGTCCTCGAGATTCCGAATACGCATGGAAAACGCTGGCTGAGAAATTCCGCATTCCTCGGCCGCTTTGGCAAAATGGCGATGCCGGGCCAAGGCGCTAAGCAATTGCAGGTCGCGGATTTCGATCATGTTTCGGTATCCCAAGGTGAGGCCAGAAACCCAGATTAGCGGCTTTTACGTTGGGGGAAAGCGATGCGTTCAGGTCAAAGACAAGGCATAGACATTGTTGAGATAGCCCTGGTCTGCAATCCGGAACTGGGTCTCGCCAATCTGTACAAACCCATTGGCCAGATAGAAGGCGATGGCCGGATCGTTTTCTGCATTGGTGGTCAACCAGACGGAATCGGCCCGTTTCTCTCGGCAATGCGTCAGCGCTGCCGCAAGCAGGCGCGTGCCGATCCCTTTGCCGTGATGACGCGGCTGAACATAGAACGTCGAAATTTCCATACCCGACCACCCCACGACAGGGGCATCACAGACCGGAGAGACGCGAATGAACCCGTCGATCCCCTGTGTATTATTCGACACCAGAATGAACTCTTCCGGATCGCTGATCAGGGCACCGATACGCGCTGGCGTGAACTCGGTCAGCGCGTAATCCGCGAAAAAACCGCTAACCCCGCGTTTGAGATAGGTGCCAATCCAGACTTCAATCGAGATCGCAGCGATGCTTGACGCATCTGAATGGTCCGCTTCACGCAGGGTCAATCGGCACTCAGGTATTGAACAAAAAGTGCATCACATCGCCGTCTTTGACGATGTAGCCCTTACCCTCGGCCCGCATCTTGCCTGCTTCCTTTGCGCCTTGTTCACCATTGGCAGCGATATAGTCGTCATAGGCGATCGTCTCAGCGCGAATGAAACCTTTTTCGAAATCCCCATGGATCACACCAGCGGCCTGCGGCGCGGCGGTGCCCGTGCGAATGGTCCAGGCGCGGGCCTCTTTCGGGCCAACGGTGAAATAGGTTTCCAGCTTGAGCAGGTCATAGCCGGCACGGATCAGACGGTCGAGGCCGGGCTCTTCCAGACCCATTTCTTCCAGGAACATCTGTGCCTCGTCTTCTTCCAGAAGGCTGATCTCTTCTTCGATCTTGGCACTGATGATGACGTGTGAATTGCCTTGAGCAGCGGCCATTTTAGCCACTTTGGCGGAGTATTCATTGCCGTCGGCCGCTTCTTCTTCGGACACGTTGCAAACATAGAGAACCGGTTTTGTGGTCAGCAGCTGCAGCATCGTCCATGCTTTGGCGTCTTCGTCGGAAACTTCGACCAGACGCGCGGGTTTGCCGTTTTCCAGCATCGCTTGCGCCTCGGCCAGCAAGCGTTCCTGCTGCTGCGCCTCTTTGTCATTGCCTTTCAGCTTGCGCACCAGATTGGCGCGGCGCTTTTCGATGCTCTCCAGATCGGCCAGCATCAGTTCGGTCTCGATGGTGTCGGCATCGGCCACAGGATCAACGCGGCCGTCCACGTGGGTCACATCGCCATCTTCGAAACAGCGCAGCACGTGGGCAATGGCGTCGGTTTCACGGATGTTCGCCAGAAACTGGTTGCCCAGCCCTTCACCTTTCGAGGCACCCTTCACCAGACCCGCAATATCCACAAAGGTCATGCGCGTCGGAATGATTTGCTTGGAGCTTGCGATAGTGGCCAGCTTGTCCAGCCGGTCGTCGGGGACGGCCACATCGCCCACATTGGGTTCGATCGTGCAGAACGGGAAATTCGCCGCCTGCGCAGCTGCGGTTTTGGTCAGCGCATTGAAGAGGGTCGACTTACCCACATTCGGCAGACCCACGATTCCCATTTTAAAGCCCATGACGGCCTCCTGCATAGCATTCGAGCGCAGCTTCTATGCAGGTCGGGCACAATGCGCAAGCCAGCGGGCGCATTAGGTACGCAAGAGCGTTTTGACAACACAATTGATTGTCACGGCTTTGTGCGCTTGCGCACATTGAAACGAGAGCACTAGAATCACCAATTAGCAATCTAGAAAAATTGAATAGTGAATGCTGACATGAGATCTTTCGTTCTTGCCCTTGGGGTTCTTTTCGCCACGACCTCCGCACACGCACAATCAGTTGTCTTCGGTGCCGGATATGCAGATTTTTCCGAAAGTGACGCAAAAGACCAGGCCGCCTTTTCGGTCGAATACCATCATCGCCCTTTCTACGAGGCAACGCGCCTGTCCGCGACATGGGGCGGTGCGCTGACCGTGGACGAAGCCGGTGACGTCCATGTGGGCGCTGGCCTTATCGGTACATATAGCTTCGCGGAACGCTGGTTCGTAGAGGGCAGCGTCATGCCCGGCTATTTCTCTGAATCAGAGGAACTGAACGACCTCGGCGGCAGTTTCCAGATCCGCAGCCTGTTGGGCGTCGGTTATACGCTGAACAGCGGCAACAAAGTCTCTCTTGCGATTACGCATAAATCGAATGCAAGCACGCAACAGGAAAACCCGGGCGTCAATTCTGTGCTGCTGCGATACCACCTTGCGTTCTAGGGGCTTCGCAGCGAACCGGGATTGATTTCTTTTCAAAGTTTCTGCACATCAGGTCTGAACCTGATTGCAAGGACAGCTTATGACCCGTATCGACGCCAAGTTCGCCTCTCTGAAAGAACAGGGAAAGAAGGCGTTCGTCGCCTACATCATGGCCGGAGACCCAGATTTTGAGACTTCGCTTGAGATCGTAAAGGGCCTGCCCGGCGCAGGTGTCGATGTCATCGAACTGGGCCTGCCCTTTACCGATCCAATGGCAGACGGCCCGACGATCCAAGCCGCCGGTCAACGCGCACTGGACGGTGGAATGACCTTGCAGCGAACCTTGGATCTGGCCCGCGCCTTCCGCGAGACCGACGATACCACTCCGATTGTGCTGATGGGCTACTACAACCCGATCTATAACCGCGGCGTCGATAAGTTCCTTGCAGATGCCAAAGAGGTCGGCATTGACGGTCTGATCGTCGTCGACCTGCCACCAGAAGAAGATGAAGAGCTATGCCTGCCCGCACAAGCTGCAGGTCTGAACTTTATCCGTCTGGCCACGCCAACAACCGATGACAAACGCCTGCCGCGCGTTCTGCAGAACACATCGGGTTTTGTGTATTACGTGTCAATCACCGGCATTACCGGTGCGGCCGAAGCCCAAGCTACAAATGTTGGCCCCGAGGTCGCCCGCATCAAATCCGCAACCGATTTACCAGTGATCGTCGGGTTCGGAATCAATACACCTGAAAAATCACAGGCAATCGCAACTGTTGCTGATGGTGCAGTGGTCGGCTCTGCTATCGTCAGCCAGATCGCTGCGGGCAAGCCCACCGGCGAAGTATTGGATTTCGTGAAATCTCTGGCTGACGGCGCACACTCAGCCTGATCGAGACCTGATCAATTTTCAACGCGGTCGGCCCTGTCCGGCCGCGTTTTTTTCTTGCCCGTAATACATGGCGTCGCATCGCAAAGTCTCGGCGTTGCGAGGGCCTCAAATGGTTGGTAAACAAAAAGAACCAATCCTGCGAAGGCCGAAAAATATGCCCGTTATTACCAATATCGAAGACCTGAAACGCATCTACGAACGGCGCGTGCCACGCATGTTTTTCGACTACGCCGAAAGCGGCAGCTGGACCGAACAAACCTTCCGCGAGAACAGCTCGGATTTCGAAGATATCAGGCTGCGCCAGCGGGTCGCCGTGGACATGGACAGGCGCTCGACCGCATCGCAGATGATCGGACAGGATGTTGCGATGCCGGTGGCTCTGGCCCCCGTTGGCCTGACAGGCATGCAGCACGCGGACGGTGAGATGAAGGCCGCAAAGGCTGCCGAGGAATTCGGCGTGCCCTTCACCCTGTCAACCATGTCGATCAACTCGATCGAGGATGTCGCAGGGCATACAAGCAAACCCTTTTGGTTTCAGCTTTATGCAATGAAGGATCAGGATTACGTCGGTCGCCTGATCCAGCGCGCCAAGGATGCCAAATGTTCGGCATTGGTCATCACCTTGGACCTGCAAATTCTGGGGCAGCGCCACAAGGATTTGAAAAATGGCTTGTCCGCGCCGCCGAAACTGACCGCCAAGACAATTGCAAACCTCATGACCAAATGGGCTTGGGGGATCGAAATGCTGGGTGCACATCGGCGCGAATTTGGCAATATCGTTGGCCATGCCGAGGGCGTCTCTGACGCCTCATCGTTGGGCGCGTGGACGGCAGAACAATTCGACCCCAGCCTCGACTGGAAGAAGGTCGAAAAGCTGATGGAACAGTGGGGCGGCAAGGTGATCCTGAAGGGCATTCTGGATGCCGAGGACGCCAGGATGGCAGCTAAACTGGGCGCAGATGCCATCGTTGTTTCAAACCACGGCGGGCGACAGTTGGATGGAGCGCTCAGTTCGATCCGTGTTTTGCCTGAAATCATGGACGCAGTTGGTGGTGACGTCGAAGTCCATCTGGACAGCGGCATCCGGTCCGGGCAGGACGTTCTCAAAGCGCTGGCACTTGGGGCCAAGGGCACTTACATCGGTCGCGCTTTTGTCTATGGGCTGGGTGCGATGGGCCAACAAGGTGTCACGACTGCGCTGGACATTATCCACAAAGAGCTGGACACCACGATGGCCCTGTGCGGCGAGCGGGATGTGAGCAGTCTGGGTCGTCACAACCTGCTGATCCCCGAGGATTTCGGCGGCCGATGGCAAGCCTGATCTCGCAAGACCTTCCAGCAAACCTTGTTAAAGGGGGCTCTGCCCCCACCGCAGCAAGCTGCGATTCCCCCGGGATATTTTCTGCCAGATGAAGCAGGGGATCCGATCTTCATCTGGCCCCAAATATCCCGGAGCGCGAGGCAGAGCCTCGCAAAGTATGAAGACCGCTAAAAACCCCTTTTCAAACCTGACAATTCAAGCTAAGGACGCGGCTTCACGCGGGCATACAGCCTTGGAGGATGCCCGCCCTAACATTGGAGAATTATCATGGCTGGAGAGATTCCTGATCTCGTAGCTCTGGAACGGACGGGGACAGGCAAGGGCGCCGCTCGTCAGGCACGCCGCGACGGCATGGTTCCGGGCATTGTATTTGGTGGCGACAAAGAACCGCTGCCGATTCAGATCCCGTTCAACGAACTGTTCAAGCGCCTGAAAGCTGGCCGGTTCAAGTCGACCCTGTGGAACCTGAAAGTTGAAGGCCAGGAAGACGTTCGCGTCATCTGCCGCGACGTTCAGCGTGACGTCGTCAAAGACCTTCCGACCCACCTGGATCTGATGCGCCTGCGTCGGACCACTAAGATCGCGCTGTTCATCCCGGTTGAGTTCATCAACGAGGAAGAAGCACCCGGCATCAAAAAGGGCGGCGTTTTGACGGTTGTCCGTCCGGAAGTCGAACTGCTGTGCACCGCTGGTGATATTCCTGAGAAGATCACTGTTGACGTGACCGGCATGAACATCAACGACGTTGCCACCATTTCGTCGGTCGACCTGCCCGAAGGCACCAAGCCGACAATCGACCGTGACTTCGTGATCGCGAACATCTCGGCACCGACTGGTTTGTCGACAAGCGACGACGAAGAGGGTGAAGAAGGTGAAGTGGCCGCAGACGAAGTTGAAGTCGTCGGTCAGGAAGCCGAAGAGTAAGTTCAGGCTTAACTGTACTGGAAATGAAACGGGGTTCCATCGGAGCCCCGTTTTTTTCAAATGCACATTTTCGCATTTGATCGCAGACTGTGCTAAGTTCGCTGCCAGTGGCCCAATTGGAATGCCACCAGCTCATCGAATAGTTCAGCGTAGCACGCGATCATGAGACCCCAATCAAATTTTCTACCAGCCCTAATTTCAATGGCCGTCAGCGTCGGTTTCGGATCTTCGGTCACTGCGCAAGTGCAGGACACTCTGCCCAGTAAGGATGACGTTGCTGAACGTTTCACGTCTGATCATTTCTCGCCATATGCCGGTAGAAACTTTCCGACCCGACCGCTTTGGGGTGACACACATCTTCATACCCAGGTGTCCGTTGACGCCGGAACCATGACCCGTCTTAGCCAAGAGGACGCGTTTCGGTTCGCGCGAGGCCACGAAGTCACTACGACGCATGGATTGCAGGCAAAGCTTTCCCAACCACTGGATTGGCTTGTAGTCTCGGACCATGCCGAAATGTATGGGCTAATGCCCCAGTTACTTGGCGGGGATCAGAATGTTCTGTCGACCCCGCAAGGCAAAGCCTGGTACAACGCGCTTACCAGCAACGACAACGACATTGTCTTTGCCACCGCTATGGAAATCGTGGCGTCGTTGTCCGGGAATGAGCCCCCGATCGACAATCCCAAAGCCATCAAGGACGCTTGGCAGAACTATACGGCCCTTGCGGACCAGTACAACGAGCCCGGCGTCTTTACCGCTCTAATCGGTTACGAGTGGACGTCTGAGGGCGGAGACAACATCCACCGCAACGTGATCTTCCGGGATGCTGCGGCCAACGCCAATCAGGTACTTCCGTTCTCGCAATTCGACAGTAAGAACCCTGAAGACCTATGGGCACACCTGGCCGACTATGAGGATCGGACAGGCGGTGACGTGCTTGCAATTCCCCATAATGGCAACCTGTCCAATGGTCGCTTGTTTTCAGTTTCGAACTTTGACGGGACGCCCTTATCGGAAGAAAACGCGCGCCTGCGTGCACGGTTCGAACCGGTCATCGAAACTACGCAGATCAAAGGTGACAGTGAAGCGCATCCGTTTCTCAGCCCGATGACGAATTCGCGGATTTTGACACGTGGGACGCGTCAAACCTGAACGGGACCGAAGCCAAAACTCAGGACATGTTGCAATACGAGTATTCCCGCGAGGCTTACAAAACCGGTCTGATGCTGGAAGAACAACTGGGCATCAACCCCTACAAGGTCGGTCAGATTGGTTCGACTGACGCGCATACTGGCATGGCAGCCGTGGAAGAGGAGAACTTCTTTGGCAAGCATTCCGGCGTGGAACCGGAGCCAAACCGCTGGGAACATTTGGTTATCGAAGCCCCCGACCCCGAGTTCTCAATCTATGGCTGGAAACAGGCCTCGGGTGGATATGCTGCTGTTTGGGCCATGGAGAATACCCGCGAGGCGATCTTTGACGCGCTCGAGCGGCGCGAAGTCTACGGCACCACCGGTTCGCGTATGCTGGTGCGGTTCTTCGGCGGCTGGGATTTTGCAGAAGAAGATGCTCTGTCTCGCCTGCCTGCCGATCTTGGCTACGCTAAGGGCGTACCGATGGGTTCGGATCTACCCGCCAGAACCGGCGACGGTGCACCGAATTTCCTGATCGCAGCGCTGAAAGACCCCTATAGCGGCAATCTCGACCGTGTACAGGTCATCAAAGGGTGGCTGAACGCAGACGGGACGCGCGGAGAAAAGGTCTATGACGTGGCATGGGGCGGAGATCGTGTGCCCGACGCAGACGGAAAATTGCCTTTGGTCGGGAACACGGTCGATGTGGGAAACGCGACTTGGACCAACACAATTGGTGCACCGGAATTGATCACCTATTGGCAGGACCCGGATTTCGACCCGTCGCAGCGGGCCTTCTACTATGTCCGCGTCATCGAAATCCCGACGCCGCGCTGGACGGCCTATGAGGCCAAAAGGTTCAACGTCCAGATGGATGCCGACGTGCCGATGACCACAACCGAACGCGCCTATACCTCTCCGATCTGGTACACGCCCAAAGGCTGAAGCTCGTCTTTTGCACCTTGCCATCACTGGATTTTCGATCCATTTCGGGGCATGAGGGGCAAGTCCTACTAGGAGGCGCAGAGCAGAGTCATGAAACTTTTTGTCGGACTGGGAAATCCGGGGCAGAAATACGCCCGGAACCGGCACAATATCGGGTTCATGGCACTGGACAGGATTGCCGACGATCACGGTTTCGGCCCGTGGAAATCAAAGTTCCAGGCAGAAATCGCCGAGGGGCGGTTGGGCTCGGAAAAGGTGCTGCTGATCAAGCCACAAACCTTCATGAACCGCTCGGGTCAATCCGTGGGTGAGGCCATGCGCTTCTATAAGCTGGACTCGACAGATGTGACCGTTTTTCACGACGAGCTGGATCTTGCGCCCGGTAAGGTGCGTGCGAAAGCAGGTGGAGGTCACGCCGGGCATAACGGTCTGCGGTCGATCCATGACCATATCAGCCCGGCCTATGATCGAGTTCGTCTGGGCATTGGGCATCCGGGCCGCAAAGAACTGGTCTCGCCTTATGTCCTGAGTGACTTTGCCAAGGCAGATTCGGATTGGCTGGAAGACGTCTTGCGGGGGGTTTCCGACGGTGCCGGTCATTTGGCAGATGGCGATGGTGGCAGATTCATGAACGCGGTCGCATTGCGCACCGCACCGCCACGGTCATCAAAAACCGCTGCGGCCTCCTCGAAATCGGTCGCTGCAGCTACGCCTGAACCCGAGGCGGACACCAGGTCCGCCATGCAAAAACTGATGGACAAGTTCAAGTAAGGCCAACGATGGTGCCGCTACGTCTCAATTGCGAACTGCGCCAGTCCGCGCTCCAATGCACACCAAAAGCGGGAGGTAACATATGCGAACCCTGATGAAATGGGTGCTGCGCATCGTTTTGATGTTGGTGCTGGCAGCGGTGGTCGTTGGCGTTTGGAAACGCGAAGAGATTCAGCGCCTGATGGCAGTGAACTCTTTGTTTTCCGAAGAAAAGATCATTTACAACTTCTCTCACATGGATGACGCCTTCCTGACTGTCGACCTGCCAAGGGGGGAAGGTGCGACATTCGAACTGCCCTACGGCCCCGGTTTTGACCTGCCCGAGGGCACGGACAAATGGGTCGAAGACCGGGCCGTAACCTCTTTGCTGGTGATGCAGGACGGGCAGATCAGGTTCGAAGAATACTATTTGGGGACCGCCCCCGAGGATCGCCGGATATCCTGGTCGGTCGCCAAAAGCTATCTGTCCGCCCTGTTCGGCATCCTGATGGCCGAAGGCGCCATCGACTCGCTGGACGATCCGGTGGTCAAATACGCCCCGAAACTGCAGGGCACCGCTTATGACGGCGCAACGATCCGCAATGTTCTGAACATGGCCAGCGGTGTGACCTTCGACGAGGACTATCTGGACTACAACTCCGACATCAACCGAATGGGTCGCGTCGTCGCCCTGGGTGGAGAGCTGGATGACTTTGCCGCCTCGCTGAACGAAACGTTCGTCGAGCCCGGCGAGACATGGCAATATGTCTCGATCGACACCCACGTTATCGGCATGATTGTTCGCGGTGCGACGGACCGATCTGTGGCTGATTTGCTGACCGAAAAGATCATTGAACCTCTGGGCCTTGAACGCGACGGTTACTATGTCACCGATGGTGCCGGCGTGGCTTTCGTCCTGGGCGGGTTGAACTTCACCACTCGCGACTTTGCCCGGTTTGGACAGATGATCCTGCAAAACGGCGAGCATAACGGTCAGCAGATTGTACCCGCCGATTGGATTGCGGAATCCGTTTTTCCAAGCGCCCCCACCAAGGCCGGAGAGATCGGCTATGGCTATCAGTGGTGGATCCCCCTTGGCGCGCATGAAGGTGAGTTTCTGGCCCGTGGCGTATATGGCCAGTACATCTATTTCGACCAACCGCGCGGTGTTGTTATCGTCGCAACCGGGGCTGATCGCAATTTCCGCGACGATGGTGTCAACGAGGCGAACATAGAAATGTTCCGCACGATCGCTCAAAGCCTGTAAGGTGTGCTCATGCAAAAACTGGACAGCATAAACGTTCTGGGGGGCGTCCTTGCCCCCTGCTCCCGCGATCCACAGACCGGGTTTTTTCGGGACGGGGCCTGTAACACCTGCGCCGAAGATCAGGGCAGTCACACGGTCTGCGCGGTCATGACGGCCGAGTTTTTGGCCTATTCCAAATATGTCGGCAATGACCTGAGCACACCGCGCCCTGAATTCGACTTTCCCGGTCTCAAACCCGGTGACAAATGGTGCCTTTGTGCCGGGCGTTTCCTGCAGGCCCATGACGAGGGCTGCGCGCCCCAGGCCGACCTTGAGGCCACGCATCAGCGGGCGCTGGACATCGTCCCTATTGGAATCTTACGCGAATACGCCGCGAAACCCGATTGACCTCGGGGACAAAAACACATCAAAGAAACCCGCCAGCCGACACTTTGTTTAGCAAGCGCAAAACCGTTAAAAACGAGGTAGGCTATGAGCTTTATCGCCATAAACCGCTTCAAAGTCCGTTTGGGCAGCGAAGCCGATTTCGAATCCGTTTGGAAAGACCGCGAAAGCCGCTTGAAAGAACTGCAAGGGTTTCAGGAGTTTCGCCTTCTGAAAGGCCCCGAAGGCGACGGATATCGGCTGTATTCCAGCCATGTGATCTGGGACAGTCGCAGCGATTTCGAAGCCTGGACCAAGTCCCAACAATTCCGGGATGCGCACAAAAACGCTGGCAACGGCAAGACGCAGTCGGCTCTTGTGGGCCCACCTCAGTTCGAGGGGTTCGAAACGGTTTTGCATCAGAACTGATCAATCCATGTCGCCAACACCGGATTGATGTTTACACGGCGCGCGCCAGATAGCCACGCGATGTGCGCGAGGGCGGACCAGTTGGAAAACTGTGCTCCGCCTCCAGCAGCCACCCCGCATCCTTTAGCATCTTGGCCACCTGTTGCGGCCTGTAGGACCGGTGACGCCATTGAAGCCAGATAATCGCGTTGCACCAGTGCGGTTTGCTAACGACCAGCCATAGCTTTGCCGCTGGCGTGGCCTGCCTGCGCATGTGGTGTAGGGCATCGGTGGGGTCGCTGCAATGTTCAAGGACATGGGCGGCGAGAATGCAATCAAATGGCTCGGCTGGGTGAAATTTCTCCAACCGTGATCGGGCAGTCTGGGTCGTAACGCCCCTTTGGGCCAATGCACCCTCGGCCTGTTTCAGCATTTTCCCGGATGGCTCGAGTAGAGTGACCCTACCTTTGGGTTGAATGACTGCACGTGCCTCGGCAAAAGCGCCGGTCCCGCACCCGACATCCAGCCCGTTCCGGCCTAAATCATCTGCTGAACCAGTCGACAGAAATCCCAGATAGGCGTCGAAATAGCCCAGCAAACGCATTTTATCCGCCCAGCCGGGTGCCGCGGCATCGTATTTTTGATCGAGTCTATCTGAACTGGACGCGTCCTGCATGCCCACCAGCGTGGCATGAAACACCCGGGACTCAAAGCCCCGGGCGATAGTTAGCCAGCCGTACGTCCTTCGGTATCGGACATGTCGAAGTTCAGGTATTTGGCCACAGTCTGAACGTCCTTATCGCCGCGCCCGCACATGTTCATGCAGATCAGGTGATCCTTGGGCAGCTCTGGCGCGATCTTCATAACATGTGCCAGCGCGTGGCTGGGTTCCAACGCGGGGATAATGCCTTCGGTTGCACAGCACAGCTGGAACGCTTCCAGCGCCTCTTTGTCGGTGATCGAGACATAGTTCGCGCGACCGATGTCATTCAGCCAGGAATGCTCAGGCCCGATGCCGGGGTAATCCAGACCGGCCGAGATCGAATAGCCTTCAAGGATCTGGCCGTCATCATCCTGCAGCAGGTACGTGCGATTACCGTGCAGCACACCAGGGCGACCGCCGGTCAGCGAAGCGCAATGCTCCATCTTTTCGTTCACACCTTTGCCGCCCGCCTCAACACCGATGATGTTGACGCTCTTGTCGTCAAGGAACGGGTAGAACAGACCCATCGCATTCGACCCACCGCCGATGGCGGCGATAAGCGTATCGGGCAATCGGCCTTCGGCCTTTTGCATCTGCTCCTTAGCTTCCTTGCCGATGATCGACTGGAAGTCACGCACCATCGCCGGATACGGGTGCGGGCCCGCCACAGTGCCGATGCAGTAGAACGTGTCGCGCACATTGGTCACCCAGTCACGTAGCGCGTCGTTCATCGCGTCTTTCAGCGTGCCTCTGCCGCTCGTCACCGGAATCACTTCGGCACCCAGCAAACGCATACGGAACACGTTGGGCGCTTGACGCTGTACGTCATGCGCGCCCATGTAGACCACACACTTAAGGCCAAACTTGGCGCAGACGGTGGCGGTGGCCACGCCGTGTTGCCCTGCCCCGGTTTCCGCAATAATTCGGGTTTTACCCATGCGCCGCGCCAGAATGATCTGGCCCAGAACATTGTTGATCTTGTGTGCGCCGGTGTGGTTCAGCTCATCGCGCTTGAGATAGATCTTCGCGCCGCCCAGGTGCTCAGTCAGGCGTTCCGCGTAGTACAGCGGCGAGGGGCGACCCACGTAGTTCGCCCACAGATCGTCCATTTCAGCCCAGAAAGTCGGATCATCCTTGGCCTTCTCATATTCCTCTTCCAGCGACAGAATCAGCGGCATCAGCGTTTCGCTGACAAACCGTCCGCCGAAGATGCCAAAGCGGCCCTGTTCGTCGGGACCGGACATGAAGGAATTGAATAGATCGTTGGCCATGGGTGTCTCCCTCGTCGTACCCGTTGTTCATAGGAGGTGCTGACAGGTTTTGCCATGGCAAAACGCATCATTTTGTGGGCCTGTATCGATGCTTCCAGATCCGCAGGGCCTGCTCTTCGGTCGGCACCGCGATGCATGAGAAATGGTGGAACTCGTGCGTGATGGACAACCGGTCTGACACCGCAAGAACGCGCCTGTGTGGTCCCGAATGGGCAAATGTCAGCATGGCCTCGGCGTCTTGCCAAACACTGAGTGAAAAGTAGAGCCCACCGTGAGGGAACATCTGCGCATACTCGCATAATGGGTCTCCGCGCGCCTGCTTCAATGCCTGTCCCGCACGCCAAAAGAACTCTGGCGCGTTGTACCAATGGTTCAGGGTAACCCCGCCAATCGCCGCAAGCATCTTTGTTCCTCCCCGACGTTATATACGGGGGAGGTCAGCAAGCAGATCAATGGGCGGCGGAAACGAATTCAGAAATCTTAATGGAGTCTTTAACTCCGGGCGAACTTTCGACGCCGGAAGACACATCAACCTGTTTTGCGCCGGTCATACGGATCGCCTCGGCGACGTTGTCCGGCGTCAGTCCGCCGGCCAGCATCCACGGCTTTCGCCAGTATTTCCGGCCTGCGAGCAATCTCCAGTCAAAGGCAAGCCCGTTGCCGCCCGGCAGTTCGGAGGTGCGCGGCGGCTTCGCGTCGATCAGCAATTGATCAGCCACTTCAGAATACAGATCAATCGCGCTCAGATCCTCAGCCTCGGCGATGCCGATTGCCTTCATTACCGGCAGGCCAAACCTGTCGCGTACTTCTGAAACCCGCTGGGGTGTTTCCTTTCCATGCAATTGCAACATGTCCAAGGGCACGCGTGCGACGATACGGTCCAGTTCTTCGTCCGTCGCATTCACGGTCAGCGCGACCTTGGCCACGCCTGCAGGAACAAGCTGCGACAGCCCTGCCGCGGCATCAAGGTCCAGATGCCGTGGCGATTTTGAGAAAAAGACAAAGCCGACGTAGCGTGCACCGGCATCAGCCGCAGCGCGCACGTGATCGGGTGCGGTTAGCCCGCAGATTTTTACAGCTACATCGGTCATATAAAGGTGCCTTAGCTGGCTTCGTCCAGCAGAGCCAGAACGTCGTCCTTGCCCTCATTCTGCTTTTTCTTGAGCTTTTTGACCTCGCGCTCAAGCTTGCGCACCTCTCCGGTCTTGGTCGAGGCGTCGCGGCGGTGTTTGTGCTCGCGCAGCCATTCCCACAGGAACCCGATGATCAACCCGGCTACAACGCCGCCCAGCACCACAAGGAACAAAGGCAGGGTCGTCGCGAGGTTTAAACCCAGCAGTTCGGCCAAGGCATCCGGCATCAGTTTCAACTCGACCATCTGGCGATTGGCCAGCGAGATCGACACAAGAACGATCCCGAGGATCGCCAGGAAAGCATATCGAAGGTAACGCATCATGGTGTCAGGCTTTACCGTTCAATCGGTCCCTTAGCAACTTGCCAGTTTTAAAGAATGGAACACATTTTTCTTCGACCTGCACGGTCTCACCCGTACGAGGATTGCGGCCAACACGCGCGTCCCGTTGTTTGACCGAGAACGCACCGAAGCCGCGCAGTTCCACACGGTCGCCACGCGCCATGGCATCTGTCACTTCTTCGAACACGGTATTCACAATCCGCTCGACATCACGCTGATAGAGATGTGGGTTTTCGTCGGCGATTTTCTGAATCAGTTCTGAACGGATCATGAGTGTTACCCTCCCAGGCGACCGGTTAACCATGTCTATACTTCTGGACAGTATAGGAAAAAACCGTGATCGGGGGAACGTAAACTCTGTGTGCAAAGCATTCATTTTACAGCAAAGTCGCGCGATTTTTTGCTTGTTGAGGCAAAATCCACTCCTAAAGCGTGAACGACAGCCGCAATAAGCCCAAAATTCGGAACATATTGATTCGCAACAAAAACGGCCCCGCGCGTCTGCACGGGGCCGTAAATTCGGCTGAAAATCCAGCCTGAGCTTAGTCGCCGGATTTCAGCGCTGCACCCAAGATGTCGCCCAGCGATGCGCCCGAGTCGGAAGAACCGTACTGTTCCACGGCCTCTTTCTCTTCGGCGATCTCACGTGCCTTGATCGACAGACCCAGACGACGTGTCTTGCTGTCGACGTTGGTGACGCGGACGTCGATCTTGTCGCTGACCGAGAAACGCTCGGGGCGCTGCTCTGCACGGTCACGCGACAGGTCGGAACGGCGGATGAAGGACTTCATGCCTTCGTATTCCACCTCGATGCCGCCATCTTCGATCGCGGTGACCCCAACGGTGATGATCGAGCCACGCTTCACGCCGCCCACGGCTTCGGCGAACTTGTCACCGCCCAGGGCTTTGATCGACAGCGAGATACGCTCTTTCTCAACATCAACTTCCGAGACAACGGCCGAAACCATGTCGCCTTTGCGGTAGTTCTGGATCGCGTCTTCGCCACGTTCGTCCCACGACAGGTCGGACAGGTGAACCATGCCGTCGATGTCGCCTTCGAGGCCAATGAACAGACCGAATTCGGTGATGTTCTTGACTTCGCCTTCGACCTCGGTGCCCTCGGGGTGTGTTTCTGCAAACACTTCCCACGGGTTGCGCATGGTCTGCTTCAGGCCCAGAGACACACGACGCTTGGCGCCGTCGATTTCCAGAACCATGACGTCGACTTCCTGGCTGGTCGAAACGATCTTGCCGGGGTGGACGTTTTTCTTGGTCCAGGACATCTCGGACACGTGCACCAGACCTTCGACACCGGCTTCCAGCTCGACGAACGCGCCGTAGTCGGTGATGTTGGTGACGCGACCCTGATGGACCGAGCCCAGCGGGTACTTGGCAGCAACCAGATCCCATGGATCTTCCTGCAGCTGCTTCATGCCCAGGCTGATGCGGTGGGTCTCTTTGTTGATCTTGATGACCTGAACCTTGATGGTTTCGCCGATCGTCAGGATCTCGGACGGGTGGTTCACACGGCGCCATGCCATGTCGGTGACGTGCAGCAGGCCGTCAACGCCGCCCAGGTCAACAAATGCACCGTATTCGGTGATGTTCTTGACCACGCCTTCGACGGTCTGACCTTCGGTCAGGTTGCCAATGACTTCGGCACGCTGTTCGGCACGCGATTCTTCCAGGATAGCGCGACGCGAAACAACGATGTTGCCACGGCGGCGGTCCATTTTCAGAATCTGGAACGGCTGCTTCAGACCCATCAGCGGGCCGGCGTCGCGCACGGGGCGAACGTCAACCTGCGAGCCGGGCAGGAACGCAACTGCGCCACCCAGATCGACGGTGAAGCCACCTTTGACGCGGCCAAAGATTGCACCTTCGACGCGCTGGTCGTCGGCATATGCTTTTTCCAGACGGTCCCATGCCTCTTCACGGCGGGCCATCTCGCGCGAGATGACAGCTTCGCCACGGGCGTTCTCTGCGGCACGCAGGTAGACTTCGACCTCGTCACCAACAGCGATTTCAGGAGCTTCGCCGGGATTCGCGAATTCTTTCAGATCAACGCGGCCTTCCATTTTGTAGCCGACGTCGATGATGGCTTGGCCGGCTTCGATCGCCAGTACCTTGCCTTTGACAACAGAACCCTCTTCGGGCGTGTCCATTTCGAAGCTTTCGTTCAGGAGGGCTTCGAATTCCTCCATGGTTGTATCAGCCATCTGGCAGTGTTTTCCTTTACATACGTTTTTACTGGCCGAGCGGTTGTCTCCGCCGGTCTTGTTTCATGGTGTCATCGGACGTGATCCGGTGCGCCCCTGAGCAAACAAACACAAAGGGCCGAGGTGACCCGGCCCTGCTCAGTAACGTCATCCGGACGTTGACCGCCCTTGTGTTGACAGCGCGCGTATATGCGGAATTCCCGACATGTGCAAGAGGAAAGCCCTGAAATACAGGGCATCGGCCGCCGTCACACCAGGCACGCCATGTCCCAAACGCGCCGGTCCCGTTGCAACATGGATTGCTCAATCGCATTCAAACGCAAATAGGCATCATCGGGATCATTCGCTCCGCCTACCTTATCCCAAATGCGCAACGCCGAGGCCGGGCTCCACGGCAAACAAGCCGAGGCAAGCCACAATCGCAATTCGGCAGGCAACGCGTCATAGGCCTGCATTTGCGATCCCGTCCGTCGGCGGCGTTTGATCCGGCTGCGCAGGTTTCGGTTCTTTCGGCGGTCAGTCATTGTGCGCTCCTTTCATCGGCTCGCACGAACCTAGGCTTTCAGGTGTCAGTGGGTCGTCATGCTCGCTCGAAAATTTTGATATGTTATTACATTATTATTATCCGTATACAACCGCCCTCGTTAGGCGCAACTCCCGATTCCTGCGAAGAATGTCGTGTTTCGAACAGCAAAGTCTGCGCCAATTGCGAAGCTTTGAAAAAGTCGGAGGATTTCATGCGTCAAGACCTGAACTTTCTCGTCATCATTTCAGACGAACACCGCAAAGACGCGATGGGATGCGCGGGCCATCCGATTGTCAAAACGCCCAATCTGGATGCACTGGCCACGCGCGGTACGATGTTTCAGTCCGCCTACACACCCTCACCCATGTGCGTACCCACACGGGCGGCGCTTGCGACCGGAGACTGGGTTCACACGACAGGAAACTGGGACAGCGCAACCCCCTATGACGGGCACCCGCGCAGCTGGATGAGGCAGGTGCGCGACGCCGGGCGCGAGGTCGTCGCTATTGGAAAACTGCACTTCAGGTCCAACCAAGACGACAATGGCTTCTCCGAGGAGATCCTGCCGATGCACGTGGTCGGAGGTGTCGGCTGGGCCGTTGGGCTTTTGCGCGAAAACCCACCAGACTATGATTCGGCATCCGAGCTGGCAGGCGATGTGGGCGTCGGGCCCAGCACCTACACCGATTACGATCTGGACATTACCGCAGCAGCCGAGGCCTGGCTGGCCGATCCCACCCGCCAGGACAAACCCTGGGCAGCATTTGTGTCGCTGGTCAGTCCGCACTATCCCCTGACCTGTCCCAAGGAATGGTACGACCTTTACGACCCTGCTCAGATGGATTTGCCGGTCGGGTATGGCAAAGGGCTGCCGGATCATGAAGAGCTTCGCAACATCGCCGCGTTCTTCAACTACGATGACTATTTTGACGAACAGAAAATGTGCGAAGCCAAGGCGGCTTATTATGGCCTGACCTCACTGATGGATGATTGCGTGGGGCGCATCCTGAAAGCCTTGTCCGACAGTGGTCATGCTGAAAATACGGTCGTGATCTATGTATCCGACCACGGTGACATGATGGGGGATCAGGGGTTTTGGACCAAACAGGTAATGTATGAGGCCAGTGCAGGAATTCCGATGATCGCGGCCGGCCCGGGTATCCCGTCGGGGCGACGCGTCACCACATGTACCAATCTGACCGATATCGCTGCAACCGCCCGGGACATCTGCGGCGTCGAAGCCGACGAGGGCAACGCGGGTCAACCCGGCTTGTCTCTGATCGAGTTGGCAAATGCGCCGGACGACCCCGACCGAACCGGCTTCAGCGAATACCACGATGGTGGGTCAAGAACCGGCAGTTTCATGGTGCGATGGGACGAATGGAAATACGTCTATTATGTCGGACAGCCCCCGCAATTGTTCGACCTGTCAACCGATCCTCAAGAACAGACCAACCGCGCGCTGGATCGGGTAAATGACCCGCAGGTTCAGGCTGCGCTGGTCGAAGGGGAACGCCGTCTGCGAGAAATCTGCGACCCCGAAGAGGTCAACTCCTGCGCCTTTGCCGATCAACGCAAGAAAATCGAAGACCTAGGCGGAGAAGAAGCCTGCCGCACGGCCTTTGTCTTCAATCACACGCCGACCCCGTCCGAGCAGGAAAAGCTGCGTGAAGGACCCGCGCTTTAGCGCAGGTATTTTGCATTTCTCCAGTGGGTCCTCGGTCCGCGCAGCGCAGTTCAATGCTGCCACCACCGCAAAGCTGCGCCGAGCGCTAGGACCTTCTAGAACAGTTGCAGGTCCTTCTTGCCGCTTTGGATTTCGGCAAGGTTCGGCATGTTCTGGATTGCCACGGGTGCAAGTTGTTCGCCCGGCATCGCGACGGTCGGTTGCATCGCAGCCGCCATACCAAAGGCTGGGGGCTGCTCCAGCTCTCCTCGGATATCGCGCAACAGTGTTTTGTGATCCGGCATCGCCTTGAGGATCTGCGCAAGATCCACCTTCGCGCCCTTCCACCACTGGAACCAAATCGGTTTCTTCAACGGCCGCAGACGATCACGGATGCCGGTCCCATAGCCGGTGTCATAGACCTGCTTGCCCAAAAGAACCGTCTGATAAACGCGGAAATTAAACAGTGTGGCGAATTCGATATCGTGTTCCATGGGCAGGCGGTGCTGCCACAATTCCAGGTTTTCGGCCAAACGATCCGGTATCTTCATCTCTGTGCGCGCATCGATCCAATATTGATCATCCGTGCGGTTGCCCAGGCGATAGTGCAGACAGATGAAATCTAGGACCTCATCATACATCTGGTTCATTTGCCGGTTATATCTTGCCCGCAGCGATGGTTCGATGTCGCGTGTAGGCAGGTGTTCTGCGAACCAGCGCACCGCGTGATCAACCATATGGATTGCGGTACTTTCCAACGGTTCAATGAACCCGCCAGACAAACCGATTGCCAGACAGTTCTTGACCCAGGCATTGCGCACGCGCCCGATGCGCATCGGGATCACGCGCGGTGTCAAACCTTTGCCGCTGTCGCCTAGCCATTCGAGATATTCATCTGCCGCCTGATCATCCGTGCGATGCGCCGATGAATACACATATCCTGTGCCCACACGGTTGTAGAGCGGCACCCGCCATGTCCAACCGGCGCCCAGCGCGGTAGACCGGGTGACGCTTTCGATTTTCTCTGGGTCGGGATGTTCAATCTGCAACGCCATGGCGCGGTCGTTGGGCAGGTAATCCGAGTAATCCATAAACGGCTCACCCAGTGCTTTGTTGATGATCAAACCGCGGAACCCGGTGCAATCTATGACCATCTCGATGTCGTGGCGACCCTTACGCTCTAGCATCAGATGGCTGACATTACCCTGTTCATCCAGCTCAACCGCCTGCACCTCATCCTGGATATGCTCAACACCGCGCTTGGTGCAGACTTTGGTCAGCATGCCCGCAAATTTCACAGCATCCAGATGATATGCATAGCCAAACCGTTGCTCGAACTCGGGCTGACCCAGTGGTCGCCCCCCCTTGCACAGGCGGGCCAGATCGTCATGCGGCGAGATGGATTGCGTAAAGTCCCGATCGCCATTGCCAAAGCGCAAGAAATACTCGGCGGCTTCCAACCCTTCCAACAACTGACCGTGGGCAAAGGGGTTCACATAATCGATGCGATTGCCCTTTGCGTCCTTGTTCCAATTGCAGAACTTCACGCCCAGCTTGAACGATGCATTTGTCTCGCGAAAAAAATCCCGCTCGGAAATGCCCGCCTGACGCAGAGTGACCGGCATGCGCGGCACCGTGGCCTCACCAACGCCAACGGTGGCGATATTGGGGCTTTCGATCAGGCAGATGCGCGGGCGAACCTTGGGGGCCGAGGTGCGTGAAAACACCATGTCCAGTATCAGCGCGGTCATCCAACCCGCCGTGCCACCACCCACGATAGTGATCTTACGCAAACGATTATTCATATTGTTCTGTCCCTGTTGGCTTGAGGGATTTCTTGGCTGCTTCCCCTTTTTGTTTTTGAGGATTGTATGGCAGCCTTCCCTTCTGGCATGGGCAAAGCATAGCAGGTTTCCTGCGTCCAGCTAGGGTCTAGCGCGCCCTGACCTCAATGTACTTTCCTTCTTTCGGCAAGCGACGCTCGGTCACGGCACCCTGCCCTGGGCAGTACACTTAACCGCGATGCGTTAAAGGCAAACCGGGCCGCCAATGCACCGAAGCTTCTGCGAGGCAACTTGAAATCAGAGCAAACGTAATTCCTGGGCGCGTGTCAGATTTCCTCGCCTTTTTTCAGAAGTTCTTCGATCAGATCGCGCCGCAGATCCTGGCTGTCGCCCCCTCCAAACTCCGCCGCGCCGCCGGTGTACAAGGTGCCATAGGTCTTGGCGATGTTCACTGTCTGGGCCAGCCCCGAGATCAGCTGGTTCTTGTCCAGCCGGGATAGCGGATGGATGTACGCAGCCCACAAAATATCATTCGCAATCGCGTAACGCGCGTCCAGCGTACTGTCAAAATTCGCCTGCATCACGCGTTCAAGGTCAGCGGGCGACAAATCTTCGGCGCTACCAATCGCGACCATGGCCCGCATCCGGTCTGCATTGATATCCGTAACGACCAGCACCGTTACGTCCGCAACCTTCAGCTCAAACCCCGGTCCAAACGGTTTCGCGTCAGGATCGAGCGCAAAGATGATCTTTCCCAACCGCTCATACGTCATTGGGGGTTCCGGCTCAGCCGTCTCTTGAGCCAACGCACCTCCGGCAAGGAAAAACATCAAAAAGGCTAGTCGGATCATGGCATCGCTCCTGCAGGCTATAGACCGACAATAGGGTCGGGGCGCAGACCTGACCAAACAAAGCTTGGTGAACAGTATTTCGAAGGCACTGACAGCTTTGAACGATCTGCAAGATACTCGGGGCTTTCTGCGATAGCTCGTTCAGAACCGAGTTCCTAGCTTTGGTTCAGCGGCTGGCAGACCTGCTGGCCGGACTCTGAACCGGAAAGGAAACACAAATGAAATCTATCGTTCTTACCACCCTGATCGCCACATTGCCCCTGATCGCGGCCCCGGCCTTTGCTGCGGATGAAATCAACGTATCAAACGGTATTTCTGCCGCCGGTGCGCCGCTTGCCGCGCATGGGGTCGATCTGGTGACACTCGTTAACGACGGCAACCCGGTCGATGGCTTTGCCACACACTCGGCCACTTACGACGGCGCATCTTATTACTTCACCAGCGCCGCCAACCGCGAAGCGTTCGAGGCCAACCCGGCGGCCTACCTGCCACAACATGGCGGGTTCTGTTCGTTCGGCGTTTCTGTCGGCAAAAAATTCGACGGCGATCCGGATCAATACCTGGTGGCTGACGGAAAGCTGTATCTGTTCCTGAACGCAGATACCCGCGCGGCGTTCCTTGAAGATGTCTCTGCCACATCTGAAACCGCTGACAATCAGTGGTCCAAGATCAAAAGCATCGCGGTCGGAGAGCTGTAATCTAACAGCCAAAGGCCCGCGAAGTTACGATTTTGCGGGCCTTGCCTTCTCGATGACCTCGACAGCCTTTGCTAAGGCGGCTTCGATGCTCAGATCTGACGTGTCCAGCAGGACTGCATCCTCTGCTGGCTTCATGGGCGCGGTGCTGCGTTCCGTATCCCGCGCGTCGCGCTCTTTTACGTCCGACAGCACCTGTTCCCGCGAGATATCATTGCCCTTCGCGGTGAGCTCAAGAAACCGACGCTCGGCCCGAACTTCGGGGCTGGCGGTGACGAACAGTTTCACCTCGGCCTCGGGACAAATCACAGTACCGATGTCCCGACCATCCAGCACCGCGCCCCCGCTGCGGCGCGCAAACGCCCGCTGAAAGTCAACCAACGCGGCCCGAACCTCGGGGATCACGGCTACTTTTGAGGCTGCTTGCGCAATCTCGGCCGTACGCAAATCGCCCTGCTCCAACTCTTCGGGGGTCAGGGCGTGCGCTGCCGCAATCGGCTCGAGTCCCTGCAAAGTCCGCCTGCCGACCGCGCGGTACAAAAGCCCGGTGTCCAGATGCGCGAAGCCAAACCGGGCCGCGACCGCCTTTGAGATCGTGCCCTTCCCTGCCGCAGCTGGTCCATCAATGGCGATAGTGAATTGTGAATCCGACATCAAACCTACCGATTATTTCGTTGCAGTTTCGCACCCAACGTGGCCATCAAAGGTTCAAAAATTGGGAACGACGTGGCGATCGGGCCCGCGTCGTCGACGGTTACACCCTTTTTGGCCCCCATCCCCAAAATCATGAACGACATGGCGATCCGGTGGTCCAGAAAGCTTTCGCAGGTGCCGCCACCGGAGACGTTGCCGATGCCCAGCCCTTCAACCGACCACCATTCATCACCTTCTTCGACAGTTACACCATTGGCGCGCAGGCCCCGAGCCATTGCGTCGATCCGGTCGCTTTCCTTTACGCGCAGTTCTTTTACGCCGCCCATCATCGTGACGCCGGTGGCATTTGCCGCAATCACGGACAAAACCGGGTATTCATCAATCATCGAGGCCGCGCGTTCGGGTGGAACATCGATCCCCTTCATATTCGGCGAGTACTTTGCGCGCAGATCGGCGACAGGTTCGCCGCCCTCTTCGCGCTCATTCTCATAGGACAGTTCTGCACCCATCTCGCGCAGCGTAGTGAACAACCCCGCACGAGTGGGGTTCAGGCCGATGCCCGGCACCAGAACGTCCGACCCAGGCGTGAGCAGCGCCGCGCAGACCGGAAAGGCCGCGCTGGACGGATCGCGCGGAACGGCGATGACCTGCGGTTTCAACTCGGGGCGACCGGTCAGGGTGATAACTCGGCCTTCATCAGTGTCCTCAACGGTGATTTCCGCGCCAAAGCCCGCCAGCATACGCTCGGAATGGTCGCGTGTGGCCTCTTTCTCGATCACCACAGTTTTGCCGGGAGCATTGAGGCCAGCCAGCAGCACCGCAGATTTCACCTGGGCCGAAGGCACCGGCACCTCGTATCGCACCGGCGTGGAGTCAGCCGCGCCGACGATAGTCATCGGCAAGCGCCCCCCTGAACGGCCCACCGATTGTGTTCCAAACAGCGCCAGCGGATCTGTGACCCGCGCCATGGGGCGTTTGTTCAGGCTGGCGTCGCCAGTAAAAGTCGCCGTGATCGGACAGGTAGCCATCGCGCCCATGATCAGCCGAACGCCGGTACCCGAGTTGCCGCAATCGATCACCTGATCGGGTTCGGCAAAGCCACCGACGCCCACGCCGTGCACGGTCCATTCGCCGCCACCGTGATCGGTGACCTCGGCCCCGAAGGCGCGCATGGCCTTGGCGGTGTCCAGAACATCTTCGCCTTCCAACAGGCCCGAGATCCGGGTCTCGCCCACGGCCATCGCGCCCAGGATCAACGACCGATGCGAGATTGACTTGTCACCGGGCACCTCTGCCGTTCCGGTCAGCGGGCCGCAAGGATGCGAGGTCATCGGGATGGGCGTGCCGTGTCCGGACATGGGGGCTCCTGTTTTCGCTATCAGTTCAAGGCGGATTAGCGAATTGGGGCCGATTGGTCCAGCCGCAATCAGTCTTTGCGGCGGAAGGTCAGATAGTGTGGCGTACGGCCTTCACGCAGGGCCTTTTGTTCATAGCGGGTGGAAATCCAGTCATCCCACGGTTCGCGCCAGTCTGTGGGACGCTCGGCCAGCCATTCAAAACCGGCGCGGGGCACTTCTTCCAGCGTCTGGCGCACATAGTCGGGAATGTCCGTCGCGACGCGAAAGATTGAGCCGGGTTTCAGGGCGCGGGCCAAAGGCTCCAGATGCTCCTGAGTCACAAAGCGGCGGCGGTGATGCCGCGTCTTGGGCCACGGGTCGGGATACAGAAGAAAGGCTCGAGAGATACTGGCCTCGGGCAGAACGTCGAACAGGTCACGCGCATCGCCTGGATGCACGGCCAGGTTTCCGACCCCGGCTTTACGGATTTTTCCCAACAGCATGGCGACGCCGTTGATGTAGGGCTCGGCCCCAATAATGCCGATATCAGGGTTGCTCGCAGCCTGATGCACCAGATGTTCACCGCCGCCGAAGCCGACCTCGAGCCAGACATTCTTGCCGCCGAACAGCGCCTGCAGGTCCAGCGGATGCCGCTCGGGGTTGGTTTCCCAGTCGACAGCACCCGGCGACAGGGCGTCAAGGTCTTCGTTCAGATACGTCTTTTGACTCTGCTTCAAGGTCTTTCCCTTAAAGCGGCCATAAAAGTTTCTGCGCGGGCGTTGTGGGGTCTGGGTGCTCATGGCGGTGCCCATAATGCGCTGGTCGAAGTGTTGCAACCCCGATGCCTGAACGAAAAAGCGCGCCGGTTACGGCGCGCTTCGATTAATTTGGATCACACCGCTGCTTTCAAAGCGTCGACCAGATCGGTGCGTTCCCAGCTAAAACCGCCATCCGCCTCGGGTTCGCGGCCAAAGTGGCCGTAAGCCGCCGTGCGCTGATAGATAGGCTTGTTCATCTGCAGGTGCTGCCGGATACCGCGCGGGGTTAGATCCATGACCTGGCCAACAGCCTTTTCGATTTCTGCGTCCGGGATTTCACCAGTGCCGTGAGTGTCGGCATAGATAGACAGCGGCTTGGAAACACCAATCGCATAGCTTAGCTGGATCGTGCAGCGTTCTGCCATTCCGGCGGCCACAACGTTCTTGGCTAGGTAACGCGCGGCATACGCGGCCGAACGGTCCACCTTGGTCGGGTCCTTACCCGAGAACGCGCCGCCGCCGTGCGGGGCTGCGCCACCATAAGTGTCTACGATGATCTTGCGCCCGGTCAGACCTGCGTCACCATCCGGGCCACCGATCACGAATTTGCCAGTGGGGTTCACGTGCCACTCGGTTTCGTTGCTCAACCACCCTTCGGGCAGTGTTTCACGAATGTAAGGCTCAACAATCGCGCGGATGTCGGCGGAACTCAGCGCTTCGTCCAGGTGTTGTGTCGACAACACGATCGAGCTGACACCCACAGGTTTGCCGTCACGGTAAACGACCGACAACTGCGATTTCGCGTCGGGACCAAGCGCCGGCTCGCTGCCATTCTTGCGCACTTCGGCAAGACGGCGCAGGATCGCGTGTGAATACTGGATCGGTGCCGGCATCAACGCAGGCGTTTCCGTGGTCGCATAACCGAACATGATGCCCTGGTCACCGGCACCTTCGTCCTTGTCTGCGGCGGCATCCACACCTTGGGCGATATGCGCGGACTGTTCGTGCAGCAGGTTCGTTACCTCAACGGTTTCGTGGTGGAACTTGTCCTGCTCGTACCCGATGTCTTTGATACAGGCGCGCGCAATTTCGTCGATGCGGCCCATGTAATCGTGCAGCTTTTCCTGATCAGACAAACCTACTTCGCCACCGATGACGACCCGGTCGGTCGTAGCAAAGGTTTCACACGCTACGCGCGCTTCGGGTTCTTCATTCAGAAAGGCGTCAAGCACGGCATCGGAAATCCGGTCACAAACCTTATCCGGGTGCCCTTCGGAAACGGATTCCGATGTAAATGTATAGTTCTGTCGGGACATGAAAGTGCTCCATTGAATTTTTCCATCACGCCAGGAAGCCGTTGTGATGAGCATGCAACCCGATACGCACCATGAAACACAGCGTCAATCCGAAAATACTATTGCTGTACTCTGGCGTTGCGCCAAAGCAGCGCAAAAAACGCCAACAGCGCGACAAAGACCGGTGCATCACCCAGCCGGGCGTACACAGTCGGAGCCAGCGCATTGGGCAATCTCGCATCGACAAAACCGGCCTGGCCCAGGGGCAATGCCTCGGTAACCCGACCCAGCGGGTCAATCATCGCTGATACTCCGGTATTGGCCGACCGCATCATCGGCAACCCCTGCTCGATGGCGCGCATTTGCGCCTGGGCCAGATGCTGATACGGCCCCGAGCGCGTTCCGAACCACGCGTCGTTGGTGATCTGCAAAAGAAAATCGGCACGACCCGGTGCTGACAAGACGTCTTGGGTAAAAACCGCCTCATAGCAAATAAGCGGCAAAGCTTTTCCCAGCTTGCCAGCGTCCATCAGCGAAGCCCCCGGTCCCGCGCTAAAGCCATTACCGGTGGTGGCAGCCATTCCGTAAACTCCGAACTGGGCCAGAATCTCACCAAACGGGACATATTCGCCAAAGGGCGCCAAGTGATGCTTGTCATAAAGCCCCTGCTGCCGGCCATCTTCATCCAGATAGATCATCGAATTGAAAATGCGCGGGCCGTCCCCTCTCTGAATACCCAGAAATACGGGCGTCCCCTGCGCGGCATCGGCGATTGCGGTCAGATAAGGCTGCGCACTGCCCAGCCATGCAGGAACCGAGGTTTCCGGCCAGACAATCAAATCTGGTCGCGGTGACGCCGCCGTGAACTCTAGTTGACGGGTAAAAAACAGCGGGGCGTAATCCGGATCCCATTTCTGATGCTGGGGCGCATTTGGTTGAATGAGGCGAACAACATTCTCAGTGTCCGCAATGGCCGGGCGCGATGCGGCATAAATCAATGCGAAACACGCGGTTCCAACAGTTAGGACTAACGGAACCACATAGCCATCGCGCTGCGACAGCGCGGCCCCAAGCGGCAAAGTCGCCAGCAAAGTCACCGCGCCCAGCCCATATGGACCGAACAGAGACAAAAGCTGTGCGCCCTGTGTGTCCACCCAGACCTGCGCCAGCCCCGCCCAGGGAAACCCCGTCAGAACATAGCCTCGCGCAAATTCCAGCAATGAGATTGAAATCGCCAGAAACACGGCCTGTGATACGCCATCGCTGTCGGGACGCCGCACCAGCCAAAAAGCTAGCGCCCAAAACAGCGCGAGGCCGCCTGCCATGAATGTTAGGGCAAAAGGCGCCATCCATCCGTGACGTTGGACATCAACAAGGAACGGCTCGACAATCCAACTGAGCGCATGCGCGAAATATCCGGTCGCAAAGGCCCAGCCCAACCAGGCCGCCTTCACCCGCGTCTCAGTCGTTAGAAACAGAGGCGACAGCAGGACCAATGCGATCACTGTTGCCGGCCAAATGCCGAACGGAGCAAGCCCAAACGCCGCGATCGCGCCCAGCAGAGCTGCGGATATTAACCGAAGCCAAAACGGCCAGCCCTGTGCAGGGTTCATTCAACGCGATCCGGCAACATGACACGCAGACGTTTGATCCGGCGCGGGTCGGCGTCGATCACCTCGAACTCGGGACCTTCGGGATGCAACACGACCTCGCCTCGTGCGGGGACGCGACCAGACAGCATGAAGACCAATCCGCCCAACGTGTCGATTTCTTCCTCGTCCACGTCTTCGTGACTTGTCAGAGAACGCCCGATCTCGGCCTCGAAATCTTCTAGCGGAACGCGCGCCTGCACGACATAGCAACCGGGCTTGTCCTGAATCCAAAGCTGACCTTCGTCGGCATCGTGCTCATCGGCGATCTCACCGACCACCTGTTCGATCAGATCCTCGATCGACACAAGACCATCAACACCGCCGTATTCGTCAATCACCAGCGCCATGTGGCGGCGTTCGGTCTGCATCTTCGTCAACAACACGCCAATCGGCATCGACGGCGGCACAAACAGCAACGTCCGCAGCATCGAGACCAGATCAAATTCAGACCCGGTGCCATTAAAACCATGTGTCAGAGCAAAGTCTTTGAGGTGCACAAACCCCAAAGGAGTATCAAGTGTTCCTTCGTAGACCGGGATACGGGACAGGCCGCTGTCGCGGAAAACCTGGGCCAGTTCATCTTTGCTGATCGTTGATGGCACGGACACGATTTCCGCCGTGGGAATAGCCACATCTTCGACCCGCATTCGCCGCAGGTTGATCATGCCGCGAGGCTGAACCATGTCGACCTCATGTCCATTGGTCGCGTTGACCTCTTCGTCGCTCTGCGGCGAGAACGCGTCCACTATTCGAGAAAAGAAGCCAGTTTTTTCGCTGGCATTTTCACCGCTGTCCTTCGGTTGCGCGCTCTGCGCCGCCATAGAACTGCCGTCTGTATCGCCCATAATCCTGTTCCAAATGATCGGCCAATGCGGCCACTATTACATACTATATGGGTCATCTATACCCATTTTGCCAAGTATCTCGACCTCGACCCCTTCCATCAAAGTGGCGTCGGGGTCACGAATGTGATCATAGCCCAGCAAGTGCAACACTCCGTGAACGATCAGATGCGTGACGTGATCGTCCATAGTTTTGTTGGCGTCGGCCGCTTCGCGTGCGCAAGTGTCAAAGGAAATCGCAATGTCGCCCAGCGCGATTTCGCCCGTAAAGTCTGGCGCGGGTCGGGCAGGTCTCTGCCCCGCTTCATCAGCGGCCAGATCTTCGGCAGGCCAACTCAGCACATTGGTCGGAGTGGGCTTTTCCCTAAATTCCGCGTTCAGATCAGCAATTCGCGCATCATCGCAGGCCAGCAGGCTGACTTCGCACAGCTCGGCGTCCAGATCGCAAAAGTCCAATACAGCCTTTGTCGCGCGCGCGGCCAACGGTTCAAGCTGTTGCCAGCGCGCATCTTCGATCGTCACTTCCAGGTTCATCTCACCGTGTCCAAAGCCCTGTGGCCGCACCCGGGCCGACTATGCTTTCTCGCGGCCCGAGTCGGCCTCATACGCTTCGATAATGGCGGCGACAAGCGGATGGCGCACAACATCCTTGGACGTGAAATAGTTGAAGCTGATATTCGGGATCGTGCTCAACAAACGCTCGGCATCGGCCAGCCCTGACTGAACACCGCGCGGCAGGTCAACCTGCGAGCGGTCACCGGTGATCACCATTCGACTTCCTTCACCCAGACGCGTCAGAAACATTTTCATCTGCATGGTCGTGGCGTTCTGAGCTTCATCCAGCACAACAAACGCATTCGCCAAGGTGCGTCCCCGCATAAAGGCCAGCGGCGCGATTTCGATTCGCTTTTCTTCAATCAGTTTGGCCAGTTGCTTGCCCGGCAGAAAATCATTCAAGGCATCGTACAACGGCTGCATGTACGGATCGACCTTGTCTTTCATGTCACCGGGCAGATAGCCCAGCTTTTCGCCAGCTTCGACTGCAGGGCGGCTGAGAATGATCCGATCTACATGGCCACCGATAAACATCGATACGCCAGCGGCTACGGCAAGATAGGTCTTACCCGTACCGGCAGGGCCAATCCCAAAGGCCAGTTCGTTCTGAAACAAGGATTGGACGTATGCCTTTTGCGCATCCGTGCGCGGCTCGACCAGTTTCTTGCGCGTCTTGATTTCGACCGTGCCGCCTCTGAACATCTCAAGCTGATCACCGTCGCGGCTGCCGGTTCCCGTCTCGGAGCCCCCCATCCGCAGCTCGCGATCCACATCGGCCGCTTCGACGTCACGCCCACCTTCCAGGCGCGTGTACAGTGCCTGCAAAACCTCAATGGCCTGCTTTTGGGCGTCTTCGTCACCCATCACAGCCAGCTGATTCCCGCGACGTACAATTTGAACAGATAACTTTTGCTCAATATCTGTCAGATTGCGGTCATATTCCCCGCACAGGTCAATTAATAATCGGTTGTCTGGAAACTCAACAAACGCTTCGCGCTGAGGCATTTCATCTTGCGGTGGGTTTAGGGCACCGATGGCCAATCCGCTCTCCTGTCTTGGCGTTTCACCTTGAGCGTAGACAGGAAGTCTTGGTGGGCGCAAGCCACAGTTTCATTTTTTCCGCCCAAATGGCAAAACCGCCAATGCGCCCGGCCCGTGCGCGGCTCCTGTTGGTGCCGCTGTTTCAGTCGGCGTGTCAGAACCGATAATTCAAACCCAACTTCAGACCGCGATACTTCGGCGTCGATCTGGTCGACGTTCCATTGCCGAAATCCACGTTTTCCGCGCTGAATTGAACGTATTCGAACTCACCCGTGATCGACCATTGGTCGGTCAGGTTATGTTCGGCCCCGATGCTGGCGGTAAAGCCGCTGCGTCGGCCGCCACTTTCGAAGAATTGAGACCCCCCCTGGACGGCCTGTCTGCTTGTTGTGTTGATGTCGCCATTCACATATCCAGCCGACACAAAATACAACACTGTACCGCTTTTGTTGGTCAGACCATTGCGCAGCCGAATCGAGAACACGTCAGATATTTCAGACCCGCCCGTGACTGTCTGGCCGTTGATCTGGTTGGAGGCGTCATCGCTAAGCGAGCCGAACTCGTATCCAAGCTCAAACCCATACACATAGTCGCGCCCACCGCGCGCTGGCAAAACGCCGCGCCACCCGGCCCGTACGCCACCCAACGAACCGCTCAGGTCCAGGTCACCTACTGCCGAGGTTCCGCCGGGTCCAGTCAGTCCAAATCGATCGTCGCCTCCGAAAGCGTACGCGCCCGTAGCACCCAGGTAAAAGGCGCTGACGTCACTGCCGAACCGTTTGGGGTTGACGACAGGAGGGTCAGAGAGACCTTGATCCAGATTGCCTGCAGCGGTCACACCGGGAAGCGCCGTAATAGCGATCGCGGTGGTAAGAGCGGATTTCAACAGCCGCCCTGAAAAACGTTTCAAAGTCTTCACTCGTACCCTTTCCATTCACCGACCTGCTCATCCCGCCGGCAAGAGATGAGGTTTCCCAAAGGCGCAAAACACTCGCCCCCTAGGCAACCTGATTTTTCTCGGAACATAATTCCGAGTAATAAATCAAGGGTAAATTTGGAATTAACAAAACCGTATGGTTTCCAAAATCCAAATAACGGACGCGTTACCGCAACGCACCCGCCAGTGAATTTGCACCCGAGGACATAATCCGGACATCGCGCAATTCGCCCACCGCGACATCAGCGTCGGACACGTGAACCGAATGAAGATACTCGGATTTTCCGACCATCTGACCTGGCAGACGACCCGGTTTTTCAAACAGCACTTTCACGTCCCGGCCAACCATCGCGTCCTGAATCTCGCGCTGGTGACGGGTAATCAGCCCCTGAAGCCGCTGCAGACGGTCGTCCGCAGCCTTGGGATCAACCTGAGACCGCTCAGCCGCCGGTGTTCCGGGGCGGGTCGAGTACTTGAACGAATACGCATATCCGTATTTGACCTCTTCCACCAAATCCATGGTGGCCTGAAAATCCTCTTCGGTCTCTTCAGGGAAGCCGACGATGAAGTCGCCGGACATCACGATATCCGGGCGCGCGGCGCGAATGCGCTCTATCAGGCGCAGATAGCTCTCGGCGGTGTGGCTGCGGTTCATTCGCTTGAGGATGCGATCCGAACCCGACTGAACCGGCAGGTGCAGATAAGGCATCAGCTTGTCGCACGTCCCGTGCGCCTCGATCAGGTCGTCGGCCATGTCGTTGGGGTGTGAGGTGGTGAACCGGATCCGCTCCAGCCCGTCGACCTTGTTCAGCTCCCAGATCAGACCGGCCAGCGTCATGTCACCATTCGGACCAGCGCCGTGATAGGCGTTGACGTTCTGGCCCAGCAGAGTGATCTCGCGCACCCCGCGTTCGACCAGATCGTTCGCCTCACGCAGGATACGATCAGCGGGACGGCTGACTTCGGCCCCGCGCGTATAAGGCACCACGCAGAAGGCGCAGAACTTGTCGCAGCCCTCTTGCACCGTCAGAAACGCAGTCGGACCACGTTTGGCCTTTGGTCGGCCTTTGAGTTTCTCAAACTTGTCCTCTTCGGGGAAATCCGTGTCCAGTGCCTTGGCACCGGTGCGCGTCTTCGCCTCCATCTCGGGCAGGCGGTGATAGCTTTGCGGGCCAACAACAAGGTCGACCATCGGCTGGCGACGCATGATCTCTTCGCCTTCCGCCTGCGCAACACATCCCGCAACACCGATCTTGAGGTCGGGCTTTTCAGTCTTCAAACCTTTGAACCGGCCAAGCTCGGAATAGATTTTTTCCGCGGCTTTTTCCCGAATATGGCAGGTGTTCAGCAGGATCATATCCGCATCATCGGGGCTTTTGGTTTCCACGTAACCCTGACCGCCCAGCGTTTCCGCCATACGCTCGCTGTCGTATACGTTCATCTGGCAACCATAGGTCTTGATGTACAGCTTTTTGGGTTCTGACATGAAAACGGCCTTTGCATTCGCGGGATCGGCGTCGTCTATACCCAACGAACGCCGCTTGCAATGGCGACGCGATTACCTGATTTTGACCCGAAACTCCAGCAAGGCGGCAGCGGACAGGCAATGCAATACGAATCTCTCGACTCTTTTTTGCAAACGGGCAAGGCCGCTTTGGCAAAGGGACCCCTCGCGTTGGTTTTCGTCGAAGATGACGTCGAAATTGATAGCACCATCCGTCACCATCTGAATCTGGGCTTTGAGTCTTTGATCGTATTCATGCCGCAGGAATTTGTGCTGGACCCCGAACTTGGGGATCAAGTTCACCGCGTCACTCTCAGCTGCGTTCCCCGCACCATCGTGTTTGAGACGATCAACAAGATCATTCAGGCGGCACCAGGTTTGTGGATGTATTACTGCTTTAACGCCGAGTACCTCTTCTTTCCCTTTTGCGAGACGCGTTCAATCGGAGAGATGCTGGCGTTTCACACTGAAGAGCGCCGCGACTCGATGCTGAGCCATGTTGTCGATCTGTATGCCGAGGATCTGAACGAATTCCCGAATGGCGTCGCACCTCAACGCGCGATGATGGATCGCACAGGGTATTTTGCCCAGGCGCGTCTGGATTCAATGAAGCACCCGAAGGAGCGCCAGCTGGATATGTCTGGTGGTTTACGATGGCGGTTCGAAGAACACGTTCCCGCACAAAACCGCCGAATTGACCGGATCGCCCTGTTCAAATCCAAAAGTGGATTGTTATTGCGGCCGGATCACACGTTTAACGACGAAGAATACAATACGTATTCTTGCCCGTGGCACCACAATTTGACTGCTGCGGTGTGCTCGTTCCGGGCAGCCAAAGCCTTGAAAACCAACGCAGGATCTACCTTCGACATTCCAACATTCCGCTGGCGCAATTCGATCCCGTTCGAATGGTCGTCAAACCAGTTGCTTGAGATGGGGTTGATCGAAACGGGCCAGTGGTTCTGACCCGCCTCTTTGACCTCTTCGGTGTCTGATCACCGCCGCAGCAACATCGGAAACCAATCCTCGCGCAAGCGCTGGCCTGGAATCATGTCATGCCCCGGAAACGGCGGCGATGTCCGGCCTGGCCGCTCGACATATCGCGCATCGTCACCAACCAAACGCAGTGAAAATGCGCGGCGGCGGCTGTCGGATTGATTTCCTCGCGCGCCGTGAAGCGTGCGATAGTTGAAAGCAACCGCGTCGCCCGGCTCCATCTCGAACTCGACAACCCGCATCCCTTCGGCATCCGGGTCCGGGGCCGGGATGTACTGGCCTTCGTCGGGAAAGAACCCGTCTTCCGAAACCCAGCGGGTCGGCAAGACCTCTTTCTCCCACCGGTGCGAGCCTGCCACACAGCGCAGTGTGGCTTGCGTGACCGGATCAAGCGGCGACCAAAAGCTGATCGTTTGCTGCCCTTCAACAAAGTAATAGGGCCCATCCTGATGCCACGGCGTCGCCATCGAGGTTCCGGGCTCTTTGACCAAAACGTGGTCGTGGAACATCTGCACTGTATCCGACTGCATCAAATCTGCCGCGACTTCTGCCGCCGGGGATTCGTGAATGACCGTCTGAAATTGTTCAATGCGCGACCAATTGCAATAATCGTCGAAAAACCGACCCGTCTGGCCTTCTTTCTTGTTCTCGGAAGCATACGGCCCGGGATCCGCCATATTCGCTGCCACCCCTTCGCGCAGGGCCTCAACGTGATCGGCAAATAGCCCTTTGATCAGGACAACGCCGTCCCGTTGATAGGTGTCGATCATTTCGTGAGTAACCAAGGGGTGCGTCATGTCTGTCTCCGTGTCGGTGGTAGGACGATCTGCACATGGATGACCCCTCTGTTCAAATAATATCTTTCTAAGATAGGTTTAATTTCATGTTATATATTTCACTTCGCCAATACGAATATGTCTGTGCTATCGGCCGCTTCGGCAGCTTGTCTGCCGCGGCGCAACAGCTGAATGTCTCACAACCTGCGCTGTCCACCGCTCTGACGCGCGTCGAATCGCATCTTGGCCATCCGTTATTTTCGCGAAAACGCGGGGCCGCGCTGGCGCTGACCCCGCAAGGACGCAGATTTATCGAAGACGCGGAAAACTTGCTGACCAATGCGGCCCGGCTTGAGAAAGCGGATCAGGTCAGCGCAACCAGGGCACAGTTGCGATTGGGGTGTTTCGTGGATTTGGCCCCGTTTTTGCTGGCCAAGGCGCTGCACCCTCTGCGTGCGGCACTGCCGGATTTGACCATTTCGTACAAAGTGGACGGGTTCGAAGGGCTGATAACCGGCCTGATCGACGGGGCCATAGATTTGGCGCTGACATACGGCTTGAGCATGGATACCGGATTTCGACAGCAGACCCTTTTCCCCAGCAGGCCAAATGCCATCATGGCCCCGGATCACCCATTGGCGCAAGCGCCGTCTGTTTCGCTGAGCGAGCTGGCCGCCCATCCGCTGATCCTGTCAAACGAAGGCCTCTCATCACAGCACGTGCTTGGACTGTTTCGGCAGATCGGATTGCGGCCTTCAGTGGCACACCGGGCGGCAACGCTGGAAATCCAGCGCAGTCTTGCCGCTCATCATGAGGGGGTCGCGATCAGCTATGCCACCCCGCCCTCGAACGTCAGCTATGACGGAATCCCCCTGGTCAGTCGCCGAATCCTGGATGACATCGCTGCGGAACCTGTGGTTCTGGCCCGCCACGGCATCGGCCCTACAGAGCCGCACATCGCGCAGGCGGAACAGATTCTGATGGAGTTGTTGGCCTGAGTTACTTTTTCCGCAGACGGATCACTACGTCGACCGACGCGATTTCAACGCCCTCGGGCGCTTCGGGCAGGCGTTGAATCACCAATTGATCCGACGGCGCATCACTCAGGCGGCTTTCGTCTTCCCAGAAAAAATGCGGATGATCGTGGGTATTGGTATCGAAATAGCTTTTCGAGCCATCAACCGTGATCTCCTGCAGAACCCCGGCCTCACAAAACGCGCGCAGCGTGTTGTAGACCGTTGCCAGAGATACGGCGTCCCCATTCTTTTTGGCCGCCTCAAACAGGCTTTCGGCAGTGACATGCCGATGGCGACCATCGCCGACTAAAAGCTCGGCCAAAGCGACACGCTGGCGCGTTGGGCGCAGCCCCGCGTCAACCAACCAATCTGTGGCTCTGTTCTGGCTCTGAGGTGTCATCAATCCGAAACCCAATTGTTGCTGAACCATATATAGGTGCTGTGTTCGGGTAATTTCAAATGAAATTCATTCGCAAAGAATGCCGTCTGCACAACAGGATGTGACGTGCTGCTCTTGCAGGACCTTGCATACGGGTGCTAGACGAGGCCAGATATAACGAACGGACCCCTGGCAGGAGAGGCGGCAGAATGGCCCAATTCCCGAGCAGCTTTGACAAGGACGATCTGCTGAAATGCGCCCGTGGCGAATTATTCGGCCCCGGTAATGCGCAATTGCCTGCACCTCCGATGCTGATGATGGATCGGATCACCGACGTCTCGGCCGATGGTGGCGCGCATGGCAAAGGCCACATACTGGCCGAATTCGACATCACCCCTGACCTGTGGTTCTTTGATTGCCACTTCCCCGGCAACCCCATCATGCCCGGCTGTCTTGGACTGGACGGCCTATGGCAGTTGACCGGTTTCAACCTGGGCTGGCGTGGCTGGCAGGGACGCGGCATGGCCGTAGGCGTAGGCGAGGTCAAACTGACCGGCATGGTCCGCCCTGACCGCAAGATGCTGACCTACAAGATCGACTTCAAAAAAGCGATCCAGACCCGCCGCCTGACCATGGGTGTGGCGGATGGTATCGTCGAAGCGGACGGTGAAATGATTTACGATGTCAAAGACATGAAAGTCGTTCTGTCCGAAGCCTGAGCCTGACCGGCCCGAAATAAGGAGCACGCACATGCGTCGAGTAGTTGTCACCGGTTTGGGGGTCGTGTCCTCCATCGGGAACAATGCCCAGGAAGTAATGGCCTCTCTCAAGGCCGGAAAGTCCGGCATCGAGGCCAACGAGCAGATGGTCGAACACGGCTTTCGCAGCCAAATCGCCGGAACGCTTAAGATTGATCCGGCTGAGCATGTAGACAAGCGTACCCTTCGCTTCATGGGTCCTGGTGCAGCATACGCACATATCGCCATGAACCAGGCTATCGCCGACGCGGGCTTGACAGAAGACCAGGTCGTGAACCCGCGTACCGGTTTGGTTGCCGGTTCCGGTGGTCCGTCAACCAGCGCAATGCTGACAGCGCATCAGACAGTTCTGAAAACTGGTGCGACTAAGCGTATCGGCCCGTTCGCAGTGCCAAAATGCATGTGTTCGACGATTTCGGCCAACCTTGCGACCGCATTCAAGATCAAGGGCATCAACTACTCGATCACCTCGGCCTGCTCGACCTCGCTGCATTGCATTGGTAACGCGGCCGAACAGATCATGCTGGGCAAGCAGGACGTCATGTTCGCTGGCGGCGGAGAAGAGCTGGACTGGACACTGTCCTGCCTGTTCGACGCAATGGGTGCGATGTCATCCAAATACAATGACACGCCGGACAAAGCCTCGCGTGCGTTTGACCAGGACCGTGATGGATTCGTCATCTCGGGCGGTGGCGGGATCGTCGTTCTAGAGGATCTGGAACACGCGCTGGCCCGCGGCGCAAAGATTTACGCCGAAGTGACCGGGTATGCGGCCACATCGGATGGCCACGACATGGTGGCCCCGTCCGGTGAAGGTGGAGAGCGCGCGATGCGTCTGGCTCTGTCGACCATGCCCGAAGGGCGCAAAGTCGGCTATATCAACGCCCATGGCACCTCGACCCCGGTCGGAGACGTTGGCGAAGTTGAAGCCGTGCGCCGCATCTTTGGTGAAGGCAATGTGCCCCCGATCTCATCGACCAAGTCGATGACCGGACACGCACAGGGTGCGGCAGGCGCGCTTGAGACGATCTTCTGCCTGCTGATGCTGGACAATGATTTTATTACGCCGTCGATCAATGTCGACACGCTTGCCGAAGGCATCTTGCCCGGTGAAATTGCAACTCAAGTAGTTGAAAACGCAGGATTGGACAGTGTGATGACCAACAGCTTCGGCTTTGGCGGCACCAACGGGTCCATGATCCTGTCGAAGTATAACGGGTGAATGTAATGTCGGATCTTCTAAAAGGTAAACGCGGCCTGATCATGGGCGTGGCCAATGACCGCTCGATCGCGTGGGGCATTGCCAAAGCCATGCATGAGGCCGGTGCTGAACTGGCATTCACCTATCAGGGCGAAGCCTTCGGAAAGCGCCTTGAGCCGTTGGCCCAAAGCCTGGGCAGTGATTTCATGGTGGACGCGGACGTCACGGATGACGCCTCACTTGATCGCGCATTCGAAGAGCTTGGCGCGCGCTGGCCCACCATCGACTTCGTTGTCCACGCCATTGCCTATTCGGACAAGTCCGAACTGACGGGTCGTTTCCTGAACACAACGCGGGCCAACTTCAAACACTCGATGGACGTGTCGGCGTATTCCTTCATCGAGGTCGCGCGCCGCGCCTATCCCCTGATGCAAGAGAATGGCGGCACGCTGCTGACCCTGACGTATCAGGGATCGAACAAGGTTGTACCGAACTATAACGTCATGGGTGTGGCCAAGGCCGCGCTGGAATCGGCGACCCGCTATCTGGCCAACGATCTGGGCCCGGAAGGCATTCGCGTCAATGCGATCTCGCCCGGCCCAATGAAGACGCTGGCAGGTGCTGCAATCGGCGGTGCCCGCAAGACTTACAAGTTCTGCGACCAGAATGCGCCGATGCGCTCGAACGCAACGCTCGAGGCTGTTGGCGGCACGGCCGTTTACCTCACTTCAGACGCGGGGGCTTGCACGTCGGGTGAGATCATTCGCGTCGATGGCGGCTTCCACGTTCTGGGTATGCCGCAGCCAGATCACATGTGACCCGATCTTTCCCTGCCGGTGCCAAGATTTCACCATCTTTCACGGGCAGGGATATCGGCATGAGCAAAGCCGAACATATCCTTACCAGCAACACTCGCAGCATCCGGTCACGCCGCAGATCCGGGTTTCTGGGCACGCGCGGTCTCGTCGCGCTATTGGCCCTGACCACCCTATTGTTGTTTGTGTTTTTCACACAGCCGCAAATGCAGGAAACCGTTAAAGCCTGGATCAGCCTCATATCAGGCTGATCCGACTCGTTTCATGGGTCAGTTGATCGAAACGACCTCGATATCGAAAATCAGATCCTGACCGGCCAATGGGTGGTTGGCATCCAGCGTGACGGTTGCTTCGTCGACCTCTACCACCGTTACCGGAACGGCCTGTCCATCCGGCGTTTGCATCTGCAATTGGGTGCCGGGATCCAACGGAATATCGTCCGGAATGCCTTCGCGCGGGATTTGCTGGCGCGCCGCGGGGTTAATAGGGCCATAGGCGTCAACGCAGGCGATCTCGACCCGCTTTTTGTCCCCAATGTTCAAACCCGGCATCGCCGAATCCAAACCCGGGATAATCTGGCCCGTGCCAACGACGAATTCCAGCGGGTCACGTCCTTCGGAACTGTCAAAGACGTTTCCGTCCAACAGCGTTCCTGTGTAATGGATGCGAACCGTGTCGCCTTGTTTGATTTCGGTCATATTGGTCTCCGGCCTCATTTGGGGTTTAGCGGCCAAGCCTAGGAGGTAACACGACATTGTAAACCCCGCCCTCTTTCATGCCCGTTATTGTTGTGCAAACCTGCCCCGGACGATCAGGAGGGGACCGGATGCCAATCACAACCTGCATTTTTGATGCGTATGGAACGCTGTTTGACGTGGCCGCCGCCGCGCGGCAAGCAGCCGGGGAACCGGGCTTTGAGAAACTGCAGCAAAAGTGGCCCGAACTGGCCAATCATTGGCGCCTGAAACAGCTGCAATACACCTGGCTGCGCGCGGTCACGGATGCTCATGCGGATTTCTGGGATGTTACACAGGATGGCCTCGACTGGGCGCTTGAGGCGACCGGCCTGGACGGCGACGCAACACTGCGACAACGGCTTCTGGATCTGTACTGGGAATTGCAGGCCTATCCCGAAGTTCCAGAAATGCTGCGCGCACTAAAAGCGGGTGAGTTGCAAACAGCGATCTTGTCAAATGGCTCGCCACCGATGCTTGATGGCGCGGTTCAGTCAGCGGGTATCGGGGACGTTTTGGACGACGTGTTGTCCGTGGAAAGCGTCGGAGTCTTCAAGCCGGATTCGCGGGTCTATGACCTTGTGCAGGAACGGTTCTGCTGTGCCCGGAACGAGGTTCTGTTCGTCAGCTCGAATGGCTGGGATGCGGCTGGGGCCAGCGGGTACGGCTTTGTCACCGCCTGGGTCAATCGCGCCGGGGAACCGATGGACCGCTTGCCATGGAAGCCTGCGCATGTACTGTCCGACCTAACGACGATTCCGCAACTGGCTGGACTTTAATGGCATTTTTCACAACTTCTGATGACAGACGTCTTTACTTTGAGGACTCTGGATCTGGTACGCCGGTGCTTTGCCTTGCCGGGTTAACCCGCAACAGCAAGGATTTTTCGTTCCTCGGGCCGCATCTGGGCGATATGCGGATGATCGCGATGGATTACCGCGGGCGCGGGCGCTCGGAGCATGACCCGGATTTCATGAACTACAACGTCCTTCGCGAAGCTCAGGACGCGACCGAATTGTTGGACCATCTTGGCTTGGACCGGGTGAACGTGGTCGGGACGTCTCGTGGCGGGCTGATCGCCATGGCGCTTGCCGCCAGCCATCACGAACGACTGTTGAGTGTTGTCCTGAACGATGTCGGCCCAGTGCTGGAACCATCGGGCATCACCAAGATCATGGAATATGTCGGCAAGCAGCCCGTGTCCAAAACATACGATCTGGCGGCACGTGCGCTGCAACATGTCATGGAACCTCAGTTCCCCGGTGTACCACTTGAGCGTTGGCGGCAGCAGGCTGAATTCCAGTTCGATGAAACGGCTGATGGCCTGACACTCAGCTATGACCCCGCGCTGCGCACCGCGCTTCTGGAACAGGCCGCTTCTGGACCTGCCCCGGACCTATGGCCGCTCTTTGACGCGCTGCAGGGCATTCCGGCAGGCGTCCTGCGCGGCGAGAATTCGGACGTTTTGGGCAAAGACACGCTGACTGAAATGCACAATCGCCACCCCGATCTTATATCGGCAGAAATACCCGACCGTGGTCATCCCCCGTTTCTGGATGAACCACAGTCGGTAGAACTCATTCGCAAGGTACTGGTCACCGCATGAGCACACTTGAAATGATCGAGGCCGCCGCCGAGCGCCTCAGAGGGCATGTTCGCGAAACACCGATTCTAACCTCGCCGTTTCTGGACGAAATCGCGGGCCGACGCGTGCTGGTGAAACCCGAGTGCCTGCAACACACCGGCAGCTTCAAGTTTCGCGGTGCCTGGTCGGCCATTTCGGCGCTCAGCGACGCGCAACGACAACGCGGCGTGATTGCCTATTCTTCGGGCAATCACGCGCAGGGCGTGGCCTTTGCTGCAGCTCAGCATGGGATTTCGTCGGTCATCGTCATGCCCTCTGACGCACCGCAGCTAAAGATCAACAACACCCGGGCGCTGGGGGGTGAGGTTGTCTTGTACGACCGCGCGAACGAAAGCCGCGAAGAGATTGGTGAGGCGTTGGCGTCCCAACGCGGCCTGACCCTGATCCGGCCTTACGACGAACCTTTGGTCATCGCAGGTCAAGGCACCGTCGGGCTGGAACTGGCGCGACAGACGGCCGATTTGGGTATCGAGAAGGCGGATGTTCTGGTGTGCTGCGGCGGCGGCGGGTTGACCTCGGGCATTGCGCTGGCACTGGAAGGTCACGCGCCGGGGCTGCGGGCCCGCCCGTGCGAACCTCAGGGGTTCGACGACGTCAAACGGTCTTTGGCCATGGGGCATATCCAAAGCAACAACGCCGCATCGGGCAATATTTGCGATGCTATCCTGACGCCGCAACCGGGCCAGATCACATTTCCGATTCTGAACCGGCTGTGCGGTCCGGGCTTGTCGGTGTCCGAGGAAGACGCCCTGCGCGCCATGGCGCATGCGTTTTTGCGCCTCAAAATCGTTCTGGAACCGGGCGGGGCGGTGTCGCTTGCCTCGGCCCTGCACCGCGCGGACGAAATCGAAGGCGAAGCAGTGATCGTGGTAGCATCGGGTGGCAACGCCGACCCCGAAGTCTTTGGAAAAGCGCTGGAATACCTGACCTGACAAGTCGTTTAGGCTGGGGCAACCTGACATGTGGGCGTGTGACGCCAGGGGATTGAGTCGTGCAGATCGCAGACATTGGAAACATTCAAATCCACTACCGGATCGATGGTGATCCAGCCGGCGCACCAATTGTGTTTGCCAATTCTTTAGGAACCGATCTGCGGCTTTGGGACGATGTGTTGCCGCACCTGCCCGCAGGACTGCGTGTGATCCGCTTTGACAAGCGCGGGCACGGTCTTTCGTCGCAACCCCCGGCCCCCTATTCGATGGGTGCGCTTGTGCGGGACGTGGAAGGATTACTTGATTTTCTTGAAGTGCGCGATTGTGTATTTGTCGGCCTTTCGATCGGCGGGCTGATCGGGCAAGGACTGGCTGTCAAACGTCTGGATCAGGTCCGCGCCTTGGTGCTGTCCAACACCGCAGCCAAGATCGGCATACCCTCGATCTGGCAGGACCGCATGGACGCGGTACAAAAGGGTGGGATCGAGGCCCTGGCTGATGCCACCATGGAGCGTTGGTTTTCCAAGGCATTCCGCGCGTCAACCGAACATCTACTGTGGCGCAACATGATGGTGCGCCAGCCGGTTGACGGCTATTTGGGCTGCTGCGCGGCAATCTCAGGTACGGACTTCTACACCCCCACCAGCGGCCTGCGTCTGCCGACACTCGGCATCGCCGGCAGCGAGGACGGATCGACCCCACCGGATCTTGTGCGGGAAACCGTTGACCTGATCCCCGGTTCCCGATTCGAACTGATGCGGCGCGTTGGGCACTTGCCTTGTGTGGAACAACCGGCAGAATACGCGGCACTACTCCACAGCTTTCTGACTGATATCGGACATGTGTGAAGGAGAATTGGTTTGGCCGATCTTCTGTTAGTCCACGGATCCTGTCACGGTGCCTGGTGTTGGCGCGACCTCATCCCGGCGTTGGAAGCGCTGGGGCACGAGGTACGCGCCATTGACATGCCCAGCCACGGATCGGATTCGACGCCCGTTGCCGATGTGACGCTGGACAGCTGTCGCAACACAATTTTGGATGCGACCTCGCGCAATACAATCATTGTCGGGCATTCCTGGGGTGGGTACCCAATCAGTGCTGCGGCCGAAGCCGCGCCGGAGGCCATGCGCGCCCTTGTTTTTCTTGCCGCCTACGTCCCGCAGGATGGTCTTTCGATGGTGGAAATGCGCAAACGGTCGCCCCGGCAAACGATCCAAGATGCGGTTGAAAAATCAACCGATGGCCTCTCGTATACGGTGATACCAAGCAAGGTGCATGACCTGTTCTATCACGATTGCCCGCCCGAAACCGTGCCATTCGCATTTGCACGCTTGTGCCCGCAAGCCATCGCGCCACAGGACACCCCCCTGCACCTGACCGGCAATTTCGACCGGGTTCCCAAGGCATATATCCGGGCGACCGATGACCGGACGATCCCGACCGAATACCAGGAACAGATGAGCCACAGCGCCCCCGAGGCGATGCGTCATACGATTGACACGTCGCATTCCCCATTCTTTGCACAACCGCAAAAACTGGCTGAATTGTTGGACAAAATCGCAAAAGACCTGCCAGGATCACAAGTCTGAGCGTGTCCCTTTCAACCTGCATTTTCTGCGGATAAGGTCCGCCCAAATTCTCATCCTTGCGGTTCAAATGCGCCTTCCCTTTTTCTTCGTCCTTCTCACGGTCATGATCGACGCTATGGGCATCGGCCTTGTCTTGCCTATCATGCCGGAACTGATCGTCGAGGTTCAGGGCGGCACGTTGGCGACGGCTGCGATCTGGGGCGGTATTTTAAGCACCGCGTTTGCCGCAATGCAGTTCGTGTTCGGCCCGGTTCTGGGCAACCTTTCAGATGCGTATGGGCGACGGACGGTCTTGCTGGTCTCGCTGTTCGTCATGTCACTGGATTACGTCGTCATGGCGCTTGCAGGCAGCATCTGGTTACTGTTGGTTGGCCGCATCGTCGGAGGCATTACAGCGGCCACGCATGCGACGGCAGCAGCCTTTATGGCGGATGTGTCCAAACCTCATGAAAAAGCAGCGAATTTCGGTTTGCTGGGTGCCGCGTTTGGGGTGGGGTTTGTGTTCGGTCCGGTACTTGGCGGGCTACTGAGCGAATATGGTACGCGTGCGCCGTTTTGGGCGGCAGCTGGTTTGTCTGCTCTGGCCTTTGTTATCGGTGTTTTCGTCATGCCCGAGACGGTCACCGACAAGACGCGCCGGGCCTTCAGCCTGCGGCGCGCAAACCCAGTGAACTCGCTGCGCGCGATTGCGTCGTTGCCCGGTATCCGGCCGATGCTGTGGGTCTATCTCCTGTACTCCATCTCGATATATGTCTACCCGGCAATTTGGGCGTATTTCACAACCGAACGGTTCGGCTGGTCACCACAAATGATCGGCCTGTCACTGGGCGTCTACGGGATCGGCATGGCGGCTGTTCAGGGCGGCCTGATCCGTCCCGCAACCAAGTATCTGGGGGAACGCGTTACAATCATCTACGGCATGGGGTTCGAGCTGTTTAGCTTTTTTCTTCTGGCCTTCCTGACCAATGGGATCATTGCCTTGATGCTGATCCCGATCACCGCCATCGGAGCGGTTGTGACCCCTGCCCTGCAGGCCCTGATGTCGCGCAAGACGCCCGACTCGCAACAGGGTGAACTGCAGGGTGTACTGACATCCTTGCACGCTTTGTCGATGGTCATCGCACCGTTGCTCATGACCAGCGTGTTCGCTCAGTTCATCAAGCCCGACGCGGCGATCTACTTGCCGGGCGCACCATTCCTCTTGGCATTCGTCATGATGGTGATCTGTCTTCTTGTGTTTTCCCGTTCACGTGGGGTCATGGCATAACTACGACATCCCTTTGACGGATTCCGCCTTGCAGCGTCCCGATAAGCGCGCCACCGTAGCGCAAAGTGAGAGAGGGACAGCATGCAAACCATCAAAGCCGCCGTTTGCCGGGCGTTCGGTGAACCTCTGGTCATCGAAGATATTCAGATCGCACCGCCCAAGTCAGATGAGGTCGAGGTGACACTGGATGCGGTGGCAATTTGCCATTCGGACATTTCATTTGCCGGTGGTGCGTGGGGCGGGCATCTTCCTGCCGTCTACGGGCACGAAGCAGCGGGCATTATCACTGCGGTTGGCGACTCGGCAGGCGAATTTCAGGTTGGGGACCCGGTTGTCGTTACCCTGATCCGGGCATGTGGCTCGTGCCCCTCTTGCGCGGGGGGGAAACCAACTGTCTGCGAAACGCCTTATGATAAGGTCAACGGGCCGTTGCGCACAGCAGATGGCGGACCACTGGAGCAGGCAATGGCCTGCGGAGCTTTTGCAGAGAAGGTTGTGGTCAGCCACCGGCAGATTGTCAAAATTCCACAGTCGATGCCCAAAGACATTGCCAGCCTGCTGTCCTGCGGCGTGATCACGGGCGTCGGCGCCGCCGTCAACGCCGCCGGGCTGCGGCCCGGACAGGATGTGGTGGTGATCGGTGCCGGAGGTGTCGGGCTGAACGCAATTCAGGGCGCCCGCATCGCCGGTGCACGACGTATTGTGGCCGTGGACATGACCGAAGAGAAGCTGACCATTGCCAAGGAATTCGGCGCGACCCACGGCGTATTGGCCGATCAGAAAGCCCCCTGGAAGGCCGCTTACAAAGCACTTGGTGGTCGTGGCGCAGACGCTGTGTTGATTACTGTCGGAGCAATCCCTGCCTATGATCAGGCCCCTCGTTACTTGGGCCCCGGTGGCAAGGCGATTATGATCGGAATGCCCCACTCAGGGGGTATGGCAAGTTACGAACCGGTCGTTCTGGCTGCACTGGGTCAGGGTTTGATCGGGTCGAAAATGGGCGATGTTGTCATTCAGCGCGATATTCCATGGATGATCGACCTTTACGATCAAGGTCGCCTGAAACTGGATGAACTGATTTCGGGCCGATGGTCGCTATCGCAGATCAACGAAGCGATCGAGGACACCAAAACCGGATCTGCCAAGCGAAACGTGATCGTTTTCGACAGGGCTTAACCCAGCAGGGCAGGAGATCACCTGATGAAGCTGCAAGACCTCGACATCATCGTCACAGCCCCTCCTGCGCCTGGTTGGGGCGGGCGGTATTGGATACTGGTCAAAGTCACGACCGATACCGGGATCACCGGCTGGGGCGAATGCTATGCATCCTCAGTTGGACCCGAGGCAATGCGCTATGTCATTCAAGACGTGTTCGAACGGCACATGCAGGGCGAGAACCCCGAAAACATCGAACTGATGTTCCGCCGAACATACTCCAGCGGATTTACACAGCGTCCTGATCTGACGGTCATGGGCGCCTTTTCCGGACTGGAAATCGCGTGTTGGGATATTCTGGGCAAGGATCGCGATCGCCCGGTCTATGCCTTGCTAGGGGGATTGGTGAACGAACGCATAAGGGCCTACACCTATCTGTACCCTCTGCCCCAACATAACCTGAACGATTTCTGGACGTCGCCTGAACAAGCTGGCGAATGTGCCGCCGAAATGGTCCGGCGCGGGTTCACAGCCGTCAAGTTTGACCCCGCCGGGCCTTACACTGTTCGGGGCGGGCACATGCCTGCGATGTCCGATATCTCGATGTCTGTTGCGTTCTGCAAAGCGATCCGAGAGGCCGTGGGCGACAAAGCCGATCTGCTGTTCGGCACCCACGGCCAGTTCAACACCGCGGGCGCAATTCGTCTGGGTCAAGCGCTCGAGCCCTATTCACCGCTTTGGTTCGAGGAACCCACCCCCCCCGACATGATCGAAGACATGGCTCGTGTCGCGCGAAATGTTCGGATTCCGGTCGCGACCGGTGAACGCATGACCACTAAGGCCGAATTCGCGGCCGTTTTGCGGGCTGGGGCGGCAGAAATCCTTCAACCCGCGCTGGGTCGTGCCGGCGGGATTTGGGAGATGAAGAAAGTCGCGGCCATCGCTGAAGTCTTCAACGCCCAGATGGCCCCACATTTGTATGCCGGTCCGGTTGAATGGGCCGCGAATATCCATCTGGCCGCGTCCATCCCCAACCTGCTGCTGCTTGAGACCATAGACACGCCGTTCCACGATCAACTCATTAACAACTCATTGCAGGTTGAGGCCGGATTTGTCCCTGCGCCGACCGCACCCGGCCTTGGCATCGAGGTGAACGAAGATCTTGCCCGGGCGCACCCTTTTAACGGTGATGGCTTGCATCTGCAGATGCAGGAAGAGCCCTGTGATTACGTGAACGGAAACGCCTTTCAAGGTGGTGCCCCTGCAACCGAGGGGTGACAACCCAATAGGTCTTGGGGCACATTGACCCAACCAATGGGCGTTAAAAAGGCCACACGTGACACTTGAAGACGACCAAACCCAACAAACCGAAGCCGCGCTATCTGAAATGAAAGAAAGCGCGGCTCGGGCCTCTGCGTTTCTGAAAACGCTCGCGCATGAGGGTCGGTTGATGATCTTGTGCCATCTGGCCGACAGCGAAAAATCCGTGGGTGAGTTGGAGGCCTTGCTGCATATCCGTCAAGCTGCAGTCAGTCAGATGCTGGCGCGCCTGCGCGCTGAAAACATTGTTGCAACGCGCAGGGACGGAAAGTCCATCTATTACTCGCTGAACAACGACGGCGCGGCGCAGGTGATCGCCGTTCTTTACGATATGTTCTGCGGCCCCGACAGCGAATAACCCTTAGTTCGATACATAGCCCGCTATCACCTGCAACAGTTTGAACGCGGTTGCGGCATCATTTTCGACCACGGCCAGGAATTCCTCTTCACCAATACGCAGGCACGACAATTCCGTCTCGGCGATCATGCTCAGCGCCCTAGGTTCCTTGCGGATCAGGCCCAACTCTCCGACCAGGGCACCGGGGCCGACCGTGGCAATCAACTGATCCACTCCGTCGGTTTGCGGAAGGTACAGCCCGGCTTCCCCGTCCAGCACCACATAGGCGCCGTCGGTTGGCTGATCGTCCTTAAGGAAAACAACCTCTCCTGCTTTGGCATCGAACCAGCGCGCACCAAAGGCCAGCAGGCGCAGCTGTCGACGGTCCAGCCCGGAAAACAGCGGTGTCTGTTCCAGCGCGCGCAGCTTGCGCGAAAGGTCAGCTGAGGCGGCACTGTCTTCTTCCACGTCCGCAGGTCCTTCGTCCGAGACGACCCGACCTTGCCTGATTTCCACATACATGTCGAACACGCTCGGGTTTTCGAACTGGTCGTTCAGGTAGATCACCGTGGTATCCGGCAGCAAAGCGCGTAGATTTTTGTACACGGCCACTTTCGAGGCCATGTCATAACTGGCCAGCGCATCCTCAAGGATCAGGATATCCGGTTTCTTGATCGTCGCGCGCGTAAATGACAGAGGTTCAGCAAAAACCGCGGGCAGGTTTTGACCGCCAAGCGCCACCGGCACGTCATAGATCAGTTCGACCACCAACGGGCGCGCACCGTTTTCGTTCAATACATCCACGATCAGTTTGCGCGCCTCGTCCGAACGGGCGCCGCCGATCTGACTGACCTTTCCGAACAAAGCGTTTTCCAGAACCGTCAAGCCAGGCGCGAACTTCGTTTTGTCTAACGGGACAAATACATCGAGCAACCGTTCCAACAGCTTTTCGGAATGGCTATGCCGCAACTCAAGAATGCGGTCTTTGAGGTCGTCGGTGAAGGCTGGTCCAATCTGTTCCGCCGAAATCACGAACGGAACGGCCAACAGGTTTGCCAGCTGTTCATCATTCAGCCCCGATACGCCCTCGTTCCGGGTCTTTTCGACCAGCTCGACCGCAGCCTCGTACGTTTGCGCCTCTAGTCCCAGTTTTCGAAACAGCGGGTGATCGGTGCCGTCCAGGCCGAAAATCTGGCGCAGCATCTCAATCACATCGCGTGTCAGGCTCACCAGAGTCTCATCCAGACCAAATTCGCGCAATTGCTCAAGGAACACGGTCTGCTGCGCCAAAAGCTCCTGCGTGACCGGCACTTTGGGCGTGGCGAACAGCAAGTTCTCCGCAACTGGCAAGGCAGGGTTATAGCTGTTGCGATCAAAGATCAGGGCCTGTTGCTCCAGCCCTGATGCTTTCACCGCATCCTGAACCAAAGGTCGCAGTTCGACCAGTTTGTCGGCCAGCTCGGGATGCTCGGCGGCATCGAAGACCTGTTCGGCCCCGCGCAAAAACAGCGCCGCGCCGGAACCCATCCCGTCAATCAGTTTCAACCACCAGTCGCGTACCTCTTCGGCGCTGTCCAATCCCGCAGTCGTCGGGTCCAGCCAATTTGCCCTGAAGGGGTCCGAGCTATTGCCGGCCCGCAACGTCTCATCATATCCAGGGTCGTTTGTTTCGGTTGTTTGCGGCTTGAACCGCATCGGCATCATGACGTTGTCGCCCAGCGTGCCCTGGAACATCACAGGCCGTGACGAAGCATACCCAATACGGGCGGCCACGACGCTTTGATGCAGCTCTGACAAACGGATACCACCGATCTGCACCCGGCCCGAGCTGGGCAGAATTTCCCGTGTCAGCAACTCGGCCATCGCGCGGCGATCTTCTTCGCTGGGGGCCGCGATCCCGATGATTTTCCCGCTGGGAAAGGACAGATCCAAATCATCCAGAACCTGGTTACCGTCCATATCGCGAACCGAGACATGGTCGAGCACTATGTCACCGTTCAGCCTTGGCGTGGTCTCGGGTTCGCCATCGAACAGTTTTTCCTCATGCATTCCGGCAGGTGCAAACCGTTCCGTCACCACGTCCCAGCGCAGCGACATATCCTGTGTCTGGTTATAATAGGTCAGCAGTTCCTTCCACGGCGAGCTGAGGTCCTTATATGCAGCCAGGGCCGCAACCAGCGCACCCAGCGAAACCGATCCCTGCAAGACAAGAAGACCCCCAACCAGATAGAACAGGAACGGTGTCAACTGCGAGATGAAGTTGTTGAGGAACTTCATAAAGAACTTTTTCTGGTAGATCTCGAACCGGATACCAAACAGGCGGCCCAATTGATCGGACACCATCGCCCGGCGGTATCGCCAGCCGCCATTGGCTCGCAACGTGGACGCGCCCGCCGCGTTCTCGCCAATCTGGGCGGCCAGCAACCGAACCTCTTGAATGCGTTTTTTGTTCAGAAGGTTGATCTGACGCTGCAGTTTCGGAATCAACCAGGCCTGCAGCGGGATCAGCGCAACTGCCGCCAACCCAAACCAGAAACTTTGCAGAAACAAGAAGGACAGGATGGTGATCATCTGACCCGCCTGCAGAACCGGCTGGCTGATAGCATCACCCATTAGCCCGCCCATCGGCTCGCTTTCGGCGGTGACCATCGACACCAGCTCGCCTTGGCTGACGCGTTCGAAATAGGGTTGAGGGAAACGCAACGCGCGGCTGATCAGCACGTACCGGAACCGGCGCAACATACGCTCGCTCAGCACGCCTTTCATGGTGTTGATGCGCATTTTCATCAGGCCATGCGCCAGCACCGCAATCAGGAACCCGATGCACAGAACAATCAGAAATGTGGTCTGCGGCAGGCTATAGCCCCAAACATCCACAATCGGACTGGCAGCACCTATTGCATCGTTGATGATGCGTTTGGGAAGTTCGAGCGTCAGATAGAGTAGTGGAAACAACGTGGACGTCACGGCCAGCAGAATCAACTGGTCGCGCTTCGAGTATTTCCAAATAAACTGGAAAATTGAACGTTCTATGGAACCTGCCCCTACTACGGATCACTGAAACAGTCTTGACGAAAGTGCAGTAAATCCAACACTGTGAATTTACGTTAGTCCAGCCAAAAGAGGCAAATAGTTTCCAGTTTGAACAGTTAATTGCCAAGTGTGAACAAGTTCATTTGCGCAACCACAGATTAGTGCCTAGACTCTGTCTGGGACGATATCGGGAGGACTCATTTGACTGCCAGTATAGGCGCAGTGCTATTGATGCTCTGCTTGTTGCAGATCAAACATATGTTTGCGGATTTTTTTCTCCAGACTCCGAAAATGTTGGCAGGGCGCGGTGAGTATTTCCACCTGGGCCGCGCGCAGCATGCGGGTGTGCATGTCATCGGGTCAGTGATCGTCTTTTTGATTTTTGGCGCGCCGTGGTCTTTTATATTGATCATTGCGGCGCTGGAATGGATTGTTCATTTCAATATTGATTTTGCCAAGGCCAGCTATTCGGACAAAAAACAACTGATGCCAACGCAAGCCGCGTTTTGGCGCGCGGCTGGACTGGACCAGTGCCTGCACAACCTGACTTACATCGCCATGGTCTGGGCCTGGGCTGAATTCGCGACCTGATCAGCGATTGCTTCAGGCGACGTTTTCCAGGGATTGCGGACAATACGCGTCCAGCCACATTCGATCCAAATGGTCGATTCTAGCGGCGTCGAAACGTTCTTCTTCCTCCCAATAGCGACCAGACGAAACGAAGTAATTCAACTGTGCCTCTGCCTGCAGTACCGCTTGCATACCCTTTGTCGAAAGCAGCCTGTCAGACATTAGGGTGTCAGTCGTCACAGAAGGAAAGACCAGCCGGCTTTCACCCTGCGACAGGCGAACCACGCGGCAGTTCTGCGCGGCACCGAACAAAGCCAACCGGGCGGATTTCGCCTCAAGCGATCGCAGCGTCACATCAGCGCGCAAAGGGTCGGCTGCTCCGTTGCCGTAAAAGTGGGTCTGGCCGGAATTCGGGTAAATCATGTCACAGCCAAAAAAGGCCAAGACGGCTGGCTGCAGCGCGGCCAAGGCCCAATAACCAGCCGTAAACGCCATCGTGCCACCGGCATAAACAAATCCGCCAAACTTGTTTTGATGCGGAACGTATTCATCCGCCTCGACGATGCTTTGGCTGCGGACCAGTTCGTCCGGACGATTGCAGATAGGGAAGTCCTCGGGATGGATGAGGAAATCCCAATCGTCGCGGATACGCCAGGCGTTGTTGATTGCAACGATGTGGGTAAACGGATCCCGCGACCACTCCCGAGCTGCAGCGGCGGCCGGTGCACTGCCTAGTATCAGAACGCGATGTGTCAGCTCGGCCATCCTGGGTCCTGTCTTTTTTCAGTTCCCTGGAAGGATAGGGCGATTTTTTTCCTTAACTACCCCAGTACAGAAAAACTGCTTTCTTCGTTGATGGGTCGCTTGCGGGAATAGAACCCGACATCAATGCTCCGCCCGATATAGGGAAGTTCGTATTGCAGCGGCTGCGCATCGTGATCCGCGCCACCTTCGCAATACGCGATCAGGGCGGTCATCATCCTGCCCGCAATCGGAGCATTCTTGTACTGGTTCCCGCTGGTCCCGCAGGCCATGTAGAACCCCGGCAGGCTGGATTTGTCGTAGATCGGAATCCAGTCTGTGGATGCGTCATACAGGTCCACAACTCCGCGTGTTTTAGACGGGATGCCAAGACTTGGGACGCGCTGTGCATACCGCATGGCCTGCGTTGTCCACTGGTCGGTGAAATCGTGATTATAGTTCACATCGTCTTCGCACCATTGATGCGGATCGCATTCGGGGTCTTCCGAGCCAACCAGAATGTGGTTGCCGTGCTCGGGTCGGCAATAGCAGGCAATATCGCTGTCCGAGACAATCGTTCCGTCGTTTTCGAAATCAAACCCCTCGGGTGCGGGGACGTGCACAACCTCTTGCCGCAAGGGGCGGGTTTCGATCGTCATGTCATCCAGAACACCCGCCATCTTATTGATGATCGCCGAGCCGGGGCCCGCGACGTTCACGACGACTTTCGCGTAGATTTCTTCGCCCGAGGCAAGTTTGACACCCGAAACCCGACCGTCGCTGGACAATATCTCGACCACTTCGGCACCAGTGCGCACTTCTGCGCCATGCAGCTTGGCAGCATCCACCAAGTTCTGCGCCGACAAAGCCGGGTCCGTGACGTATCCCGCCTGCGGCCAGAACACACCGCCCTGCATCTTGCGCCCGTTCGGGTGCCCGAATTCCGGATCATCCATCCGGCGCGCCGGTGTGAAACTGTCCTGCGAGTAGATCGGCAGGCGCTCACTGACTTTATCAGGTGACCATTCTTCGAACGGGCAATCCAGATCGGCGCTGTTCTTCATGTGCTTTTCAAGCAAGCCATTGGCATCAGTCTTCATCACTAGACAGCCGGTCTCGCGGAATTGCGCCAGATTAGCATCCTCGGGCAGGCCGAGGTAGTCGGCCCAATCGCGCCAGTAATGGTAGCCTTCCCACGCAAATGCCGTTCCGTCGAAGGTCGAATAATGCATGCGGATAATGGCGCAGGATCCGGCAGTCGAGCCGTGACCGACCTGACTGTTTCGGTCCAGCGACAGGGTTTTCCAGCCCGCTTTCGCCATTTCAAAGGCGATGGCCGCGCCGATCACACCGGTTCCGATGATGATTGCGTCAGGTTGACTCATGAGGCTTCTCCCTTCCAATAGCGCGTTGAATAGGCGCTGAATTCTTCAACTTCTTCGGGCTTGGGCTCAACCCCGGTGAAGACATAAAGGTAATGCGGAACCATTGCGATCCGCGTGGACATTGGTTCGTTCAACTGGGCCAGATCGTACCCGATCTGCATGTAGTACAGAACGCGCGCGCGGGTTTCGGCCTCAACTTCGGAATAGCCGTACCGCGCGAACATGTCGTGAAGCGCTTCGAGCCTGCGCGCATCCGACTGATCGAGCGCCCGGCGTACTTTCCCCGATTTGCGCGCCCAATCCCGGACGGCAAAATCCAGCGCGGTATCGAACAATTCGGTGTTCACCACGCAACGATGCACGTTGCAGACGGCTGCGGTTATCGTATCCGCTGGGGCCTTGGCCTGCGCAACCAAAGCCGCTGTATTCGTCGCATGCCAGCGCGCTAGCAGGGCATCCAAAAGCTCTTGCCGGGATTTGAAGTACCAATAGAAAGACGACCGCGACACGGCCATCCGTTCAGCCAGGTTCAGGACCTTGATCTGATCTACACCGTCCGAGATCAGCACATCCATAGCCACGTTCAGCCAGTCGTCACGCGTGACCTTGATGTTACCAACCAAGGGTTCCGCTTCGGGGTCATCCCGGTGCAGGATGGGTTTTGTGCTCATTCAACTCTCCGGCGGTGCGCCGCCGTCAGCCGTACGGCGCGTAATATAGTCTCGCAAGGCACCAATGCGGTCACTGTCTGTGGGCGGGGCCTTAAAGTCATTCACAATGCCTTTCCAAACCCTGGTTGCGCGATGATTGGCATCCACTGACCCGCGTTCCGTCCAGGTTCCGAAATTTGCGTAATCGTGCAGATGCGGCTCATAGAATTCGGTGTTGTACCGCTCCATCGTCTGGCTCGAGGCAAAGAAGTGCCCGCTTGGTTCGACCTCGCTCAGCGCTGTATCGAAACCGATCTCAGCTTTGCCCGCCTGCGCCCCCGCGCACAGTTCGGCGACCATGTTCAGGACCTCGGCGTCACAGATCATTTTCTCAAAAGAAACGGTCAAGCCACCCTCGAGCCAACCAGCTGAGTGAATGATTACCGTCGCCCCTGCCATTAGACAGCCCCAAAGACCAAACTGGTTTTCATTCGCTGCCTGTACATCGTTGATGTTCGACGCTGATCCGGCAGCTGACCGCCAAGGCAGCCCAAGGTGCCGCGCCAACTGGCCTGCGGCAAGCGAAGCCTGGAAATGTGAGGGTGTTCCAAATGCGGGCGCACCCGATTTCATATCTACGTTGCTGGTGAACGTGCCATAACACACCGGCGCACCCGGTTTGGTCAGCTGTGTCAGCGTCAGCGCCGCTAACGCCTCAGCATGTGAAAGCGTTATTGCCCCGGCCACTGTAATCGGGGCCATCGCGCCCATCAGGGTGAACGGCGTGATGATCGACATCTGTCCATTGCGAGCGAAATCAATCAGCCCCTGCGCCATTGGAATATCCAGCGTGCGCGGGCTGTTCGTATTGATGATCGTATAGCAATGCGCGCCCGCCTGAAACTCATCGTCCGACAGACCACGCGCGATAGAAAGCATTTCAAAGCAATCCATCACCTGCGGCGTCCCGCGTGAGAAAAAGAACGGGAACTTGTCGGTCAGCTCCATCTGCGCCTGCGTCGTGAAGTAGTGGCGCAGATGGGTTGGAACATCCTGCGGCTCGACCTGAGGCGAGATCATCTGGAACACATCGAAATGGTGCGTCAGCTTGAGGAACTCCAGATAGTCCTGTCCAGTGGCCGGGCGACGCCCGCGTTCAAGGTCCGTCGCGTTCGGTGCCCCCGCCCCCGGTTGAAACACCAGGCTGCCCAGCTCAAGTGTGAAGTCCCTGTGCCGCGTGCCAGCATTGCACGCAATCGACTTTGGCGCCGATGCGACGGCCGCCTCAACAATGTCGCGGCCGATGAAGACCATCTCGGTATCTTCATCTGCACGCGCGCCAGCCTTTTCAAATATGCGCCGCGCTTCAAGCAACAGACATTTGACCCCTAGCTCTTGCAGTGTCCGCAGTGCTGTCTCGTGCATTTCCGCAATCTGATCCGCCGGGAAAACCTCCATCAAAGGAAACGGATTTTTGAGTTGTCGGTAGTTCACATCGCGTGTCGGGCCACTGGCGACATCGGCTCCACGTCCGCGCCTTCGTCGCCCGCGTTCAGGTGTTTGCGACATCATCGTCAGCCCCTCATCGCTTTGCCTTGAGGATCGTAAGGCGAAGGTGGGATGACCCGCGCCGAGCGCTCAACGCCAACTACGTGCACCGACAATTCTGTCCCCGGCTCGGCCTTTTCGCGGTTGACTAACGCCATTGCCAGCGACTTTCCAGTGTAGTGTCCATACCCGCCCGAAGTGACGAAGCCCACGCGCTCATCGCCTGCCCAAACGGGTTCGTATCCGCTGGCGTCCGCGTCTGCGGCGTCCACTTCCAGTGTTACCTGAACCTGCGCCGGACCATTGCCGTCACGTTCTGCGACTGCCGCATCCTTTCCGACAAAATCCTTGTCCCAGTCGATCCAGCGATCCATTCCGGTCATGCCCGGAGTGTAGAGCTGCGTGAATTCTGCAGACCAGATGCCAAAACTCTTTTCCAGCCGCGTTGACAGCATCGCGTTGAAGCCACATTCGCGAACACCTTCATCTGCCCCGGCCTCCAGCAACATACGGCGTAGCTTGATGTGGTCTCCGTAGCGGCAGTTGATCTCGTATCCTTTCTCGCCGGTCACAGACATGCGGGCAACACGTGCGCGAACGAGCCCGATGTCGAAATCACCGCAGCCCATGAATTTGAGGTCCGAGATGTCCTGTTCGGCCAGTTTTTCCACAACCGCTTGCGATTTGGGACCGACTACGGCGAAACCGCAATATTCCTCGCCCAGATCCCGGACAGTAACGCCGTCGATCATGTGATCGTCAAACCAGCGCATGTGCCAAGCCCGCAGGTAATAGCTGCCCATGATCCACCAGGTACCATCGCCCCAGTTCAGAACGGTCAAGTCCCCCTTGAGCCGCCCATTTTCACCCAGCATAGGCGCCAGCTTTGCGCGACCCGGCGCAGGTAGTTTCGAGGCCATGACTTTGTCGAGCCACACTTCTGCATTTGGTCCCGAGACCTCGAACCGCGAAAAGCCCGAGATGTCCAACAAACCAGCACCTTCGCGGATCACCTTGCATTCCTCGGCGACGATGTCATGCGCGTTCGAGCGCTTGAGCGTCGGTGTTTCCTCGAACCCTTTCGGCGCGAAATACAGCGGCACTTCAAGATCCCAACTGACGCCCCATTTGCAACCCGCATCCGTCATCGCGTCGTGCGCCGGGGCCATCTTTAGCGGTCGACCCGCGGGCAATTGCTCGTTCGGGTAGGTCATAACAAAGCGACGGGAATAAAACTGGCCCGTGGTTTCACGGATGTATCGCTTGTTCTGTGCAAAATCGCCAAAGCGTGCCACATCCATCGGCCAGGCATCCGCCTCGGGCTCGCCATGGATCATCCATTCGGCCAGTGTCTTGCCGACGCCCCCGCCCTGCAGGAAACCTGCCATAACCGCGCAGGCCGACCAGTAGCCGCGCTTGCCCGGCACCGGACCGACCAGCGGATTGCCATCGGGGGCAAAGGTGAAGGCACCGTTTACCCAAGTCTTGATGCCCACGTTCTGGATCGACGGATAACGTTCAAAGCCAAGCGTCAGCTCATTCTCGATCCGGTCGAGCTGTTCCTGAAACAGCTCTTCACCATAGCTCCACGGCGCGCCGTCCATCGCCCAGTGTTCATGATCGACCTCATAAATCCCGACCAGAACGCCTTTTTGGTCCTGCCGCATATAGGTGAACCCTTCGAGATCGACGGTCATTGGCATCTCGAATTTGGCCTCAGCGACCTCAGGCACTGTATCGGTGATCAAGTAGTGGTGCTTCAGCGGAGACACCGGCAGTTCCACCCCCGCCATGCGCCCCACCTGCTTGGCCCAGAGGCCAGCAGCGTTAACCACGTGTTCACAAGTGATCGTGCCGTTGTCGGTGACAACCTGCCAGCCATCGTCGGTTTGGATCAGTTCCTCGACCTTGGTTTCTTCATAATATTCCGCGCCGCGTTTCTTGGCCGCTGTTGCATAGGCCTGCACCGTACCGGTCGTGTCGATATAGCCCTCGCGGTCAGCCCACATCGCGCCCAATACGCCGTCGGTCGACATGATCGGGCAGCGCCTTTGCGCCTCCTCCGGAGAAAGCAATTCGCAGTCGTCAATGCCGATAGACTGGAAAATGCGATAGTTTGCTTGCAACCACTCCCAACGCTCTGGCGTTCCCGCTAACGTCAGACCACCGGTCATGTGCAGACCGATATTCTGGCCGGATTCCTTTTCGATCTCGCTGAGCAGGTCGATAGTATACGCCTGCAAGGATGCCATGTTTGGGTCCGCATTCAGAGCGTGAATGCCGCCAGCCGCATGCCAGGACGAGCCGGACGCCAGCCGCCGCCGTTCCAGCATAACCACATCCGTCCAGCCAAACTTGGCCAGATGATACAGAACCGAGGCGCCCACGACGCCGCCCCCGATGACCACAACGCGATACTGAGATTTCATCCCGTCCTCCACTGCATGACTAAGGAAGGACGCTAGTGGCACTGTTCACTTCTGTCTAGACATTTCTGTACAGTTCCGCGCAAGCGAAGAAACGGCCTCGGATCAGCAGTTTCTAGAGCTGAGCGCTGGGACGGGATGCGACCTTGTCGAACCATGCTAAAGTGGCAGTATTTTCTTGTGGAATCCGTTTCTTGATCACGCGGGCAAAGTCCACAAAGACAAAGGTGGAAATGTCCGCCAGAGTGAAGTCGGCACCTGCGATAAACGGGCTTTCGCCCAGCCGCTGTTCGAGCAGCGAAAAGAAATGATCAACCCGCGCGGACCCTCGCTGAGCCAGTTCCGGAATTTGCTGGTGATTCACTGGACCCGGAATCGCCCTGTCGGCAAAGGCCGGATGCGTGTTGCGCAAGGCCTCGGCAACAGGCATGCCGCCCTGTTGTTCGACAATGCTGTTCCACATCAGAACCTGCCCCTTTTCATCCGGAGTGCGGCCCATCAAAGGTGGCTCAGGAAACCGCGCCTCAAGATAAGCGGCGATCCCGAGATTCTCGGTTAGCGTGCTGCCCTCATCCGTCACCAACACGGGGACAGTTGCGTTCGGGTTCACCGCGCGAAATTCGTCGCTGAGTTGCTCGCCTTTGCCGATCGAGATTTCTCGGGTTTCGATATCCAAACCCTTTTCGGCAATGAACATGCGCGCGCGCCGCGGGTTGGGGGCCGTGGAACAATCATAAAAAAGCATCAGGTTCTCCCACCCTGTCAGCGGCGATAAATGAAACAGCGCCCCTCGACGGCCCCTTCAGGAAGGGACACTTCGGTCAAGGTATCAAAATACATCCGGTCGCTGGACACCATCAAACCACCCTCGGCTAATAGCGGCTCGATCAATGGTGAGACAAATCTGGCGAAGTCGTCGTTCTTTTTGCGGTTGTGACCGCCCAAGTCCGCGTGGATCAGACTGGCCGTGGCTCCGAACCGATCCACCGAGGCCGGTAGTGTTTCTCGCACATCCCCCAAAATCACCCGATCTGCGGGCGGCGTGGAATCCGGATGCGACGCCACGGCGCGCTCGAACACATAAACAGGTCGACCTGAAATATATTGCACCATGTGATGATAGGTGCGCCCGTTGCCCAACCCCAGTTCGAACACTGGCCCAGGCATTCCTTTGGTTTCAGAGATGGCGAAATCCAGACAGGCCCGTTGGGACACCATACGGTCGATGAACAGATCCAGGCGGCTTTGGTTGTCGGGCACGGGGAAATCTCTCCTTGATATCAGTCAGCTCATGATTTGGGGCCGACACCGCATGTGATGACAAATCCTCAAGGATTTGTGTAGGTAAATTGGCCTAAGTTTCACATTTTCGCGACAATTCGGCCCAAGAACGGGTTTGACTACACAGGCACAACCGCGCGAGACTAAGTCAAAAAACACAGGGAGTTGAATACGCCGATGTCGAACCACGGACGAACGGGTGGAAAACCCGCATGACTGCGTTGTTGTCCGTCAGAGACCTCAGCATCGGTTTTGGTGCGGGCGACTCAGTTGTCAAAGGTGTCAACTTTGATGTCGAGGCTGGGCAGACATTGGCTCTGGTCGGTGAATCCGGATCGGGAAAAACCATCTCGTGCCGGGCGGCCTTGCGTATTCTGCCACGTGCCGCGCAAATCCGCAGTGGCACGATAACCCTGAACGATTCAAAAGGCTTCGAGGATCTGACCAAGATCAGCGAACGCCAGATGCGCGACATTCGCGGCAATCGGGTTTCGATGATTTTTCAAGAACCGATGCGATCACTATCCCCGTTGCACAAGATCGGCAATCAGGTCAGCGAGGTCTTGTGGCTGCATCGGAGCGCGTCCGAGGCGCAAGCCCGCAAAGAGGTCCTGACCCAATTCGAACGCGTGGGCTTTCCTGATCCGCAGCGTGCGTATGATTCTTACCCGTTCGAGTTGTCGGGCGGCATGCGCCAGCGCGCCATGATTGCGATGGCAATGGTTTCCAAGCCGGAACTGCTGATCGCAGATGAGCCGACGACCGCGCTGGACGTAACGACACAAGCGCAGGTCCTGGGGCTGATTAAGGAGTTGCAGCGCGAGACGGGCATGGCCCTGATCCTTGTGACACACGACCTTGGGGTTGTTGCCAATATGGCGGAACAGGTTGTCGTCATGCACAAAGGCCGGGTGATGGAAGCTGGTGCCGCCGCGCCAATCCTCAGCGCCCCAGCGCACCCCTACACACAACAATTGTTCAACGCGGCCCCTGCGATTCCAGACGAAGATTCGGTCGGGCTGCCGATGCCGGATGAGGACCTCATTCTACAGATGAAGGGGGTGTCCAAGACCTACACTATGCGGTCCAGCAGGGGCTGGCAGGGGGACAAGCTGATCTATGCCTGCCGAGGTGTGGACCTGAATCTGGCCCGCGGCAAAACACTGGCAATCGTCGGCGAAAGTGGCTCGGGCAAAACAACGGCGGCGCGGATCGCCCTTGGCGCGGAACTGCCCGATCCGGGTGGCGAGGTTCTGTTTCGCACCTCGCCAGGCGAAGACCCGATCACCGTGCACCACATGAACCGCTCTCAGCGCACGGCCTTTCAACGCAAGGCGCAGATGGTGTTTCAGGACCCGTACAGCTCGCTCAGTCCGCGGATGCGCATTCAAGACGCGCTGACCGAGCCTTTGGAAATCCACTCCATTGGTTCGACCGCCGAACAGCGGGACAAAGCGGTCGAGATGCTGCAGCGTGTGGGACTGAATGGTGATATGCTCAAACGCTACCCACACGCCTTTTCCGGCGGACAACGGCAACGCCTGTCGATTGCGCGGGCGATGATGCTGGACCCGCAGCTGATTGTCTGTGACGAACCGACATCGGCACTGGATGTATCGGTTCAGGAACAGATCCTGACCTTGCTGGAAAACCTGCAGGACCGGTTGAACCTGTCCTACCTGTTCATCTCGCACGACCTTGCGGTTGTGGCGCGCATTGCCGACGAAGTGGCCGTGATGCGCCGGGGTCTTGTCGTCGAACAGGCCCCGCCCGAGACACTGTTTTATAACCCCCGACACCCTTACACCAAGGCGCTGATTGCCGCCCAACCAGAACCCGACATCAACCGGCCCATCGACCTTAAACTGGTTGCGTTGGGCGCTGGTTCACCAGACAGTTGGGATGACACCTTCCGATTTACGGACTCCGTGATACCCTCACTGGTAGAGATGGAGCCCGGCCATAAGGTACGATGCCATGTTTAAAACCACTCGCCCGCTTATTCTGGCTGCCACGTTGGCTGCCACTTTGGTCCTGCCCGCCACGGCAGGAACACCGACCCCTCAAGAAAGCGAATTCTGGAAAGCCGAAGTAAACGCCGGGAACCTGCCACCGGTCGCAGAGCGCCTGCCAGCCGAACCTCTGATCGTGGATCTGGCAGCCAAAGGCCGCGAGTTTGGTGCCCCTGGCGGCACGCTTCGCACAATGGTGACCCGGTCAAAAGACATCCGCCAGATGGTCGTTTACGGGTATGCGCGATTGGTTGGGTTTGACGAAAACTACGAAATCGTCCCTGATCTGCTGGAGTCCTATGAAAACGAAGGCAATCGAAAGTTCACACTGCATCTGCGTGACGGGCACAAGTGGTCCGATGGATCGCCGTTCACATCCGAAGACTTTCGTTATTGGTGGGAAGACGTTGCCAACAATGAAATGCTCAGCCCGTCTGGCCCACCGGATTTCCTTATTGTTGAAGGCAAAACGCCAACCGTGACCTTCCCGGACGAGACGACTATTGTCTTTGCGTGGGAAGACCCAAATCCTGATTTCCTGCAATCGCTGGCCCAAGCGCGCCCGCCATTCATTTACCGACCGTCTGAATTCCTCAAACAGTATCACGAGAAGTTTGCAGATGCTGAAGACCTCGCCTTTCAGGTCGAAGACGCACGGGTCAAAAGCTGGGCGGCGCTGCACAACAAGCTGGACAACCTCTACAAGTTCGACAACCACGAACTCCCGACGCTGCAGCCTTGGCTGAATGCAAGTTCGGGCAAGAAGATCCGCCACAATTTCGTTCGCAACCCATATTATCACCGCATCGATTCCAACGGCATTCAGTTGCCCTATATCGACGTCGTCGAAATGGAAATCGTCGCGGCTGGCTTGGTCGCGGCCAAGACCAACGCTGGCGAGACTGATCTGCAGGGGCGCGGTCTGGCGTTTCGCGATGCATCTATCCTGAAAAAGGGCGAAGCCGGCGGAGACTACAAAACCTTGTTGTGGAAAACCGGTGTCGCATCGCAAATCGCGATCTACCCGAACCTGAACTACTCGGATGAGATCTGGCGCGACGTTCTGCGCGATGTTCGTGTTCGGCGGGCGCTGTCCCTGGCTATCGACCGCAAAACCATCAATCAAGCGCTGTATTTCAAGCTGGCCCATCCCGGTGCGATGTCCGTTTTACCCGCGTCTCCGTTCTATGACGAGGAAAACGCAAAGGCCTGGGCGCAGTACGACGTTGAGATGGCCAATGCCCTTCTGGACGAGGCTGGCCTGGCCGAGCGCAATAAAAACGGCATTCGCCTGCTGCCGGATGGCCGCCCGATGGAACTGATCATCGAAACCGCCGGTGAAAGGCAAGAAGTTGAGAACGCGCTTCAGATCGTCACCGATACATGGCGTGAAATCGGTGTGGACCTGATCATGCGCCCACTGGACCGGGACATTCTGCGCAACCGCGTATTTTCAGGCAACACCATGGCCTCAGTTTGGTTCGGCTGGGATGACGGTATACCGCAGGCGCACACATCCCCTGCTTATTTGGCCCCCACGGATCAGGTGTTTCTGGCCTGGCCCAAATGGGGACAATTTTACCAGACCGGCGGCGACGTTGGTGAAGCGCCTGACATGCCCGAGGCCGAGCGTTTGATGCAACTGGCACATGATTGGGAGGTTGCCACCACCGACGAAGAGCGCAAGGCAGTCTGGACCGAGATGTTGAAAATCCACGCTGACCAGCTTTTCGCCATCGGAATTCTGAACGGCGCACCGCAGCCTATCGTAGTGTCCAACCGTCTGCGCAACGTGCCCGAGCAAGGCATGTGGGCATGGGAGCCCGGCGCACATTTTGGCATTCACCGCCCCGACGAATTCTTTTTCGCCGACTAATCAGGAGCAGCTAAATGGTAATGCTGCGCTATGCGGTGTATCGCTTTTTCACGATGCTGCTGACTTTGCTGGTGGTGTCGGTTCTGATCTTCGTGATCATCAACCTTCCACCCGGCGATTATCTGAGCAATCAGATCGCGGAATTGCAGGCATCCGGCCAGTCCGCCGGGGTGGCCAAGGCCGAGTTCCTGCGCGCGGAGTACGCTCTGGATCGCCCCGTATGGGAGCAATACCTGATCTGGATGGGGTTCTGGCCCGGTCCGCACGGGTTCGAAGGCCTGCTGCAAGGCAACTACGGCTGGTCCTTTGAATTCGACCGCCCCGTGGCCGAAATCGTTGGTGATACTTTGTGGCTGACGGTTGTGGTCAATCTGGCCGCTATCCTGTTTGTTTACGCCGTTGCCCTGCCGCTGGGTGTCCTCGCTGCAGCAAAATCGCGGACCTGGATCGACTATACGTCGGCCTTTGTTGGCTATCTTGGTCTGGCGACGCCCAATTTCCTGCTGGCGTTAATCCTGTTCTACTACGGCCACCGTTACTTCAACCTGCCCATCGGCGGCCTGATGGACCCATCGTTCGAAGGCCAGGCCATGAGCTGGGAAAAGCTGAAGTCCATTCTTGTCCACCTGATCGTGCCGACTTTCGTCATTGGCACATCTGGCGCATCAGCCATGATGCAACGCCTGCGCGCGAACATGCTGGATGAGCTCGGCAAGCCTTATGTTGAGACGGCCATCGCCAAGGGCATGGCCCCGTCGCGGATGTTGACAAAGTACCCGCTGCGCGTGGCGTTCAACCCCTTTGTTGCGGATATCGGGAACCTGCTGCCGTCGATGGTATCCGGATCGGTTCTGGTTTCGGTCGTGCTTGGCCTGCAAACCATCGGCCCGACCTTGCTGACGGCACTCAAAACCCAGGACCAATTTCTGTCTGCCTTCATTTTGATGTTCGTGGCCTTGCTGACCCTGATCGGCACCATGATCTCTGATATCTTGCTGGTCATGTTGGACCCGCGCATTCGGTACGAGGGGCGTGAAGCGTGACCAAACACACCGACGGTCGCTTTGTCGACGATGCACCTTTCGACGCGGATGCCGCCTTACAGCAGTTAGAGCGCGCCGATCTGGACGCACCCAACTGGGTTCTGGTCTGGCGGAAGTTCAAAACCCATAAGCTGGGTTTGATTTCAGGCGTTTTCCTGCTGTTCTGCTACCTGATGCTGCCCTTTGCTGGATTCATCGCCCCCTACGGTCCGAATGAACGAAACGGTGAACACCTTTACGCCCCACCACAAAGCATCAATTGGTTCCACGATGGCTCCTTCATCGGCCCGCATGTCTATCCGATCGTGGCCGAAGCTGATCTTGAGACCTTTCAGTGGAAATTCGTGCCCGACACAGAAGACCCTCGCCCGATCCGCTTTTTCTGCGAGGGAGCCGAGTACAGGCTTGCTGGGCTTGTAAAATCGGACACCCACCTGTTCTGCGCGCCAGAGGGCGCGACACTGTTCCTTTGGGGATCCGATCGTCTGGGCCGCGATGTGTTCAGCCGCATTCTGTACGGTGCGCAGCTGTCGCTGACTGTCGGCCTGATCGGCATTTCGGTATCGTTCACCCTTGGCATCTTTTTTGGATCAATCGCGGGGTATTTCGGCGGCAAGATCGATTGGGTCATCAACCGCGTGATCGAGGTATTGCGCTCGCTACCTGAACTGCCGCTGTGGCTTGCTCTATCGGCGGCGGTGCCCTCAAACTGGAGCCCGGTTGCTGTTTTCTTCATCATCTCGATCATCCTCGGGATTCTCGATTGGCCCGGCCTCGCCCGTTCGGTACGCGCAAAATTCCTGTCCCTCAGGGAAGAGGAATACGTCCGCGCCGCCGAGATGATGGGTGCAAGTTCGGGCCGTGTCATCCGTAAGCACTTGCTGCCGAACTTTATGTCTCACCTGATTGCCTCGGCCACATTGTCAATACCGGCCATGATCCTCGGGGAAACCGCGCTCAGCTTCCTGGGTCTTGGCCTGCGGGCCCCGGCCGTCAGTTGGGGTGTGATGTTGAACGATGCGCAGAACCTGGCCTCGATCGAGATATACCCCTGGACGGCAATCCCGATGCTACCGATTATCGTGATCGTGCTGGCATTCAATTTTCTGGGTGACGGGCTGCGTGACAGTCTGGATCCATACCAGCAATGAGCTTGATTTCAGCCCTTCCTGCAACCGACGGATACCGCAAAACGGGCGCCGGGGCTTGGTCCAGCGTCTACGCGGTGTCTGAACTGGCGACGGCAACCTTTGGCGCGGTGGGTCAGGAACTGGCTCGTCTGATGACGGCGCTGAACCTGTCGCCCAGTGCCCCGGATGTGTCTGTGGATCACCGGCTGGCCTCGCTTTGGTATCAATACTCCTTCAAGCCCAATGGTTGGGAGATGCCTAGTCTCTGGGATGCGGTCGCGGGGGATTACCAGACTGCGGATGGTTGGATCAGGCTGCACACTAACCTGCCCCGCCACCGGGCGGCGGCACTTAAGGTCCTTGAGGTCAAAGCAGATCGGGACGCGGTCTCTCAGGCGGTGCGGCGATGGTCCGCCAGCGAGCTGGAATCGGCAATCGTGGCCCAGGGTGGCGTTTCCGCGGCCATGCGCAGCCGGGCAGTGTGGTTAGAGCATCCGCAAGGTCGGGCCGTGTCCCGCGATCCACTGATCGGTTGGCACAGCCCGCGACAGATCAAACTGCGAGATCGATCCGAGGCCACGGTTGAGCGCCCTTTGGCAGGGCTGCGCGTCCTCGACCTGACGCGCGTGCTGGCTGGGCCGGTTTCAACGCGAACCCTCGCCGGTTTTGGCGCTGACGTTCTGCGTGTCGACCCGCCCGGTTGGGACGAACCCGGTGTCATACCCGACATCTCATTGGGTAAATCCTGCACTTACCTCGATCTGAAATCGCCCTCAGGTTTGGAAAAGCTGCAAGAGTTGTTGTCTCAGGCCGATGTGTTCGTCCACGGGTATCGCCCCGGTGCTTTGGATGCGCTCGGCCTGACCAGGGCCAAGCGCGATGAATTGGCCCCAAACCGGGTCGAAGTCACATTGGACGCTTATGGCTGGCAGGGCCCATGGGCCGCGCGGCGCGGGTTCGACAGCCTCGTTCAGATGAGCGCGGGTATAGCGGATGCGGGCCGTGACTGGGCAAATGCGGATAAACCAACACCATTGCCGGTTCAGGCGCTGGATCATGCAACCGGCTATCTGATGGCCGCCGCCGTGCTATCCGCCTTGGCTGAGGCCGCCTCGGGCAACGCGATCATGCTGGGCCAGCTCTCGCTCGCACGCACGGCCGAGTTGTTGGCCATTCTCGGCAAGTCCGACGCGAAAGAAGTCATCACCGGTGCCAGCCCGTCAGACTACAGCCAAGCTCTCGAAGACTCTGGCTGGGGCTCTGGTCACCGGCTGAAACCTGCTCTGACCGTTGGCGAGGCCAAGATGTTCTGGGACAAGCCTGCACCTAGACTAGGCACGTCGGCTCCGGTCTGGGCCACGGCCATCACCTGAGCCAACCGCCGCGCGGTACGCGCGGCCCGGCCCAACGCTTTGGGTCACGTCTCGCCAAAGACGTCACCCAAAGGGGCGGGAGACCCCGTCAGCGATCGTCCCCACCCGGACCGATATCGTCCAGATAATCCTCGTCAATCGCCGCCTGGACCGCACCCGTAACAGCTTCGCGCTGCTTGGGTGTCAGATCCTCGGGGTCCTTGCCTTCGGCCAGGCGCACGGTGACCTCACGGTGTGCGAACTTGATGCCTTCGCGGGCGAACAATTCGCGGATATCCTGATAGACTTTCTTGCGCACCAACCATTGATCCCCCGGCTTGGTCATGAACTTGACCCGAATGATCATTGCAGAGTCCTGCATTTCGATCACGCCCTGCGACTTCAGCGGTTGGATAAAGTTGTCGCCAATCACCGGGTCGCTCAACAACTCTTGACCCAACTTCTTGATCAGCTTGCGCACCTTCTCGACATCGGTGTCATACGTCACCCGTAACGGCAGTTTCATGATCACCCAGTCGCGGGAATAGTTGGTCAGAACCTTGATCTCACCAAAGGGGATGGTGTTCAGCGCGCCCAGATGGTGACGCAATTGGAACGACCGGACCGAGATCTTTTCGACCGTTCCCTTCACGTCGCCGATGTCGATGTATTCACCCTTGCGGAACGCGTCATCCATCAGGAAGAACGCCCCCGAAAAGATATCGCGGACCAATGTCTGCGATCCAAAGCCCACGGCCAGACCCACGACACCAGCACCCGCGAATAGCGGACTGACATTGATACCCAATTCCATCAGGGCAATCAGCGCTATGGTCACAACAACTACAGCTAGAATGGCCCCGCGGAACAAGGGCAACAGTGTCGCTAGCCGGCTCTGCCCACCTTCTCCGCCTTCATCGCCAAGCTCAGCCTCACCACCGCCGTCGTCAATCTCCTGCGCGATCTTCGAGTCGATCCCGATGCGGAAGAAATGGAACAGGATATAACCCATGAAGAGGATCACCATCACGTCCAGCGCCCGCTCGATCGGCAGGTCCTCGCTCCAGCTGGCATCCGGATTCCAGATGACCACCAGCGCATATAGACCGACGACAAAAGCCAGAATACCGGCAACCCGCCGCGCCAGATCTTCGTAGGTCAGGATCGAGTGCTTACGCATCTCGGCCTGCGGCGTTTCGATCGCTTCAACCTCGGCATCCGCCTCATCACCATCGGCATTCATCGCGTCCAGCTGGTTGTTGCGATTGAAATACCGTTCCAGAAGATAATTCATGGCCCCATAGGCAACCACGACCGACATGAAGATGGCATAGCTGCTGGCCACGATCGGGATTGAGTTTTGATTTTCCAGCACCAGGTCGACGGCCAGTTTGAACCAGCTGAACACCATGTACAGGATCAGCACCGGCGCCCATGCGAACGAGATCAGGCGCAGAATCCACGACACCTGATCCGGAGTTCGCCCGCCGCGAATAGCGTTCGAAATGGCGCGGGCATTGAACAGGATCATCAGGACATTGCCGATCGCACCAAACATGGTCAGGCCGCCATAGACCAAGGCGTAGACGTTATAGTTCAGCCCAAAATCAGCGACCCAAGTGGCAAAAAGCACCACGGTAATGTCGTAGGTCGCCAGCGCCGAAGCCCAGATATACAGGCGTTTGGCGTCACGATCTGAGAAAGGCGGCAAGCGATATTGGCTTAGATACGGGGATAGAACCATGCGCCACAGATCAGACACGGTACGCGACAGGAAGAAGGCGGTAAAAATTGCTGTGACCGTGAACTGGATCGAGATGTCCTCAGCCTCACCGAAAAACACGAAACCGACGATAAGCGCCATCACCATGGCGAAAATCGTGGCGCCTATCCCCATCAGGAATCGGAACACCAAAAACGGCATCTTCTCGCGATAGCCTTGCGGATCTTCCTTGGATCGCGCGACGACGATTCGCTTTGCGATACGCTTGCCGTAGATTTCAATCGACAACCATCGTCCGATCAAAAGGAAGAGAACGTTCCAGAACAGGACCTCGACATAGGTCTGTATTCGACCATCCGGGCTGGTCTGACGCAGGATGTATTGCACCTCGAAGATCGAATAAGGCAGCGCCTGAAGCCGTGAATTCATCGAGTCGCGAAATCTCGAAAACCGCTCCTGCGCTTTCATGAGCTGCGAACCGTCGCCCATCGGATCCCCGGGTGCAGCCTCGGGGGTGGCGCTGTTTTGCTGGCCGGAAGACACGATTTGCCCGGCGCTGTCGATGACGATCACACTGGCCCCGGCTTCGGTCGCGGAACGGATCGCCGTAGCCAGATCGCTGTCGCTGGCTGTGTCCGAACTGCTGCCCCCGGCTGAGGGATACCCCGGTATCAGAGAGGTCTGCGCAACTGCACCAGTGACCAGCGCCAAAGTAAGGGACCAGATTACAAACGTTAATCCAGCCAGCAATGTTCGTGTCATCGGATATTTTTCCAGTTCGCCATTCGTAACACAGGTTATCGAAGCCCGGTGGCGGGTTCAAATATTCAACCCCCGCAGCCTCAACATCTTATCAAGCCGTGTTCCCCGCACCATGCTATGAACAGAAGTGTTTGCAACCCGGAAAAAACTGAATATGACCAACCTGACGCTGTCATCATGACGGATGGGCAGGAAATTTGATATAGAACAGGGCGCAGATGCGAAACCCACGGCTAAAACCGAAACAAGCCGGTAACGACTGGTGGGATCAGTGATTTTGCACGCGGCCAAAAAAAATATATACGATACGGGTGCAAGCGCGCGGAGTTGCACCGGAACACTGAATTGGGCAAAGGCATGAGCCTAGGAAGACAAAACGATACAACCGGCCGTGCGCCGCGCATCTTGTTCTACAGCCACGATACGTTCGGGTTGGGTCACTTGCGCCGATCCCGTGCACTGGCTGGTGCGATGACGCAGGCTGACCCATCGGCATCGGCGCTGATCCTGACCGGGTCACCCGTGGCCGGGCGGTTCACCTTTCCGCGTCGCGTCGACCACGTGCGTTTGCCAGGTGTGACCAAACGCGCCGATGGATCTTATGCATCCCAGACAATTGGCATGGGCATCGAGGAAGTGACGGAGTTGCGGGCGGGTCTGATCCAGACGGCGGTTCAGCAATTCGATCCTGACGTCCTTATCGTCGACAAGGAACCAACCGGTTTCCGCAGCGAGCTGTTGCCCACCCTGGAAAATTTGCTGCGGTCCCGCCGCACCAAAATGGTCCTGGGCCTGCGGGATGTTCTGGATGAACCCGAAGTGCTGGCCGCAGAGTGGGAGCGGAAAGAAGCAATTGCAGCGACCGAAAGGTTCTACGACGAAATCTGGGTTTACGGGCTACGCTCGATCTATGATCCGACCGAGGGCCTGCCGCTCAGCCCTGCCGCGCAGTCGCGTATCCATTGGACTGGTTATTTGCGCCGCGATCTTGGGCCGATAGGCGATCCGCCTGAACAACCCTACATCCTGATTACCCCGGGTGGCGGCGGAGACGGCAAAGCCATGGTGAACCAGGTTTTGTGCGCCTATGAAAAAGACCCCAACCTGTCACCGCGCGCTGTCCTTGTCTACGGCCCCTTCCTGTCGGGCGAGCTGCGCGACGATTTCGAAACCCGCGTTGCTGCGCTGAATGGTCGGGTCACGGCCGTTGGCTTTGAATCGCAGATCGAAACGCTGTTTGCCGGCGCTGCAGGTGTGGTCTGCATGGGCGGCTACAACACGTTCTGCGAGGTGCTCTCGTTCGACAAACGCGCCGTCATCGTTCCGCGCACGACTCCGCGGCTGGAGCAGTGGATCCGCGCCTCACGCGCCGAAGGTCTGGGTCTTGTCAGAATGCTGGACGAAAACCGTGACGGGTTGACGGCGGACGCGATGATTGAGGCTATTCGCAATCTGCCCGATCAGCCCTTGCCTTCTCAGGCAATCCGCGACGGCCTGCTTGATGGTCTGGACTATGTCACAAGCCGCGTGGACGCGCTGCTTGGTGGGGAACGGGAACGAGCCACCGGATGACGTCAGGAAAACCCAAGCTCGCGGTGCTGGTCAAAGGATGGCCGCGCCTTTCAGAGACGTTTATTGCACAGGAACTGGTCGCCTTGCAGGACGCGGGCCACAGCTTTGACATCTGGTCCCTGCGCCACCCGACCGACATCAAACGCCACCCGCTGCATGATCGGTTTAAGGGGCAGGTCCACTACCTGCCCGAGTACCTGTACGAAGAACCTGATCGCGTCTGGGCCGCGCGCCACCTCGCGCAGACCCTACCCGGCTATACCGAGGCTTATAAGGTCTGGCGCTCTGATCTGCGGCGCGACCCGACACATAACCGCATCCGGCGTTTCGGGCAGGCCTGTGTTCTGGCCGCCGAGTTGCCCGAGGAAACGCAGGTGATGTATGCGCATTTCATGCACACGCCGTCGTCGGTCGCACGCTATGCCGCCATCATGCGAGGCCTGCCCTGGAGCTTTTCGGCACACGCCAAAGACATCTGGACGTCACCCGACTGGGAGAAAGCCGAAAAATTGCAGGCCAGCACACATGGGGCCGCTTTTGGCGCAACCTGTACTGCAATCGGGGCCGAACACTTGCGCAGTTTGGCCGATGATCCGGCTCGGGTCGATCTGATCTATCATGGCTTGGACCTGAACCGTTTTCCTGACCCGCCGATCCGCGCAGCTCGGGCACCGGACGGGCCGTTTCACATGCTCTCAGTCGGCCGTCTGGTCGAGAAAAAGGGCTTTGATCGCCTGATCGATGCGTTCGCCATGCTACGCAATTCGCTGGATTGGCACTGGACGCATATTGGTGGCGGTGCGCTTGGTGATGCGCTGCGCGAACGGGCTGAGGCCCAAGGTATCGCAGACCGGATCACCTGGAAGGGGGCCTGTGACCAGCCCGAAGTGATCGAGGCGATGCGCGGCTCTGATCTGTTCGTGCTGCCCAGCCGGATCGCGGCTGACGGAGATCGCGACGGGTTGCCAAATGTTCTGATGGAGGCTGCGTCGCAGCTGTTGCCGATCCTGTCGACACCGGTTTCCGCCATTCCGGAATTCATAGAAACCGGGACGCATGGCGTTTTGTCCGATGACAACCCGGCCGCACTTGCCAGCGCGATCACCGAATTGGCCGCCGCTCCTGAGCGTACTGCATCTATGGCCAACGCTGCCTATTCCCGCTTGATCGCCGAGTTCCGTATGAACCCCGGCATAGCCCTGTTGTCCAAAAGGCTCAGCGCGTTGGGCGCGGGCAAAGACTGATGGCCCGCGTCGCCTTTTTCTCACCGATGAAATCACCGGACAGCCCGGTGCCGTCGGGAGACAGGGAAATGGCGCGCAATCTGATCAGGGCGATCGGGGCACAGGGCGATGAGGTCAATCTCGTCTCGGAATTGCGCATTTATGACAAAACGGGCGATCCGGCGGTTCAACAACGTCTCTGCTCTGACGCCGATGCCGAATCCCGGCGACTGATCGCGGACATGATCCACGACACGGATTTGTGGGTGACCTATCACAACTACTACAAGGCCCCCGATCTGCTGGGCCCTAAAGTGTGCGCCGCTCGAGGCATCCCTTATGTGCAATTGGAAAGTACCCGTGCAACCAGCAGGTTACGCGGCCCATGGTCCGGCTTTGCACAAGCCGCACATGAAGCCTGCGACGCGGCGAACGTCATTTTTTACCACACGGCCAACGATCTAATCACGCTGGAACGTGAAAAATTCGAGGATCAGCGTCTGGTCGAATTGCCGCCCTTTTTGCCAATCTCGAGCCTGCCGCCCGCTTCCTCATGTGACGGGCCAATGCTGGCGGTGGGAATGATGCGGCATGGCGACAAACTGGCGTCGTACCAACTGCTGGCGCAGGCCCTGTCGCATTTAAACGGGGATTGGGCTTTGGATATTGCAGGGGATGGACCTGCGCGGGCTGAGATCAAAGACCTAATGGTGCCGTTTGGCTCGAAGGTGCGGATTCTGGGGCAACTGGATCGCGACGCCTTGCAAAACTTATACGCAAATGCGTCCATCTTAGTGTGGCCCGGCGTGAATGAGGCATATGGCATGATTTACCTTGAAGCGCAGGCCAGCGGAGTTCCGGTTGTTGCGCAGAACAGGCCCGGTGTCCGCGATGTTCTGGCGCCGGCCGACTACCCCGAGGTCGAAGCAGGACCCGAAGCGCTTGCCGTCAGGCTACAGACGCTGATTGGCGACCCTGCCCTGCGTCGTTCGCTTGGTACGACAGCCCGGGAATACATGTCCAACCGCCACCTGATGCCCGCAGCAACCGAACGGTTCTGGCAGGCTGCGCGGCCTTTGATCGGAGGCACCGCATGAGCCAACTTGCTCTTTTGCGCCACGGCCACACCCATTGGAACCGCGCTGGCCGTATTCAGGGCCGCAGTGACATCCCGCTGGACGATGACGCGCGCACCGAACTGGCCGGATATGAATTGCCCGAGTCGTGGAAAAAGGCAGCGCTCTGGTCCAGCCCCCTGCAGCGCGCCAGCGAAACCGCCGCATTGGTCGCGGGGCGAGAGCCTATGGTGTCCGAAGCCCTGACCGAGATGAACTGGGGCGATTGGGAAGGCAAGCGCGGCGTTGACCTGATTGCAGACGCAGACAGCGGATATCGCCATATCGAGGATTGGGGCTGGGACTATTGCCCACCAAACGGCGAAAGCCCGGCGGACGTGCGGGCGCGATTGCAACCCTGGCTGGGCAGTTTGCAGGGCGACACCGTCGCCGTGTGTCACATTGGGATCATGCGCGTCATTCTGGCCTCGGCCTGGGGATGGGACTTTGACGGCACCGCCCCATTCAAGATCAAGCGAAACCGCCTTTACGTCATTGATCTGGATAATTTTCAGCCGCAACCCGAACCGGTTCGCCTGTTGCGACAAGGCCCCCGCTTATGAAGGTCATGATTGTTGTCACCCACCTGTTGGGCACCGGGCACCTGAGCCGAGCGTTGACGCTGGGCCGGGCCTTTGTCGCGGATGGGCATGATACCTTCGTGGTCTCTGGCGGGATGCCTGCTCCTCAATTGGACACGTCCGGAATGACGTTGTTGGGACTGCCCCCTTTGCGCTCGGATGGCACTGATTTCACCCGTCTTTTGACACAAGCCGGAACGGTGGCGGATGAGGGGTATTTCGCGGCGCGCAAGACTGCTCTGGTTGAAGCAATTCGCAGCTTTGCACCGGATGTTCTGATCACCGAGCTTTATCCGTTTGGCCGCAGGTCTCTGGCAGGTGAATTTTCAGCCGCGTTGGAGACCGCTCGTGAAATACGCCCGCGCCCGATAATTCTGGGATCGATCCGTGACATTCTGGCACCGCCGTCAAAACCCTCAAAGGCAGAGCGGGCGGAGCAGATTATCGCAGAGCATTACGACGGCATCCTTGTCCATTCGGACCAGAGCGTTGTCCCGTTGAACGTCAGTTGGCCTGTGTCTGAGCAACTGGAGGGCCGCCTGTTTTACACGGGTTTCGTGGCTCCACTGGCCCCAGCACCGCACAAGGATGCAACCGGCAAAGGCGAGGTGCTTGTCAGCGCAGGCGGCGGTTCGGTTGGGCAACCGATCTTTCACGCGGCCATCGAGGCCGCCCAAAAGATGTCCAACAGGCGCTGGCGCCTGTTGGTCGGCGGGCAAGACGCAAAGACGCGCATTACAGAGCTGCAGAAGCATGTGGAGAGTGCCCCTGTCACTTTGGAACCGGTGCGGCCCGATTTTCGCCAGATGCTGCCCCACGCGGCGGCTTCGGTCAGCATGTGTGGCTACAATACAGCATTGGACATTCTGCAGGCAGGAACCGCTGCCGTGTTTATCCCATTTGATGAAGGCAATGAGGTCGAGCAGAGCCTGCGCGCCCGCACCCTTGCGGAAATGCCCGCCATAGATGTCATCCCAAGCAAAGATTTGAACGGAGATCTGTTGGCCGAGGCTGTGGGCCGTGTGATTTCATCGGAACCCCGTCCAGTCTCAGATCAGGGGTTCGATGGCGCAGCACAATCCGTACGCATCGCCAAAGAACTTTTGGAGCGCCGCGGATGAGTGTTGACTGGAGCGTTTTGACAGATGAGCTAGAACTCTGGCGTCAACAAGAACTGGCGCTGCCTTTGTGGTGGCGTGACGATGACGCGGTTTCCACAACGCCGCAACTCGACCGGTTGTCCACGATGTCAGACCTCCTTGGGGTGCCCGTCCATTTGGCTATCATCCCCCGTAATGCCCAAGAAATGCTGATCGAATATGTTGCCGCCCGGCCAAACCTGATCCCAGTCGTGCACGGATGGGCCCATCAGAACCACGCACCACCAGATGAAAAGAAATCCGAATTCCGCCTGCACCGGCCCATGGACGATATCACTGGGGATATCGGCTCGGGGATATCGCGGCTGCGCACCCTGTTTGCAGATCGATTGTGCCCGATGTTCGTGCCGCCATGGAACCGCATAGCGCCAGAGGTGGTGCAGGAATTGCCCGCGGCAGGGTATCGCATCTTATCGACCGCCACGCCACGATACAGCCCGCAGGCGGCACCCGGATTGGCCCAGATCAACACGCATCTTGATCCAATCGACTGGCGCGGATCACGCGGACTGGCCGACCCCGACATGTTGATCGTCAAAACCACTCAACTGCTGCAAGATCGCCGCGAGGGTCGCGCAGACAACGCCGAACCCTTTGGCATCTTGACCCACCATCTGGTTCATGATGAGGACATCTGGGCCTTTACCCACGACCTGCTGCACCGGCTGCTGAACGGGCCGGGCTTTGTCTGGTCTGCCCCCAAGCCGATTGAAAACGGAGATCTGAATGAGCCGACTGGATTCCATGCTGCGCCGACTGACCGCACAACGTGACGGTTTGAATTGGGCTGTCGATCAGATCTCAGACACTGCGGGCGACGTGCTGGATATGGGCCTTGGAAACGGGCGCACTTATGATCACCTGCGGGAAATTCTGCCGGATCGGAGGATCTGGGTCATGGACCGGGTGCTGCAGTGCCATCCGTCCAGCACACCGCCAGCAGAGGATTTTTTGCAGGGTGAGGCCGAGCCGATGCTGCAGAAGCTGGCAGAAGGTGGACCCAGGATCGCTTTCGGTCACTACGATTTCGGGCGAGGTGTCAAGGAAGAGGACGTCGCCGAAGCCTCGCGTCTCAGCCCACTGATTGCGCAGGTGATGGTGCCCGGTGGTCTGCTAATCTCGGGCCAACCTTTGGTTGGCTTTGAACAGATAAGCGGCCCGGACACAATCGCGCCGGACCGTTACTTGTTCTACAGGGCCTGATCAGGCCACGCGCCGTCCACGCGACCAAACGCCATTCAACGCAGGGGTGCCTTCGCGCATCCGGAACCGGATGACGTCTGCACGTGCACCCGCCCGTAGCTCACCACGATCATCCAGCCCAACGACCTCTGCCGGTGTCTTTGTCACGGTTTTCAGACCGCGGGCGAAATCACCCCACATCTCGCCCAGTTTCACAGCAGACAGCAACAATGCGGATGGCACATAGTCCGAGGACAGTATGTCGAGATGGCCCAGCTGCGCCAATTCATGCGCAGCGACATTGCCGGAATGCGACCCGCCCCGGATCACATTGGGTGCGCCCATCATCACCCTGATACCATGATCATGACAGGATCGCGCAGCCTCGACCGTGGTCGGGAATTCGGCAAGGGTGATCCCGTGACCGGCCGATACGCGCACCTGTTCGTCCGTCGTGTCGTCATGGCTGGCCAGCATAGCACCAAACCGTTTGGCCGCTTTTACCGTCTCAACCTCGTGCAGATCACCATAGCGGTCGCGCATAGCCTTAAGGTCGGCCACGTGTTGCAGAAATCCATCGCCCTCCAGCCCCAGTTTGCCTTTCAGATACGCTTCCAGTTTCGACATATCGCGGAACTGCCTTTGTCCGGGGGTGTGATCCATGAGGGAGACCAGGCCAACACGGTCTTCGGGCCCAAATTCGTTTAATTCTTCGGCCAGGGTTTCCGAGCAGACCTCGGCCCGCAAATGCAGAAAATGGCTGATCTTCAGCGCATCCTGTTCCCGCAACTGCCACAGCTCACGCGACAGACCGCGCGCGTATTTGACATAGCGCTGCCCGGACGGGATCGAGCCTATCCGCATCGCGTCGAAAACGGTCGTGATCCCGGTACTGGCCAATTCGGCATCATGGGCCAGAATTGCGGCGGCATGTGGCCAGTCGACCTTGGGCCGCGGCTGGATGTGACGCTCAAGATTATCGGTGTGAAGTTCCACCAGACCGGGGCAGACATAATCGCCTTCACAGTCAATTGCACCAGCGGGAACAGTTGCGCCGGTCGCGACCTCAGCAATCGTATCCCCCACAAACCGAAGGTTGCCCACGACCGTCTCATCGGGAAGAACAAGCGTGGCATTGGCAAGTATCATTTCTTCTGTCATCTGAACTTCACAAGGTTGGAGCAATTGGAAAGGCCACGCATAGGAGGCCAATGTGACATTCACGCGATACGCGATCTATTTTGCGCCACCGGCTCAGGCCGAATGGACAATCTTTGCGACCCAATGGTTGGGCTGGGACATGGATACTGGAACTGAAGTTGCGCATCCTGTCATTAACGGCGTGGACGTCGGAGCCGCGACCGATGTCCCGCGAAAATACGGTCTTCACGCGACGTTGAAGCCGCCGTTTCGCCTGAACAAGGGGCAATCTCTGACCGACTTGCAAGATGCCTGCAAACGGTTGGCCGGAACGCAACCGCCCGTCACGCTGGACGGGTTCGAGATCGCCCGGCTGGGTCGTTTTCTGGCCCTGCGGCCCTTGGGCGATACCGACGCTCTGAACGCGCTGGCAACGGCTTGCGTCCGCGAACTTGACAGCTTTCGCGCCCCCGCGTCCGCCGCGGAACTGGACCGCCGACGTGCCTCGGGACTGACGCCGGAACAGGACGCCAACCTGCTGCGTTGGGGTTACCCTTACGTGATGGACACGTTCCGCTTTCACATCACCCTCAGCGGAAAACTGGACAAACCCACGCTGAAAACCGTGCAGGTCGCATTGGAGGGCCATCTGGTCCCCCTGCTTCCCGCGCCGTTTCAGATTAAGGATTTGGCGCTTATGGGCGAAGCCGAAGATGGGAGGTTTCATCTGATCCATCGCTACGCCCTTTCCGGTTGAAGCCCGGCAAGGATCGCATCAATCGTGACTTCCAGCGGCCCGGAATTATCAACTTCGATCACGCGGTTCAGCCCGTCCGGCAGGGGCGTGCCAGCCCGTCCCAGACGACGCGCCTGATCAGAGGCGCTTTCCCGCCCGCGCGCAAAGAGGCGCTGCGCCAACACCTCAGGGTCCGCTGTCAGCGAAATCACGATCAGGTCGCCAAAAACCACCTGCGCGTTCAACAAAACCGAACGGGACAGATTGACCAACAGCGCATTCGCCGTTTGCCGTTGGTCTTCGATTTCAATCGGGATGCCGTAGTGCAGCCCATGCGCGCTCCAGTGCAACGCAAAGGCTCCGTCCAGCACCATCTGCTCGAAGATTTCAATCGACACGCGATCAAAATCTTCGCCTTCTTCGCCTTCGGGGCGGGTTATCACCCGGCGAACCCGCAGGATACCTGACGACGCCGCGACCAACGCCTCCATGACGCTGTCTTTGCCGACACCTGACGGACCAACAACGGCTATGACCGGCGCAAGGCTCACGCGACCATCCCCGGGGTGAATTCAGACACGTTGATCTCGCGATCACAGACCCGGTTGCGCGCTTCGATATCGTGGAAAATGCCAACAATCGCCGCGCCGCGTTCTTTGGCCTCTTCGATCAAAGACAGCACCGTTTCGCGATTTTGCGCATCCAGTGAGGCCGTCGGTTCATCCAACAGCATTGCAGGGTAATCATGCGCAAATCCACGTGCGATGTTCACCCGCTGCTGCTCACCACCCGAAAAAGTGGTCGGGCTCAGGCTCCATAGCCTTTCGGGAATGTTCAACCGCCGCAACAAACCCGCCGCCTTGTCCAGCGCCGCTTGCTTGTCGCAGCCAACGGCCAACAGCGGCTCGGCCACCACCTCAAGCGTCGGCACTCTGGGGACCACACGCAAGAACTGACTGACATAGCCGAGCGTCTCGCGCCGCAAAGTCAGAATTTCGCGCGGTTCGGCCTTGGCGACGTCCAGACCACCGACAAGGACCCGGCCTGATGCGGCCAGATAATTTCCATAGACCACCCGCATCAGTGTTGATTTCCCTGCGCCTGAAGCCCCGGTCAGGGCGACGCATTCACCTGCGGCGACATTCAGAGATGCACCCTGCATCACCGGAATTACGGCACTACCCTGATTGTGCAGAGTAAAGCTTTTGCTGACATTGATAAGCTCAATCATAGCACTTCATCTTTTTCCAAATACTCAAACCTGCAGAACGCTGGACACGAGCAACTGCGTGTAGGCATGTTGCGGATCGTCCAGAACCTGATCGGTCAACCCGGCCTCAACCACTTGACCGCTTTTCATCACCATCAGTCGATCCGCCAGCAGGCGTACGACGGCGAGGTCATGGGTGACGATGATCGCGCTCAACCCCATCTCACGCACCAACCCGCGCAGCAGATCCAGCAGACGCGCCTGAACGGAAACATCCAGTCCGCCGGTCGGTTCATCCATGAACACCAGGCGCGGCCCTGTGACCAGATTGCGGGCGATCTGCAACCTCTGCTGCATCCCGCCAGAAAAGGCCGACGGACGGTCATCCACACGAGATTCCTCAATCTCAACCCGGCCCAGCCAGTCGATCGCACGGTCCCGGATGTCGCCATAGTGACGATCCCCCACCGCCATCAGACGCTCACCGATATTGCCGCCAGCACTGACCGACATCCGCAAGCCGTCGCGCGCATGCTGATGCACAAAGGCCCAGTCCGTACGGCTCAGCATCCGACGTTCCGGTTCGGACATGGTGACTGTATCCACCGGACCATCGGTGCGAGTGTTAAAGATCACCTGTCCGGCGTCGGGCTCAAGGTGACCGGCCATGCAATTCAACAGCGTCGACTTGCCCGATCCGCTTTCACCCACGATCCCCATTACTTCTCCGGGGAAGAGATCAAAACTCACATCCGAGCACCCGATCCGCGCGCCATAGCGCTTTTCGATGCTTTTGACCTGCAATAAGGGGGTCATGCCGCATTCTCCTCGGCCAGTCGGCCCTTGTGGCCCGCTTCGCGGCGTGACCGGCAATAATCGGTGTCGGAACAGACGAACATCCGGTTGCCTGCATCATCCATGATCACTTCGTCGAGATAGCTATCCTCTGCCCCACAAAGATCGCATGGGTGATCGGCTTTGGTGGCCTCAAACGGGTAATCCTCGAAATCCAGACTGACGACCTTGGTATGCGGCGGAACCGCGTAAATCCGCTGTTCACGTCCCGCACCAAACAGCTGGATCGCGTCCATCTCAAGTTTTGGGTTGTCGAATTTCGGGATCGGCGACGGATCCATCACATAGCGGTCCGACACTTTCACCGGATAGGCATACGCGGTCGAAATCGCCCCGTGCTGGCTGATGTCCTCGTACAGCTTCACATGCATCAGCCCATATTCTTCAAGGCTGTGCATCTTGCGTGTCTCGGTCTCACGCGGCTCCAGAAAGCGCAGAGGTTCGGGGATCGGCACCTGATAGACGATAATCTGATCCTCGCGCAGCTTCGCCTCGGGGATGCGGTGGCGGGTCTGGATGACTGTGGCCTTTTCGGTTTCCTCGGTCGTTTCCACACCTGCCGTGTTCTCAAAGAACTTTCGGATCGACACAGCATTGGTGGTGTCATCGGCACCCTGATCGATCACTTTAAACGTGTCCTCGGGTGTCAATGTAGCGGCTGAAACCTGCACCCCACCGGTGCCCCAGCCATATGGCATCGGCATCTCGCGGCTGGCAAATGGCACCTGATAACCGGGCACAGCCAGACCTTTCAGAATGGCGCGTCGGATCATTCGCTTGGTTTGTTCGTCCAAATATGCGAAGTTATACTCATTCATTTTGATGTATCACTTTGTTTTTGGTGTTTTTGTGGACGTATTTCTGTTGGGCGCACTGTTATTGGCGCTATTGGTGTATCTTTTCTTTCACTCTCGTCATGCGAAGCGACGACGTCGTGCGCAAAAGCGGGATTCAATTGGAGAATGGAGTTCGGTTGGCGCGCGCACGGACTCGCCGCCCCATAGAAACCTGCGACGCCCGTAAGGCGGGTTTGGCAGTTCGTCATCCTGGTGTGCCCCAGTGGGGATGCAAACGCAGTCCAGCTCATTAGCGACCCCTTACACAATGCTCGACCGCCAACGCCTTGACCCGTGCGTGGGGCGGCCAGTCGAGCGACAGATCACCGATATCGAACACGGCGGCCATCATTCTGCAGCCTCTTTTGGCGTGATCCGCTCTTCGGCTTCACGGCGCAGTTTGCGGACCAGTTCCAACTCGGACTGGAAGTCTACGTAATGCGGCAGCTTGATATGTTCGAGGAACCCGGTCGCCTGAATGCTGTCCGCGTGGCTTAAGACGAATTCCTCATCTTGCGCGGGGGCACCCAGATTATCTTCGCCCAACTCTTCCCAACGCAATGCGCGGTCCACCAAGGCCATCGCAATGGACTTCCGTTCAGACTGACCAAAAACCAAACCATAGCCACGGGTGAATTGCGGCGGTTCAGTCTTGGACCCTTTGAACTGGTTCACCGTCTCGCATTCGGTCAGCTCGATATCGCCGATGTCGATGGCGAAACCCAGTTCCGGGATCTCCATTTCGACCGAGACCTTGCCGATCCGCAACTCACCGACGAATGCATGGTTACGGGCGTAGCCACGTTGGGTTGAATAGGCCATGCCCAGCACAAACCCCTCATCCCCGCGGGTCAGGGATTGCAGACGCAGGGGGCGGTTCGACGGAAATTCCATCGGTTCGCGGGTCAGATCACCCGGGTTGGTGTCACTCACGGGTTCATCCTGAATGATGTCCTCACCCTTAAGGAATTCAGTGATATGGGGCGTCGCCTCGGTGCGGGGTTGCGCCGTAGGCGCAGCCGGAACCTCGCCTTCGGCGGCCAATTTGAAGTCCAACAAGCGGTGCGTGTAATCAAAGGTTGGCCCCAGCACCTGCCCGCCCGGCGCATCCTTGAACGTGGCCGAAATCCGGCGATCACACGCCATCTCATCAGTCTTAACCGGGTTCGAATAGCCAAATCGCGGCAATGTCGTCCGGTAGGCTCGGATAAGAAAGATCGCCTCGATCAGATCGCCGCGCGACTGTTTGATTGCCAAGGCTGCCAGATCGGGGTCGTAAAGGGACCCCTCGGCCATCACCCGGTTGACCGCAAGGCTCAGCTGTTCGCGGATTTGGGCGATACTCAGTTCGGCAATGTCGGATGCGCCGCGCCGCTCTTCTGCCAACCAAGAATGCGCGTTTTCGATGGCTTTTTCGCCACCCTTGACTGCAACATACATAGCTTAGGTCTCCGTGCTGATCTGAGTACTGCGAGGCAGGGCCGCAACCCGGTCACCGCACGTGAAAAAGAAATCACATCCAAGCGGGTACAGAGCTGCGTTGGCCTGCAACGCCGAATCATCCGGCAAGGACAGGCACGCGGTGTCTTTGATTCCCGGGCCGCTCAGTGTGACACCCGCCTGTTGCAGCGCGTCACATTCAACAATCAAGGTGGTCGAGCGATCCGGGTACTCTGCTGTTCCGATGCGGTATGTGCCCAACGGCCCAAGCTGGGTCCATGTCCCAACAGCAAAATCCGCGTCAGCTGCCTGTGACAGGGGCGCTCCAGTGTGAAAGGTTAGCCATGCGCGCACCGCATCGGTGTTGAAAGTGCCAGCCAGATGGACCTTTGTCTCGGGGTCACACAACGTCAGCAAAAGCGTTCCTGCTGCGATCGACAAGGGTTTCGGCGGCTGCACGCCTTTCAATTCACGGATTTCGCCGGGCCGGGCCATCACGGTCATCGCGGCACGGAACGCATGTGCAGCCTGCACTGGTGCGTTCTGAAATCCACCGGAATACTGAAGCTGTGCCGTCATCAATCTTCTCCCCTTACCAATGTGAAGAACTCGACCTTTGTCGCGGCGGCTTTGGCAGCGCGGTCTGTTCTGGCGGCTTGCATCTGCTTTTTGAGCGGCGCAATCACCTGATCCTGGATCGCATCCGCAGCAGGGGTCTGCATCAGCGCATCAATCAAGGCGGCCGTTTCGGCCTTGGGCTTGGACCGGCCCTGCACGTATCCATGCCCAATCGTTCCGTCCTGCAACACCAGCGAACACCGCGTGACGGTCATTTCGCCAAGATTGAACCGGGCACCCGTGCCACCCGTGCGCCCGCGCATCATGACACCGCCTACTTCGGGGCTGCGCAGCCATTCAAAGTCCGGGCGGTCTTCGTAGCCACCCCAAAGCTTCATCAATGCGCCTTCAGGTGCCCGCGCCAACAGGCTCATCCAATCCTGCCGCGCCGCATTCGAAATATTTGTTTGATCTGCCATCAAAGCCTCTTGGCCGGGTTGTCTATCTGAACTATACAACTAGACAAATATTACATCCCGCCACCACATCTGGCAATCCGCAACCTTGTGAAGTTTTGGTGACATGAGAAAAACACCCGTCTGGAAAGGCATCGCGCTGAATCTGACATCGGACATTGCAGAGGGTCGGTACGACACCGGCGACCGCCTGCCGACCGAGGCACAACTGGCAGCAAAACACGGGGTCAACCGCCACACGGTACGGCGTGCACTGTCGGATCTGGCAGACCAAGGTCTGGTGCATGCCCGTCGCGGCGCCGGTGTCTTTGTGGCGGCACGTCCGACCGATTATGCCATCGGCAAGCGCGTCCGATACCACAAGAGCATCTCGGCCAGCGGTAAAATCCCCGGCAAAAAGATCCTGACACTCACAACGCGCGCCGCAGATGAAACAGAAGCAGAGGCCCTGGAGATCGCTTCAGGCGATCAGGTGCACGTTTATGATGGGCTGTCTCTGGCGGATGGGCAGCCGATCGGGCTATTCCAAAGTGTCTTTCCCGCGGACCGCTTGCCCGGCATTCTTGAGGCGCTGTCCGAAACACAATCAGTAACGAAAGCTTTGCAGCACTGCGGTGTTAAGGACTATACCCGCGTCTCGACGCGCCTGACTGCGCGCGCGGCGACGGCAACACAGGCCCTGCACCTGCGACTGACCGAAGGTGCGCCTGTTCTGTATTCCGTCGGCATAAACGCAGATCCCAATGGTCTGCCGGTTGAATTCGGGCGAACCGTATTTGCCGGAGATCGGGTCACCCTGACCCTGAACGAGGACTAGGCCGCAGCGCCCTCCCGCCCGTCTTCGACCTCCTGACGGTGGTCATATCCCGTTGGGCATAGCGCCGCGTAAAACGCGGCGCTATGCCCAAGGCCGCCAGCCTATATCTGCAAAGCCGATGCAAGTGCAGGCGCGGGAGATTTCAGCTCTTGCCTATTCAAATCGGTTCGTATTTTTCCAGGAAAGCCTCGGCGCTCAATGTTCGGAAATCCGGCAGGGCCGCGCGCAGACGGTCATTGTCCCAATCCCACCACGCCAAATCCATCATCCGCTCGGCCACGCCAACCGGATAACGGTTGCGGATCGGTTTGGCCGTCACACCGCCTACAATTGTGTAAGGCGCGACATCCTTGGTGACGACAGACCCCGAGGCAACCACCGCACCGTGCCCGATGGTCACTTCAGGTTTGATAATTGCCGCATGCCCAATCCAGGTATCATGGCCGATCCGGGCGACGCGACTGGCGCGATGATTGAACCAATCCGCATCATCCTCGGCATCATCCCAGTAATCTGCCGAGCGATACAGGAAGTGATGCAATGATGCCTTTTCCATCGGATGATCCGTTGCGCCGATCCGAGTGAAACTGGCGATATTGGCGAACTTCCCGATCTCGGCATTGGCAACGTCACAGGTCCGGTCGCAATACGAATAGTCACCGAAGACTGAATTCACAACGCGGCTTGCCGCACCAATTTCGACAAATTCACCGAAGGAACTACCCGAGATTTGGCAATCAGGATGGATAAACGGTTGGTCAGAACGCAGTCGTGCCATGGTTTTGTGGTTCTTGGTCATGAGTCACGGCAAAAAGAATGACTTTGCCTTTGTGTCCCGTGCTTTGCGTATCTTGCTTGTCTCTCCCTGGATAAGCCGTCGGCGCAGCCAGCCCGAGAACCAGTCCATCAGCATCACCATCAGGATGATCAGAACGATGTAATAGGCGACCTCTTCCCAATCCTTCTGGGTGATGATCGCTTGCGTCAGCAACAGACCGATGCCACCGCCGGTGATCGCACCGATCACCGTGGCGCTGCGGGTGTTTGATTCAAGGAAGTAGAGCAACTGACTTAGCAGCACCGGCGTCACCTGTGGGATCACACCATAACGATAGCGTTGCGGTGCATTGGCCCCTGTGGACTGCACGCCCTCGATCTGTTTCTGGTCCACATTTTCCAGCGCTTCCGAGAAGATCTTGCCAAAGGTGCCGGTATCGGTCACCAGAATGGCCAGCGCGCCGGTGAGTGGACCAGGTCCAAAGGCACGCGCCAACACAACCGTCCAGATCAGCGCGTCCACACCGCGCACAAAGTCGAACACACGCCGTGTCAGAAACCGGACGGATTTGAGCGGGTTGAAATTTCGCGTGGCGAGAAACGCCAAAGGCAATGCGATCATACCTGCGCCTAACGTGCCGAGAAATGCCATCAGGATGGTTTCAAAAATGGCCCAGACAACATCCTGATGCCGCCACATCTTGTTGGTCCAGAAGTCATTCAAGATCGCTCTGGCCTCGCCTTGCGCAGCCAGACCGGCCAATTCAGGGAACGACTTACCATAGTAAGGGCTATCAAGCGTGAACCAGAACAGCTCCCACCCATTGAAATAGCGGAAGACCTCGGACCGGTTGCGGGTCACGGTCAGGCGCCCCGCATCCGTTGTAATCGCCATGCGGTTTTTTGAGACGTTGATCCAATCCGGCACCTCGCCCGCGGGCAGTTCAGCCTGAACACCTGCAGAACGGGTCGGTGTCGCGCGGACGGTGCCATAGCCGGGGATATCGTATTCCACTGTCTCGGGGCCAAAGCGGACGATGTGGCCGTCTTCCAGATCAATGACCGTAGTCTCGCCTAAACTCACCCAGCCCGGAGCCTCACCGTCGGGGTAGCGACCCTTGCGTTCACCTTCGATGGCGGTGGAAACCTCACCGGTGCGATTGTCACGCGAAACATGCGTTTTGTAGCTGTAGCTGTCTGCAATCAGCGTTTTGCCGTTCTCCCAGTTCGCACGCTCGGCCATTCCAGACACGTCGAAAGCAAAGAACACGTAAATCAGATAGACAAAAACAAGCGCGGGCAATCCAAAGTTGGTCAGCCGTTTGCGGTTGAACAAACGGGCAGCCTCAGCCTTCAACTCATCGGCGGTCAGGTCGGTGGCAAAAGTGCTCATGCCCGTGCTCCTTTCTCGGAACCGTGGGTCAGGCGCTCACGCAGCAGACCCGATATCTGATCGACAACAACAATCGTGGCGAACAGCAGAAGGAAGATGGCGGCAGCTTCGTCATATCGCCCCTGCCCCCAGGACATCGCGTTGCGCAGCTCATATCCCAGCCCGCCGGCGCCAACAAAACCCAGAATGGCCGAGGCGCGAATGTTGATCTCGAACCGAAGCAGCGCATAGCTGACATAGTTCGGTCCAACCTGTGGGATCACGCCAAGATACATCCGCTGAGACCAGTTCGCGCCGACGGAATGCAGCCCTTCGACCGGTTTCAGCGAGGCATTTTCGTTCACTTCCGAGAAAAGCTTGCCAAGCGCACCCGCCGTATGAATGGCAATGGCTATCATTGCGGGCACCGGACCACCGCCCAGCACAAAGATCAAAACCAAAGCGATAACGATTTCAGGCACCGCGCGAAAGATATCAGCAATGCGACGAAACAGCGGGATAAGCGCGGGCCACAATGCCATACCACGCGTGGACATCAGCGCCAGAAACGTCCCGGCGATGGCCCCTATCAGCGTCGAGGCCGCAGCGATATTGAGTGTCTCGACCAGAGCCGGGAAAAACTTCACAAGGTTCTCCGGCATCGCACCGATCTTTTCCCATGCTTCCGACATAACCTCGGTCGGGTAGTCGAGGATACGGTGCCAGCCGTCGACAAAGCTACCGGCATTACGGTCGTCGGCAGTGCGGAAACCCGCGGCCATCATCGCCACGAATACGATCAGAAGGATACCACCATAGACCCGCTTGCGTCGTGTCATCTCGGAATAGTCGGCCCGGATCTGGTCGACACTGGGGGACCCTACAGTCAGGTCTGTCATGGAATGCTCCTGAGTGGCAAAAAAGAGGTCCGGTTTGCCACCGGACCCCGATCATTGGAGGTGCAAGATTAGTTGGACTTCAGCTTGCGCGCTTCGATGATGATTTCGTAGGCGTCGTGGGTGATCGGCATAAGGCCTTTGGATTCACCGCCCAGAACGTTGTACATGCAGTCCGGATCAATCGAGTTCATCGAGGCCAGCATACCTGTCATCTTGATTTTGACATCCTCAGGCAGTTCGGTGCGCAGAACAAACGGGCCTTCAGGGATCGGAGCGGATTTCCAAATCTCGACCAGATCGTTCATGTCGACCAGACCGGCATCCACGGCACGGCGCAGCGCGCCGGACTGATAACCGTCTTCCCAGTCCCCAAGGCCGTCGGCCCATGTCACGCCACCGTCGACATCACCGTTGTTTACGGCCACAATGGTCTGCTCATGACCACCGGTGAATTTGACTTCACCAAAATAATCACCCGAGGTCATGGTTGCACCGGTTGCCTGCGGAATTTCGATCGACGGGATAAGGAAGCCCGAGGTCGAATTGGGGTCGCCGAAGCCAAAGGTCTTATCCTTCATGTCTTCCAACGAGGCAATGCCACTATCCTTGCGGGCAAATCCGATCGAATAGTAGCCATAGCTACCATCCGTGTTGACTTTGACCAGAACAGGCTCGACCGCCTCAGGATCGCTCAGGTAGGTTTTGGCGTACCCTGATGCACCCAGCCAAGCCATGTCGATAGTGCCGCCAAGCAGCCCTTGAATGACGCCGTTATAGTCCGCCGGTGCAAACAGTTTGGTTTCAACACCCAGCAATTCCTGGGTCTGCTCGCGCAGGCATTCCTGCTTGCTCAGACGGTCCTGTGCGTTTTCTCCGCCCAGAATACCAATGCGGAATTCGGAAATATCTTGCGCCATGGCTGGCGCGGCTATCGCAGTTGTGGCCACCAGGGCGGCAATCAGTTTTTTCATCTGTCTCTCTCCGGTTTGATATGCCGGCCTTTCATCGGCCGGTCGATGAAAGGGGTGAATTGGGCCTAGATGGTCGCCTCGGCTTCCATCAACGCTTTTGAGGTCGCGTCGAGTGTTTCAATCTGGGTCGAAGTTGCCTCTTCCGAGAAGCTGGCGTCGGCGCCGTAAATTTCGCGGGCCACGCCAGTTGTCAGTTGCTCGGGCAACCCGTCGAAAACGATACGTCCGTCGCGCATACCGACGACCCGGTCACAATAGCGGCGGGCGGTATCCAGCGTATGCAGGTTGGCGATGACGGTGCGGCCGTCTTCTTCATGGATGCGGCGCAGCGCCTGCATCACCACCTGCGCGTTCATCGGGTCCAGCGAGGCGATGGGTTCGTCCGCCAGAATGATCTTAGGGTCCTGCATCAGGGCGCGCGCGATGGCGACGCGCTGTTGCTGACCACCCGACAGCGCTTCGGCGCGTTTGGGCGCGTGCGCGGCGATGCCGAGGCGATCCAGAATATCAATCGCACGGTGGATATCTTCCATCGGGAACAGGTTAAACATGGTCGCCAGTGTCGAGTGGCGGTTCAACGTGCCATGCAGCACGTTCGACACCACATCCATGCGCGGCACCAGATTGAACTGCTGAAAGATCATCGCGCAATCAGCCTGCCATGCGCGTTTATCACGGCCTTTCAGCTTGGTGATATCACGACCTTGAAACAGGATCTCGCCGCCGCTTGCATCCGTCAGACGATTGATCATCCGCAACAACGTCGACTTGCCCGCGCCGGACCGCCCGATGATGCCAATCATGCATGGCTTGTCTACATCCAGCGTCGCTGCATCAACGGCCACGTTGTCGCCAAAGCGCTTGGTCAGTTTTTCTATCCGCAGCACGTGCCACCCCCAATTCGTGTTGGCGACCAGCTACAGGCGGGATTCAACGGCTTTGTGTCGGCACAGTGAAAGTTTTGTAAACACCCCTGCGCACCGAGGGCCTACCCATTGGCACGCATCGCCGCTATACGCTGTGCCAACACGCTATCCATATGAGGCCATTCATGAGCTTTGACCGCAGCATCAAGATCGCCCCGTCGATCCTGTCCGCAGATTTCGCCAATTTCGGTGCCGAGATTCAGGCAATCGAAGCCCAGGGGGCGGATTGGGTCCATATCGACGTAATGGACGGCCATTTTGTGCCCAACCTGACCTTTGGCCCGCCCGCCGTCAAAGCGTTCCGCCCCCATGTCAAAACGGTCATGGACGTGCATCTGATGATCACGCCGGTTGATCCCTACATTCAGGCCTACGCGGATGCAGGCGCCGATATCCTGACTGCACATGTCGAGGCCGGGGCCCATACCCACCGTACGTTGCAGGCGATTCGCGCCGCTGGCATGAAGGCGGGCGTTGCGTTGAACCCCGGCACTCCGGCCGACGCGGTTGGACATCTGCTGGACCTGACCGATCTGGTTTGCGTCATGACAGTGAACCCCGGCTTTGGTGGCCAGAAATTCATCGACATGACCAGCAAGATTCGCAGGCTGCGGTCGATGATCGGAGACCGCCCGATCCATATCGAGATTGACGGTGGCGTCGACCCCAAGACCGCCCCGTTGGTGGCCGCAGCTGGTGCGGATGTGCTGGTCGCAGGTTCCGCCGTATTCAAGGGCGGTTCGGTCGATAACCCGGACGTCTACGGCGCAAACATCAAAGCGGTGCGTAGCGCGGCGGAATCGGCGACGTCGTAAATATCACTGCATTCGAAGTGACGCGCTAGTTCGAACGTTGCGCGTCACTTGTCGCATCCGGTTGGCGGTTTTTGTACCGAGCACGCATCTTGATCGCTTGCATGAACCGTCCCTCGGCCACCAAAGCGGCCAGAAAATCGCCCAAAAAGTCCTGATGCAGACCGGCGGCAGTGGCAGAATCGAACATGCTTTCTGCTGCATCGAACCTGTCTTCGCCCAGCATCACCAGCGCATTCGTATACTGCTCAAACTCTCCATCGGGAAAGAGTCCAAGCGCCTGATCAATGGCATCTCGGGCTTCATCCGTATAACCCAGACCTAACGCAATATCCGCATGCAGGCGGTGGTCAAAACGGTCGGCGCCCTCAAGCGCAACACTGCGTCGAATGTGAAAAAGAGCGGCTTCATACTCGAAGTCGTCCGCCAACAGGCTGGCCCGCCAATAAAGTAGATAGCTGCCCGGCCCCACCCGACTTTCCGCCAGCTCTAACACCTCATGCGCCTGTGATCTTTGGCCTAAGTCTGACAGCGCCCGCGCCTTTCGCACATAGCCGTCCGTGTCATCAGGATTGGCCTCAATCACCGCTTCGGCATCTTTCAATGCCTGCTTGGGTCGATCCAGCATCAGCAGGATAAGGGACCGGCGCGATAGTGCGGTCACAAAATCCGGTTTCAGTTCCAACGCCCGGCTTACATGGTCAAACGCGGCTTCCCAATCGTTCTGCTCGGACAACAGAAAGGCGACGCCGTATTCCGCATACGGGTCATATGGATCCAGTTCGCTGGCGGTTCTGAACAAGCTCAGTGCTTCGTCCTGCCGGTGATGGTCCACCAATTTCCAGGCCAGCTCCCGCATCGCCCAAGTGTATTCGGGGTTCAGGGCCAGAGCGGTTTGCATCATCTCTTCGAATTCGGCAAAATCCATCTCTCCGGCCCGGCGCGCGCTGGCGGCCAGACCAGCCATGTTGCTTGCATTAGGCTTGCGCGATACGGCTTGCCTAAACAACGCACTCGCAGCCGCGTAATCATCGCGATTGTAATGCACCCACGCTCGCCCCTGCAGCCCAAGCTCGGCATCGGGATTCAAGGCCAGAATTTCGGCAAACGCGTCATCGGCCTGATCCATATCATCGAGATCATAATAGGCCCATGCCAGCTTATCCAACATCTCAATACGCTGCCGATCAGACGCACCGACACCACCCAGCCCGTGTTGGCAGATTTCGATGATACGCTCTGGCGTGTCACTCTGATCCAGGCAGGCGGAAACATAGGTTTCCTGTGAATTCGTAAGCAAAGGCTTGGCCTGCCCTACGCCAGCGACTGCGATCATTGCTGCTAGGGAAAACCCGGTGAATTTAGTTAACGATTTTATCATGTTATCGAAAATCTGAATGTCTACCGCCAGAATACTGACAATTGTGAAAAGAAAAAGGCCGCCCCGGTTGACGCGGCCAAATACTTCGCCTGTGTGCCGAAAGTAATCGCCTGCAGATTTTCAGAGAACATGCGGAAGGGCTGCGGGGTTGGCGCTGGCAATTTTGTTTTCGGTATCAACGGCTTCTACAATCCACGCCGAGGCCACTCAGCGCCGGGATGGAAAAGCCCGTTCGCGTTTGAACGGAAGGAGGCAAAAACAAGCACTCGAGGCGGCACGAATGCGAGATAGACCCACGCGCTTTCTGATCACGTTTTTTCTGCGTATTAAACTTCTCTGAAACGCACTCAAACGGTTTCCGTTTGCCATACTGGGTGGTTTGTGACCATGAACGACCGTATCCGACACCAAAAAACGAGAATACCCCCATGATTGAACGCATCGACACCGGCGAACGGTCCTCAAAAATTGTGAAACACAACGGCGTGGCCTACCTGACCGGGCAAGTCGCCGAGGGCGAGACTATTCAGGAACAAGTCCGGATTTGCCTCGAGAAGATTGACGCCCTTCTCGAACAGGCTGGCTCATCGCGCGAAAAGATGCTGCGCGTGACGATCTGGCTGGCGGACATGAAAGATTTTGCCGGATTGAACGAGGTCTGGAATGCCTGGGTTCCAAAGGGCCATGCCCCAGCGCGGGCTTGCGGCGAAGCCAAATTGGCGCGTGCCGAGCTGAAGGTGGAATTCATCGTCGACGCGGCCTACGATTAATTGCTGTCCGCGCAACGCGTGCTGACCATAGCAGGAATGCAAACAAAAAAGGGCGTCCCGAGGGACGCCCTTTTCGTTTGATATCTCGAGAGCGATTACTCGACGATTTTCGACACGACGCCGGCGCCGACGGTGCGGCCGCCTTCGCGGATGGCGAAACGCAGGCCGTTTT
>NZ_JBXWPA010000012.1:0-155985 GCF_059611165.1 Ruegeria sp. CDSB013 | reverse complement strand
TTAAGCACTGCCGCGCCAATGGTACTTGGGCTTAAGCCCCGGGAGAGTAGGTCACCGCCAAACCTAGAAAAATCCCACAATCAAACTTCTCTCTTACGATATCGAACTCATTCGACCCCGGCCTCAAGTAGCGTAAGCAACAGGCCGAAAAACGGTCTCAAGTAGCCGAATAGGCGGTAGACCACCAAAGTGACGCGGGATGGAGCAGCCCGGTAGCTCGTCAGGCTCATAACCTGAAGGTCGTAGGTTCAAATCCTACTCCCGCAACCAGCGTCAGATAGTACAAAATACCACGGTCAGACTGCAGTTGATCAAATGAATCAATCGTTTAACATCTGCACCCCGTTAGTCGAATAACCGTAAGGTCAATGACACAAATCCTAAGCGTAAAAACAATATATTAAGCATCATCTAGCCTCGAGTTAAGCGTCGATTTTGCCTTCGGCTATCACAACAGGAAGCACTGAGGACGCAAATGGGCACGAAAATACTTTGTGATGCGCGTTTGCGTGGTCCCGGCTAAAGGTTCTGAACAAAATCTAATCGATACTTGAATCTCTGTTGCAGTCCGCGACCAAAACGAGGGGGCAACAGAATTCCGAAGAAACCTCTTCCCGAATGATGAGAAACAAGCCAGTATCTCGATCTGATAAGTCGACGTAAGCGGTGTGAAAACCGTTAACTTTTGGGGCAGGTCGCAAGCAACATGGCAAACTTCAACATCTCTGACGGCGTTGGTACTACGTTCACCGATACTTCTCCTGGTGGCGGTTTTGTTATTGATTTCGACTCTCTCGACAACAGCTTTAGCCTGCAGATCAATGGTGTGGATTTGTTTGTTGGTGGACCCGCAGGGGCGCCGAATGAGCTGCAATTCCAACGACAAGTCAATGGTACCGAGGGTCAAACTGTTCGCTTTGCTGACGGGGACAGGTACGAAATCGATACACCAGCTGTTTGGCAGCTTGGAAACACCAACGGTGAACCAGTTGTTCGTTTGGTCGTTGAGCCGGACGGAACAATCCAGCTCTTTGGCGTGAAAGCGGATAACGGCGCGCTTGTACCGCTGGAATTGTTCAACGGAATGACGGTAAATTCCGCCGCAATTGCAGACGCTTGGAACGATACCGGATCGAACACCATTACCATCGACCAGTCCGTGACCGGCCCCACAAATGCAGACGGCGAGTTTGTGGACGTTTTGTGCTTTGCGGCCGGAACACTGATCGAAACACAGGAAGGGCCAGTTCCGATAGAGGATCTGCGGGGAGGCGATCAAGTTCTCACCCAGGATCACGGATTTAAACCGGTTCGTTGGGTCGGATCGCGTAAACTGAGCCGTGAAGAGCTTGAAGCTCAGCCACGGCTTCGGCCTATCCTAATCCGAGTGAATGCCTTGGGTGATGGGTATCCAAAGCAGGACCTAATTGTGTCCCAGCAGCACCGCATTTTGGTGTCATCAGCTGTCGCCATGCGCATGTTTGAATGTCAGGATGTTCTGATACCGGCAAAAAAGCTGCTGCCTTTGGATGGCATCGACTTTCTGCCCGACACCGCGGGTAGCGTCGAATACTTTCACATACTGTTCGATCGGCATGAGCTCATCTGGTCCAACGGGGCGCTGACGGAAAGCTTGTTTACCGGCCCTGAGGCACTCAGGACTGTATCTCCAGAAGCCCGACAAGAAATCAAAGACTTGTTTCCCGAATGTTGCGATCCGCAGTTCGAGGCGACTTCCGCACGCTACATTCCCAAAAAGGGCAAGCATATGCGTAAGTTGGTGGAACGGCATCAGGTGAACAACAAGCCACTTTATAGTTGATCATCTGTCTCAAACCCGTTTACGTCACTTTTGAGATTTGAGGCCGCTGCCGAAGGATCGCTTGATCACCGCTTAGGCGGTAAAACCCATTTCATCCCATCCGGCTTTTGGACGCGATTGAAAATTTCTGCTAATTTGTCCTCCAAGTGCAATGTGGGTTCGAGTTGCCGCGCCGCTTTTGCCGATACGAACGAAGTCCCCACTGCATTTGTGAACCAGAGCTGAACCACGGTTGTATGCTAATTGGATAGGCTTGCGGTCAGAACTGCTTTCAGCTGAACAAACTCCGGTGATAGAGCAGCCGGAAATCAAAAAGTTTAAGAAAACTATAACTAAACTTTTGATTTAAAACATAATTTTGACTTCTCCCGCTCACAGGGAACGCACCACGCAGTTTTACCTCTGATCCGGTCCGCAAATGGAATCGGAGGCTTCGAAATGCTGGATAAAAGGAATCTCTTTCGCCCTCAGCGAGCGCCAGCCAGAGCGAATTGCAAACCTACGCGCCGCGGAATCAAAGCTATGGTGGCGGTGCTGTTTGCAGGAGTACTGACCTCGGTGACTTCTGTCCCTTCGCCCACGGTAGCTGACGGGCTGATGGTTGTTGGCAGCGACCGAGGCGGATATCTGCATGACCGTTTGATCGAGATCGAAAACCTGCAAAAAAACGGCATTCAGGTCGAAATTCGGGGACGTGTCTGCTTTTCGACCTGCACGATGTTTCTGGGCCTTCCTGGAACCTGTGTGGATCCTGACACGACATTTGGATTCCATGGACCTTCGCGAAGTGGTCGGCGGCTTGCTCCAGAAGACTTTGACTATTTCAGTCAGGTCATGGCCGCGTACTATCCAGAACCACTGAGGACGTGGTTCTTGGAAAAAGGGCGTAACCGCATCAACGGCGTTTTCAGGATAAAAGGCGCCGAGATCATCAGAATGGGAATTCCTGCCTGCCGGACCGCCTGAATGAAGCTTGCTTAGACCAGCGCGCAAATGTTAGACGCCTTGGGTCTTGACCACCGGCCCTTGAATTCAGTGCTAGCCGGTCGCAGTAGCCACTCAGGAGGCCCCCTTAACGTGCTGTCATCGCTGATTCAACGTTTCGGGCGACGCGCGGTCTTTCCCGCCGCGATGCCGGACAAGCCGACCTGTGTCATTGGTGACGTGCATGGTTGCATAAGGCAGTTGCAGAATCTGTTACCTCAGATTCCAAGGGATCATCGGGTCATCCTTGTCGGAGATTATGTCGATCGCGGCGAAAACAGCGCTGACGTTCTGCGTCTGATCCAAAACCGCCCGGACTTCATCTGTCTGAAGGGAAACCACGAAGACATGATGTTGAATTTCCTGCGTGACCCTGAACAACATGGCCCGCGCTGGCTGCGTTATGGCGGTCTGCAGACGCTGGCTTCATTTGATGTGCGGAACGTGCGCGCCGAAATGGCCGCTGCCGAGCTCGTCGCCTGCCGTGACAATCTGTTGGCGGAAATGGGACCTGAACTGGTCCAATGGATCACGGAACTAAGGGCCTTTGACTATTCCGGAAACGTTCTTGTGACACATGCTGGTGCAAATCCGAATACGCCCGCCGATCAGCAAACTGAAAAAACCCTGATATGGGGCGACCCAGAATTTCGGACAACCGACAGGCGGGACGGCGTTTGGGTTGTTTACGGACACACAATTGTCGATCAACCCACAGCCCGGCGCGGACGGATTGCCGTGGATACCGGCGCCTTTGCCACTGGCGTATTGAGCGCGGTCTGCCTGGACGGTGGTGAGCCTACATTCATCAGTGCCGGCGCTTAGCGGGTTTGACGCAAATACAAAGTTGAAAAAACTCGAAAATTTCGAAGGTGCGCAGTTTCGGACCCTCACCGGCGTTCGTGGCGCCGGGCATCCTTTTTTCCGACCAAACCAAGCCGGGCCTTGTCAGGTCATGACGGTTTCAATAGGAAAATTAGGAACCGCGTTAAATTATAGAGCTTTTTATGTTGATCTGTCCTGTCCTTCTTTGTGGAGGCTCCGGTACACGCCTCTGGCCTTTGTCCCGAAAGAGCTACCCGAAGCAATTCGTTCCATTGGTCGGCGAAGAGACTCTGTTTCAGGCGGCTGCCCGCCGGTTGTCCGGAACAAACGCGGAATTGGAATTTGAATCGCCGGTGGTTCTGACCAACTCGGACTTTCGGTTCATTGTTGCGGAACAGCTACAGGCAATCGGAATTGATCCTGGAACAATCATGATCGAACCTGAGGGTCGCAACACAGCGCCAGCGGTTCTTGCGGCGGCACTGTATGCTTATGCCAAGGATGAGGCCGCTGTATTGCTGGTTGCCCCTTCCGATCACGTCGTACCGGATGCTGCTGAATTTCAGGCTGCTGTTGCCCGTGGTCTGGAGGCGGTTGCACAAGGCAAACTGGTGACGTTTGGCATTACTCCTACACATGCGGAAACGGCGTATGGATATCTTGAGCTGGCCGCGGGTTCGGGCGGTGACGGAGCGCCTGTTCCGTTGAAGAAATTCGTCGAAAAGCCGGACTTGGCCCGTGCGACCGAAATGCTGGAGGCCGGGAATTACAAATGGAACGCGGGCATTTTCCTGTTTCGTGCGGCAGATATCATCGCAGCCTTCCAGGCCCACGCGCCCGATCTGATAAAACCGGTGAAGGAAGCGGTTGAAACAGCAACGCCGGACTTGGGGTTCCTGCGCCTCAACCCTGAAAGCTGGGCGCAGGCCGAAGACATTTCGATCGACTATGCCGTAATGGAAAAAGCAACAAACTTGTCGGTCGTGCCTTTCGGCGCTGCATGGTCGGACCTGGGCGGCTGGGACGCCGTATGGCGTGAAAGCGGCCCTGACGCACAAGGCGTGGTGACCAGCGGGGGCGCAACAGCGATTGATTGCCACAACACCCTTTTGCGGTCGGATAGCGAGCAGCTGGAAATCGTGGGTATCGGACTGGACAATATCATCGCTGTCGCGATGAATGATGCGGTTTTGGTTGCCGATGCATCGCGGGCGCAAGACGTCAAAAAGGCGGTGAGCGCGCTTAAGGAAAAAAACGCGCCCCAGGCGACGGAATTCCCAAAGGACCACCGCCCGTGGGGGTGGTTCGAAAGCCTGGTGGTTGGCGAGCGGTTTCAGGTGAAGCGTATCCATGTGCACCCTGGTGCATCGCTGAGCCTGCAAAGCCATTTCCACCGTTCCGAACACTGGATTGTTGTCGAGGGTACCGCCCGTGTGACAATCGATGATCGTGAGCAATTGGTGACCGAAAACCAGTCTGTCTATATCCCTCTCGGGGCCACGCACCGGATGGAGAATCCGGGAAAGGTTCCGATGGTCCTGATTGAAGTGCAGACCGGCACATATCTGGGTGAGGATGATATCGTGCGCTACGAAGACAAATACGCGCGGGGGCAGGGGGCCAAAGGCTGAACCGCGCCTGAAGTTTCAGTGTGACGTTGATTCAAAAATGCGCGGCAGGGATCAAGTATGCCGCCGCGCAATTTTTCTTTGTGTGGGGGGGGCTGACGGCGCAACGCGCGGTGCGCTGGCGGATCGTTAAATGGATAATCCTAACGTGCCGCTGACTGACACAGACAGCGAGACATGAATCAAGATGACCAACCCATTCAGCAACCGAGCCTCCAGCCTGTCCGGCCCTGCGCGTGACATTGTTCCCGTTGTCGCTTCGGACAATTCGGATCTGGCCGATGTAGCAATCGGTCTCTACGTCGAATCCGGCGGAGCGATTGTTCTGACCACCGTTCGGGGCGAAACCCGTACAGTTCAGGTGTCGGACTTTTCGATCCTGCCGGTGGGGACAACGCGTGTACATGCAACCGGAACTACAGCGCCCGGTATCCATGCGATGGTATTGGCCTAAACGCAGGTCAATCAAGTCAAGGTTCGAAGGCGCGCAGCCAGTGACAACCGTTTAGTCTGCGCCAAACAAATCCCGGGTAAACACCTTGCCCGCGACATCCTCAAGTTCGGGGCTGTGCCGGTTGGCAACGATCAAATCGGCTTCGGACTTAAAGGCTTCGAGATCCTGCACGACACGAGACCGGAAAAACTCCTCCCCCTCCAGCGCCGGTTCATAAACAATGACCTCGACTCCCTTGGCTTTCAGTCGCTTCATGATCCCTTGGATCGAGGACTGACGGAAATTGTCGCTGCCCACTTTCATGACCAGCCGGTGAATACCAACGACGCGCGGGCCCCGCATCAGAATCTGATCGGCCAAAAAATCCTTTCGCGTCCGATTTGCGTCCACGATGGCGCGAATGAGGTTTTGCGGAACATGGTTGTAATTGGCCAAAAGCTGTTTGGTGTCTTTTGGCAGGCAATAGCCTCCATACCCGAAGGAAGGATTGTTGTAATGGCCACCAATGCGCGGATCCAGTGAAACGCCTTCGATGATCTGGCGGGTGTTCATGCCACCAGCCATTGCGTAACTGTCGAGCTCGTTGAAAAAGGCCACTCGCATGGCGAGGTAGGTGTTGGAAAACAGCTTGATCGCCTCGGCCTCATCCGGGTCAGTGAACAGGACGTCCACATCTTTGGTCACGGCACCCTCAAGCAAAAGCTTGGCAAACACCCGCGCCCGGTCCGAACGTTCGCCGACGATCACGCGGGACGGGTGGAGGTTGTCATAAAGCGCTCGCCCTTCACGCAGGAACTCCGGTGAGAAAATGAAATTGTCGCTGTCCAGATCGGCGCGCAGCGCCTGAATATACCCCACTGGGATCGTCGATTTGATGATGATCGTGGCCTTGGGGTTGATCGCGTTCACTTGCCGGGCAACGGCTTCGACGCTTGAGGTGTCGAAGTAGTTGGATTTGGCATCATAATTCGTCGGGGTCGCCACGATCACAAACTCGGCGTCTTCGAAGGCCGGTTCTGTGGTTGCCCTGATCGAAAGGGCTCGGTTTGCAAGAAAGTCTTCCAGTTCGGCATCAACGATGGGGCACTGGCCGGAATTGACCATTTCAACCCGCTCTTTTGAAATGTCGATTGCTGTGACATCGTGGTTTTGAGCCAATAGCACCGCATTGGACAATCCCACATATCCGAGACCTACAACTGCAATCTTCATTCCTTTGCCCTCATACTCGCAAACCGGTGTGTACTTCACCTGCTTTATTGCTTGCCGATTGTAAATGCGGTGTGTGTGCCGAAAACCCCATCGTTACGAAATTATTCGAGGTTCCGATCCGTTGGATGCAGGTCCGAACCAAATGCTGGCCATCTAAGGCGTTCGTTCTGATCTGAGGCGCTTCAAGCCAAGTCAGTTCCATGACTCCAAATGAGATTAAATCAATCAAGATACTGAAAAAAAACAATTTAGTGGTAATGATAAAAATATGGATGATTTTCTGGAATTCGGCATTCTCAGGTTGAAGCTGGTATGATAACGGTCAGCCAACACTTGATTTAGGAGATTCAGGATGATCAAAGCGTCTCTTCTCTTGTTAGGCTGATTCCATCCTGAAAAAGAGGGGGTTTCATGCTTTTTATCACGAACAGATTTCCGACCCAGAGTATTCGCACCCGTAAAGGACGCCGTTTTACCTTTGATCTGGACAATAACGCGCCTTCAAATTCGGTGTTTTACTGTGAAAAGGGCGAAGATGAGCATCACACCGAAATCACCAGTAAAGAGCTGCTGCGGCGTGTGCGTGACAACAATTGCCGCCAGATCCTGCTGTATCTTCACGGGTTCAACAATCTGCCGGAGGATGTGTTCGAAACCACGGCTGAGCTTCAGCGTCTGTGCGATCAGGCCAAACCCGGTGAAGTGATGGTGTTACCCCTGATCTGGCCCAGCGACGCCAAGCAGGGGATCGTGCAAAAGCATTGGGATGACCAGAAGTCCGCAGACCAAAGCGGGTTTTCTTTTGCGCGGGTGCTGGAGCGATTTCTGGAATGGCGCAACAGTGAGGATAACGAGCCCGAAACCGCCCCCTGCCTGAAACGGATCAACCTTCTGGCCCATTCGATGGGCAATCGGGTTTTGCGCCAAACGCTGATAGAATGGGATCGGTACGATTTGGCGTCGGGCGTACCCCTGTTGTTCCGCAATACCTTCATGGTCGCTGCAGATGTCGTTAATGAATCCGTGCATGAAAATGAGCCCGGTGTGCTGGTCAGCCATGCTTCGCGGAATGTGGTTGTCTATTTCGCCTCTGACGATCTGGCGTTGCGGGCCAGTAAGGCTGCAAACCTCAAGAACAAAGTTGCGTCTCGCCGGTTGGGTCATACCGGGCCAGAGAACATCGACCGAACCCCGCACAACATATTTCAGGTTGATTGCGACGATATCAATACGGCCTATGACACGCCTACCGGCCACAAATATTTTGGTCCGGTTTCGCCGGGTGGCGAGGCGGGCCTTGTGTTCCGGCATATTTTTCAATGCGTCCAATCCGGGCGCGTTTTCCCAGATGATCCGCATCAGCGGTCGGTCATTTTGCGCTGAATCAGGCGTTCGCGATATGTCGGCTTTTCAAATTTGATCAGAAATCCAAATAGTTCACAATCTGGTGTTGCAACCTTCAGAATGATCTGGATGATCAGCACTACCAAGACCGGCAAAACCGGTCTGCCGTTTCATGGAACGGTACTAACGAAAAAACGGGGAGATTATAATGATCCTGAAGAACCTGATGATCGCTGCCAGTGCGACCGCATTGATGGCGGGTGCCGCATCGGCGGAAACGCTGCGATGGGCACGTGCTGGTGATGCGCTGACGCTGGATCCGCACTCGCAAAACGAAGGCCCGTCACACACAATACGTCACCAGATGTACGAGCCGCTGATCATCCGCGACGTAACAGGCGCGTTTGAACCTGCACTGGCGACCGAGTGGGGTCCCAAGGCTGATGACCCGAATGTCTGGGTCTTCAAGCTGCGCGAGGGTGTGAAATTCCATGACGGCGCAGACTTCAACGCCGAAGACGTGGTGTTCAGCTTTGAACGGGCCAAGCAACCTAATTCCGACATGAAAGAGCTGATCGGCTCGATCACCGAAGTGCGTGCGGTTGACGATTATACCGTCGAGATCGTCACAGACGGTCCGAACCCGATCCTGCCATCGAACCTGACCAACCTGTTCATTCTGGACAAGGGCTGGGCCGAGGCGAATGACACAGTCAATGTGCAGGATTTCGAAGGCGGCGAGATCACCTATGCCACCACCAATGCCAACGGTACGGGCCCTTACGTCCTTCAGAGCCGCGAGCCTGACGTCAAAACCGTGATGGTGCGCAACGACAACTATTGGGGCATCGACCAGTTCCCGATGGAAGTGACCGAGATCGTCTATACCCCCATCCAGAACGCTGCGACCCGCGTTGCTGCGATGCTGTCGGGTGAGGTGAACTTCCTGCAGGATATGCCGGTGCAAGACATTGACCGCGTCAATGGCGCCGATGGCCTGATGGTAAAGCAAGCCCCGCAGAACCGTGTGATCTTCTTTGGTATGAACCAGGGTGCGGACGATATCGAAGCGGACAACGTAGACGGCAAGAATCCTCTGGCCGATGTGCGTGTGCGTCAGGCGATGTCGATGGCGATCAACCGTGATGCGATCAAGCAGGTCGTTATGCGCGGCCAGTCGCAGCCTGCGGGCATGATCGCACCGCCTTTCGTGAACGGCTGGACCGAAGCTATGGACGGCGAATCCGCCACTAATCTGGAAAAGGCCAAGGAACTGATGGCAGAGGCAGGTTATGCCGATGGCTTCTCGCTCCGGTTGGACTGCCCGAATGATCGATACATCAACGATGAAGGGATCTGTCAGGCGGCCGTTGGGATGCTGGGCCAGATCGGCGTGACTGTGAATCTGGACGCAAAGCCCAAGGCGCAGCACTTCCCGCTGATCACCGATGGCAAGACAGATTTCTACATGCTGGGTTGGGGTGTTCCGACATATGACTCGGAATACATCTTCAACTTCCTTGTCCACGGTCGCGAAGACGACATCGGCACATGGAACGGAACCGGCTATCAGGACGACGCGCTGGACACGAAGATCAAGTCGCTCGCCTCGAACACCGACCTGGACGCCCGTAATGCCGACATCGCCGACATCTGGCGTGTGGTGCAGGACGAAGCGCTTTACATCCCCATTCATCACCAGGTTCTGAACTGGGGCATGGCCGACGGTGTGGGTATCGAAGTGGATGCCGAAGACCAACCCAAGGTCAAATACTTCACCATTAAATAAGTCAAAACATTTGACGATCAGACAGGGCGCGATTTTCGCGCCCTGTTTTTTGTTGCGATCTGAGATTTCCTTGCGCATGCGGCAAAAACCAAGAAAACTCGACCCCAGAAACAGGGAGACATAACAATGATCCTCAGGAACAGCGCCATTGGCATTGCAATGCTGGCTGCCACCAGTGTTCAAGCTGCAGATTTTAAATGGGCCTCCACCACGGACCCGCAAACCATGGACCCGCACGCGGTCAATTCGGCTCCGGTTCTGGGATTTCTTAACAACGTCTACGAAGGACTGGTCCGCCGCGACAAGGACATGAGCGTTCAGCCCGCCTTGGCTGTCAGCTGGGAGCCGATTGGCGAAGGCGACGGTTGGCGCTTCAAACTGCGTGAGGGCGTGACCTTCCACGACGGCAGTACCTTTGATGCGAAGGACGTTCTGTTCAGCTATAAGCGCGCCTCGGGCGAGGCTGCGGATACCCGCAGTTGGTTTGCGCCGGTCAGTGAGGTGATCGTGGTCGACGACTATACTGTCGATATCATGACGACCGCGCCGAACCCGTTGTTCCCGTCTTCGATTGCCAACTGGATGATCATGGATCAAGGCTGGACCGAGGCGAATGATGCCGCCGTCCCAGACAAAGAGGCCGGCAATTATGCGACGATCAATGCCAATGGCACCGGTGCATTCAAAGTCACCGAGCGCGAGCCGGGTCTGAAAACCGTACTGGAACCTCACGAGGGCTGGTGGGGAGATGTCGAACACAATATCACCCGCGCCGAGTTTAACCCGATCCAGAACCCTGCGACCGCCGTTGCGGCGCTGTTGTCGGGCGATGTGGATATGATCAACCCGGTGCCAATCCAGGACGTCGCGCGCCTGCAAGAAGACAGTGATGTCGAAGTCATCAAGGGGATCGAGGCCCGCGTGATCATGCTGGGCTTTGATCACGAGGCTGAGACGCTGAAATATACCGACGATGAGGGCAAACCCAATCCGTTCCGCGACCCGCGCGTCCGCAAGGCGGTGGCGCAGGCGGTGAATGTCGATGCCATTCTGGCCACCATCATGCGCGGCAATGCCGAAGCGGCCTCGCAATTGGTGAGCCCGGCCATGAGCGGTTATTCTGCGGCCCATGCCGAACGTCCCGCATTTGATGTCGAGGGTGCCAAGGCTCTGCTGGCCGAGGCAGGCTACGCCGATGGGTTCTCATTCGGTCTGAAATGCCCCAATGACCGCTATCTGAATGACGAAGCCGTCTGTCAGGCTGTGGTCAGCATGCTGGCCCAGATCGGGATCACCGCCGAGCTCGAGGCGATGCCTGTGCGCAATTACTGGCCCGAGCTACGCGAGGATAACTATGACATGTACCTGCTGGGTTGGAGCCCCGGAACATTTGACGCGGAACACCCGGTCCGGTTCCTTGTCGCGACACCAAACGAAGAGAAAAAGCTGGGCAGCTGGAATTTCGGTGGGTTCTCGAACGCGCGTGTGGATGAGCTGTTGCCTGCAATCCAGTCCGAGCTGGATGAGACGAAGCGTCAGGCGATGTTGGACGAAGTGGCTAAGATCATTCAGGACGAACAGGTCTATGTGCCCATGTACGTGCAGCCACTGGTCTGGGGGACACGCAGCAATATCGAGCTGACACAGCGCCCCGACAATTTCTTTTTGCTGCGCTGGGTGACGGTGAACTGAAGACGCTTGAAATATGGATTGGCGAGGGCCGGTTCGGCACCGCCAATCCGCATTAAACCCTGCTTAAAACCAATGACGCAGGAAATAAGGATCGCTTTGATACCTTCCCGTTAGCGATACCTTGACCATCCGGTCGACGCGTGCATAGAGAAGCGGATCAATGGGGAAAGTGAATGTTCGCATATATCGTCCGAAGGATGTTTCAGTCCGTGATCGTACTGTTGGTCGTGGGTCTGGTCGCATTTTCTATGTTCCGGTTTGTCGGCGATCCGATCGACAACATGCTGGGTCAGGAGCGTACGCAAGCCGATATCGACCGGCTGCGGGCTGAACTGGGGCTGGATCAGCCTTTTCCGGTTCAGTACTACAAGTTCCTGAAAAATGCCGTTCAAGGCAATTTTGGCGTGTCTTATCGTCAGGGACGTCCTGTCTCGACCATCATAGCCGAGCGCGCGCCGGCCACGCTGGAACTGGCTTTTGTTTCCGGCTTTCTGGCAATCACCATGGGGATTGCGCTGGGCGTGTTCACAGCCATCCGACGACAAGGGATTGCTGCGAATGTCATCATGACCGTTTCCCTGATAGGGGTGTCCCTGCCGACCTTCCTGATTGGGATCTTGTTGATCTACATTTTCTCGGTTGAATTAGACCTCTTACCCAGCTTCGGGAGGGGCGAGACCGTTATGATTGGCAACTGGTCCACCGGTTTCCTGACGGCCTCTGGCCTCAAAGCGCTGATCCTGCCCGCGATTACGCTGGGTCTGTATCAGATGACCCTGATCATGCGTCTGGTCCGGTCGGAAATGCTTGAGGTGTTACGCGCCGATTATGTCCGGTTTGCACGCGCTCGCGGTTTGTCGGACCGGGTGATCAACTTTCGCCACGCGCTGAAGAACACTATGGTTCCCGTGATCACGATCACCGGCCTGCAGCTGGGCTCGATCATCGCCTTTGCCATCATCACCGAGACGGTGTTCCAGTGGCCTGGCGTTGGCCTGCTGTTCATCAACGCGATCCAGTTTGTCGATATCCCCGTCATGGCCGCTTATCTGATGCTGATTTCGGTTATGTTCGTCTCGATCAACCTGATCGTCGACCTTCTTTATTATGCCATTGACCCGCGCCTGCGTGTCGACGCGAGGGCCACATGACCGATACCATCGAAACCCCGACCGCCCCCACCAAATCGCGATTTGCCAAGTTCTGGGACAGCGATTTTGCGTGGTCCTTCCGGCATTCTCCGGTTGCCTTGATCGCCTCACTGGTGGTGCTGATCCTTTTGCTGGCTGCCGTTTTTGCCCCGGTTATCGCACCCTATAATCCGTTCGATCCGGCGTCACTGAACCTGATGAACGGCTTCACGCCGCCGGGCACGCCGAATGCCTTTACGCAGGAAACCTTCTTTCTGGGGACCGACGATCAGGGACGCGACGTATTCTCGACCATTCTATATGGCATGCGCATCTCATTGTTTGTCGGCGTTTCAGCGGTGATGCTGGCGCTGATCATCGGTGTCATCCTTGGGCTGGTTGCGGCGTATTTTGGCGGTTGGGTCGAGACGCTCATCATGCGGATTGCCGATGTGCAGCTGACCTTTCCGGCCATTCTGGTTGCGATGCTCATCTTTGGTATCGCCAAGGGCGTTACGCCCCCCGAATACCGCAACGAGATGGCGATTTATGTTCTGATCATCGCGATTGCCCTGTCTGATTGGGTGCAATTTGCGCGGGTCGTACGCGGCGCTGCGCTGGTGGAAAAGAACAAGGAATACGTACAGGCCGCCCGTCTGATCGGGCGCGGGCCAATTCCGATCATGTTCCGGCATATACTGCCCAATGTCCTCAGCCCGGTTCTGGTTATTGCCACGATTTCGCTGGCGCTGGCGATTATCGCCGAGGCGACGCTCAGCTTTCTGGGCGTGGGTGCACCGCCGACCCAGCCGTCGCTGGGAACACTGATCCGTATCGGGCAGGGCTTCCTGTTCTCGGGTGAGTGGTGGATCCTGTTCTTCCCGGCCTGCACCCTTCTGGCGCTGGCCCTGTCTGTCAACCTGCTGGGCGACTGGCTGCGCGACGCGCTGAACCCCAAGCTGCGGTGATTACATGAGCCTTCTGACGATCAACGACCTGACGGTCGAATTCCCGACGCGCCGCCAACTGTTCACCGCTGTGGACCACGTGGACCTGTCCGTTGAACCCGGCGAAATCCACGGTCTGGTCGGCGAATCCGGTGCGGGCAAATCCACAATCGGAGCGGCCATCATGGGTTTGCTGGACCGGCCTGGCCGGATTGCCAGCGGCACCATCAAGCTGAGCGGTGACCAGATCAGCGGCCTGGATGCAGTCGCAATGCGCGGCCTGCGCGGCAAGAAAATCTCGATGATCTTCCAGGATCCTCTGACCTCGTTGAACCCGCTGTTCACCGTGCGCGAACAGCTGACCGAGACGATCCAGGCCCATCTGGGCGGAACGGATGCCGAGGCGAACAAGCGTGCCCGTGATCTGATCGACCGGGTGGGCATTCCTGACCCGGACACGCGGTTGGACCAATATCCGCACCAGTTCTCAGGCGGGATGCGGCAGCGTGTTGTGATCGCTCTTGCGCTGTGCACCGAGCCGGACGTGATTATCGCGGATGAACCGACCACGGCGCTGGACGTGTCCGTTCAGGCGCAGATCCTGGACTTGATCAAGGAACTGGCGCAAGAACGGCAGGTCGGCGTTATCCTGATCACCCACGACATGGGCGTGATCGCGGATACCACGGACAAGGTGACGGTTATGTATGCGGGTAAGGTGGTGGAAACCGGCCCGACGTCTCAAGTCATGGGTCAGCCCACGCACGAATACACCAAGTCGCTGATCGCCGCTGTCCCGCGCCCCACGTTGAAACTGCACCGCTTTCCGCAGATCAGCTATGGCGGGCGTGAGACCCGTTTTGCCATCGACGATATGGCCCGGCACTGGCCCAAGGTGGACAATGACACCAGCAAACCGGTGTTCGAGATTCGCAATCTGACCAAGAAGTTCCTGCAGCGCAAAGGCCTGCTGCCGTGGGACCGCACTTATTTCACTGCCGTTGACGATGTCAGCTTTGACATTCGTGCGGGTGAGGTATTCGGGGTGGTGGGTGAATCCGGCTCTGGCAAGTCTACCATCGCGCGGATGATCGCGGGGCTGTACCCGGTTGATGGCGGTACGATCACCTTTGAGGGGCAGGTGGTTAGTGATCTGACCAACAAGGCCGCGTTGGATGCGTATCGCAAGAACATTCAGATGATCTTTCAGGATCCGTATTCGTCGCTGAACCCCCGGATGCGGGTTGACGATATCGTGGCCGAACCAATCCGTCATCACAAGCTGATGGAAGGGTCCGATGTAAAACGCCGCGTGGACGAATTGCTGGATCAGGTGGGACTGGGCCATGAGGCCGGGCTGAAATTCCCGCACGAATTCTCAGGCGGTCAACGGCAGCGTATTTCGATTGCCCGTGCTTTGGCGACACAGCCGCGGTTCTTGATCTGTGACGAACCAACCAGCGCCCTGGACGTGTCCATTCAGGCGCAGATCCTGAACATCCTGAAAGACCTACAGGAACATCTGGGCTTGACGCTGCTGTTTATCAGCCACGACCTGCCGGTGGTACGTCAAATGTGCGACCGGGTGGCCGTGATGAAGCAGGGCAAGGTGGTTGAGTTGCAGGAAACCAACGAACTCTTCGCCAACCCGCAGACCGAATATGCAAGCGAGCTGCTGCGGTTGATGCCGAAACTCGACGATCTGTCGACGGATGGGCTAGAGGCCGAGACCTAATTCCAAAGACCCAATTGCCCGTCACTCGGGCAATTGGGTGTGCATATACATTAAAATATTCAAACTTTGCAGACTCATCCGGGTTTGTTGTGCTACGTCTGTCTTTGGAGTTGGGGGCTTCAGAGGGGCGAAATGTCTCAGGACCTTAGGGACTGGCTAAGCGCACTTGGATTATCTGACTACGCGCAAGCCTTTTTGGATAACAAAATTGATTTTGGAATTTTACCCGATTTGACGGGTGAAGACCTGATCGAAATCGGAGTCACTGCTGTCGGCGACCGTCGGCGGCTTTTGCGCGCGATTGCCGAGCTTGAGACGTTCGAAACTGCCCCGCCATTTCAGCCTCAGGAATCCCTGGAGCCTGCGAAACGGCAGGTAACGGTCATGTTCGCCGATCTGACCGGATTTACTCGTTTGACCAGCGAACTGGATGCCGAAGACATGCACGCGCTGCTCAACGCGTTTTTCACCAGGGTGGACAAGGTCGTCGAAAAATACGGTGGCCGGATCGACAAGCATATTGGCGATGCGGTCATGGCAGTGTTCGGCGCGCCGATCTCGCACACGAATGATACCGAACGGGCCGCGCGGGCAGCACTGGAAATTCACACGGTTCTGCCTGGCCTGAACCCTCCGCTGACCTGCCATATCGGGATTGCATCAGGGCAGGTTATTGCCAGTACAACAGGCAGTCAGGCGCATACGGAATACACCGTGACCGGTGATGGTGTGAACCTGGCCTCGCGCATCACTGACATGGCGGCGCCGGGGGAAACTTTGGTTTCACATGACATTCAGCGTGCGTTAGGGCCGCTTTTTGTTGGTGAGTCGATGGGCGAAAAGGCAATCAAAGGCCTTGGTGATCCGGTTGAGTTGTGGCGGCTGGACCGGATGGCGCGCAACATCCGGTCGCGCAGGCATCGCTTTGTGGGCCGCGAGCGAGAGCTGTCCCTGTTTTCGGCAACGTTCGATCGATGCCAGCGGCACGGTAAGGGTGAAGTCCATATCGTACTGGGCGAGCCGGGTATTGGCAAAACGCACCTGTCGGAACAGGTGGCTGAGCTGGCCGACAGCCTGTCTTATTCCATCCACAATGGCGTGGTCATGGATTTCGGCGCGCGCGAGGGGCATTCAGCCATCCAATCCGTGACACGCAGTATTCTTGGGCTGGAGCCGACGGATGATACGGAAACCTGTGCATCTGTCGCGAAGGATGCAATTAGCAAGGGTTGGGTAACAGCGGCGAATGCCGCGCACCTGAATGCCCTGCTAGAGCTTGAACAAGACCCCGGTCTGGCCGAGGTCTATGCGGTGATGGACAATGCAACCCGTCTGCGGGGGCGTCGTCAGGTTATAGACGACCTGATTTCGGCCCGCAGCCAAAAAACGCCTTTGTTGATCCATATCGAGGATATCCACTGGGCTTCACCCGAGATCCTGACAGCTTGCGCCCATATCGCGGCGATGACGCGCAATCTGCCCTGCGTGTTGCTAATGACCAGCCGCGTGGAAGGCGATCCGATCGACCGCGAATGGCAACTTGCGACGGATGGTGCCCTGATATCCAAGCTGGAACTGGCGCCGATGGGGGACGAACAAGCCCGACAACTGGTCGAAGAGTTCACCGGGATCGACCCGGAACTGTTGGACGCCTGCGTGAAACGCGCCGGAGGCAATCCGCTGTTTCTTGAACAGTTATTGCGCAATATCGATGTGCTGAAACAGGAATCCGTTCCCGGCAGCATTCAGGGCATTGTTCAGTCCCGTCTGGATTCGCTGGACCGAACCAGCCGGACGTCGATTCAGGCGGCATCCGTGCTTGGGCAGCGGTTCTCGCCCGAAGTTTTGAATTTTGTTCTGGGTGAAGGGCATCTGGATACCTCGACCCTGATCCGCTCGGCCCTGATCCGCGAGGCTGAGGCCGATCTGATGTTTGCCCACGCGCTGATCCGCGACGGATCTTATGCAACTTTGGTGAAATCCGAACGCGCGCGCCTGCATCGTCAGGCCGCGAGTTGGTTTGAGGACCGCGACGCCACCCTGCGGGCACAACATCTGGATCGCGCGGGTGCAACTCATGCAGCCCAGGCTTATCTGGAAGCCGCGGACAAGCTGATACAGGTTTTTCAGTTCGACGATGCCAGCCCGTTGATCGAACGGGGGCTGGAACTGCCAGCACCCGCAGGGGTTCGCTTTGATCTGTTCTGCGCCCGGGGTGAGACGCACCGGCTGCAAGGTCTGTCCAATGATGCCCTGCGTGAATTCAAAGAGGCCGCAGAACTGGCCGAAACGGATGAACAAATCTGCCGCGCACAAATCGGCCTGGCGCAGGCTGCGCGGCAGGCCAGCCTGTACCAGGAAGCACTGGAAAGTCTGGACATTGCCGAGGCAGCTGCGGAACGCTGCGGGTCTGACCGCGACATTGCCCAGATCAACTATGTGCGCGGCAATGTATATTTCCCGCTGGGGCAGGTGACAAAGGCGCTTGAGAGTAATGAAAAGGCTCTAACACTGGCCAGAAAGCTTGAATCCGCACGACTTGAAGTTGGCGCGCTCAGTGGATTTGGCGACGCCAATTTCATGAATGCCACGATGCAGACCGCAACGGGGTTCTACACGCAGGCGGTCGAACGGGCGCGGGAAAAGGGTTTGGTCCGTGACTTGGCCGCAAACCTGCACAATCTGAGCGTCGCGCGTAGTTATACCGGCGAAATAGCGCAAGGAAAGCTGGATGCGCAGGAAGCCATTGAGGTGTCACAGAAGTATTTTGCCTTTGTTCCGGAATGCGTTGCGCAGACCTGTTTGGGCGTTGCGCACACCTTTTTAGGAGAAATAGATCAGGCGCTGGACGCCTTCACCCTGTCTGCCGAGATCGCAAACCGTGTTGGTGCAAAACGCCTCGAGGCGCAGGCGCTTGAACATCTTGCCCGCACACACGTCTATGCCGGGCAGCTGGAACAGGCGCGCGAAACCGGTCGCCGCGCGGTCGACATTGCCCTTGAGCACGGTCGGAATTTTGTCGGACCAAAAGCGCTGTCAGCTTTGGCCATGGCCGAAGAGGACCCAACTGCGCAGGATGAAAACCTAAAGCTTGGCGAGAAGATCATCGCCGAAGGCTGTGTTGGCCATAGCCACCTGCATTTCTATACCGACGCCGCTGCCGTCATGCTGGCGCGCAAGCAGTGGGACGAAGCCACACGGTACGCAGATGCCCTGGCCGATTTCACAGCGGATGAGCCCTTGCCGATGGTCGATCTGTCGATCCTGCAGGCTCGAACACTGGCTGAATGTGGGGGTTGGGGAATTCCTTTGACGGCACATGAGGGTTTCGATGAATTGAAGGCGCGGTTTCAGAACCTGGGCATCAAACAATCGCTGGTCGGGCCGCTGGACTAATCAGGTGAGGGGCTGAATGAGCATAGAAAAGAAAGTCTGGCTGATCTCGGGTTTTGTTACGCTGGGTCTGGCCCTTGTTCTGTTCAAACTCTGGATTGAACTGAACCATTTCGACGAGGACCCGACGCAATTGCCAGATCAGGCGTCGGTCGACGCTTACTTGCAAGACCTTCCAAATTTGCCAAGCTATCAGGTCAAAACTGGCATATTTATCAAATCCTTCAGTTTTACCGGTGCCAGTGATGTGCATGTCAGCGGCTATATCTGGCAGCATTATGAAGACGGTGTGCATGACGCCATCAAACCAGCCGAAGGCGAAGTGGGGTTCATCCTGCCGGAAGCTGCCGAGGCAGCGAGTGGCCTGATTGAAGAAGCCTACAGGATAGATCAGGGCGGGTCCGAGTTGATCGGCTGGTATTTTGAACAGACCTTGCGCCAGGCCTTTGACTATACCAATTATCCGTTTGACCACAAAACCGTCTGGGTCCGTTTCTGGCCGGGCGAGTTTGACGTAAATGTGGCTCTAATCCCTGACTTTTCGGCCTATCCGGCCACGGGGCCGAACGATATCTTTGGCATCGACAACCGGATCGTCATGGGAACGTGGGAGCGTGAAAACACCTATTTCGACTACCGGCTGTCCGATCTGGATACGACCCTTGGCATCGGCAAGAACGAATATCAGACCAACCTGCCTGAGCTGCACTATAATTTCGTCATCAAACGGAACTTTGCGAATGCTTTTATCGTCCACATGATCCCCCTGATTGTTGTGACGATGCTGCTGTTCGGGGCCGTCATGACGGTCACGCGACGCCCCAATCTGGTGGAACGGCACGATTTCAGTACGTCCAGTGTTATCGGCACTTGCTCGGTCCTGTTTTTCGTGATCCTGCTGGCGCATGTACAACTGCGCGAAGGGTTTGCCGGATCGCCTGTGATCTACATGGAATCGTTCTTTTTCCTGATGTATTTCCTGCTGCTGGCGGTGTCGGTAAACACCTACTTCTTTGCGGCCGAGGCCGTGCCGTCCCTGTGGTTCATCCACTATAAAGACAACCTGATTCCCAAGGCCTGCTTCTGGCCCTTTGTCCTGTCGTGCATGGTGATCATCACGGCCTATAACCTCAGCCTCAAGGACATCCCTAAGGATGAGGCCGGGATACAGGTTCAAAACTAGGCGGGCGGCTGCCACCCGGGTTTTTGTGTGCCTGTCGCCATGTCCAGCGTGTATTCCCCGACAACCCCGGCTACGCCCTGATCCAACTGGTCCAGATACTTGGTGGGCTGCGCGATCACGTAGGCATAGGCGGGTTTTTTCACACCGTCGATCAGCACATTGATCCGCTTGCGGACATAGACATTCTCGGGTGATCCGGGTCCGTGGTAACCTTCGAGCTGGTCTAGCTGTTTCAGGCCCGATGAGGTCACCCGATACACTTCTCCGCATATTGGATGGCCGCGCCCTTTCTGGTCGACCAGCGTGGCCATCCTGTGCAGGAAGCCACAGTTCGGATTGTCGCAATGCGGCTCATGCGGCACGATCAGAGGCATTCGCTGTCGCGTCACGGCCTTGCCAACAAAATCATCCAGCACATCGGCGTGGGCTTCGTGGTTCGGGAAGCCTTTCTTCAACGAACCATAGGTAAAGTAGAGATAGGTGCGCTCACGGTCATCAACCACATCGTCTTCGCCCTCTTCCTCAATCTCGGTCAGCGTGTGGCTGTTGGCCCAGTCATCCAGCATGGCCAGCACGTCTTTTGATATTTTGGCGTCTTCGATGTCATGGGCGTTTTGCAGGAAATGGATGCAAGCGCTGGCATCAATGCCATCCGCTGCCAGCAGAGTTTTGACCATTTCGACCGAGTTGTTCATCACCGCCACGTGCAGGCTGGTAAACCCATGGTCGTTGGTCGCATTCACGTTGATACCGCGCCGTATCAGCTCTTGTGCAGCCTCCAGATCAGGTTTGCCCAGGTCCTGCCCGTTTTCGTTCAGCTCGCCTTCGCCGCCTGCTGCGTAGTGCAACAGCGTGTCGCCATTGTGGTCATCCACGATGTCGATCCCGGCCATGCCATTGTCGATCGCCTCGAACACACGATTCCATTGTTCGAACTCATCCGATGCGGCGGCTTCTTGCGCCCATTTGCAGATGTTGTGTTCCTGATCGGCCAGTTCTTCGAACGCTTCGTCCAGAACCTCCATGATCTGGTCCGGGGTCGCCATCATGCCGATCCCCATCATGCCATTTGACAGACGCCCTTTGCGGGGACCCACCAGATCAACACCCAGATCACGCAGCTTTTCGACATTCCTTTGGGTTGTGACGTTGTTCCACATGTTGGTGTTACACGCCGGGCAAAGGATCGCCGGTTTGTTCCGGTACTGCCAGGCAACAAAGACCGAGGTCAGAAGGTTGTCGGCAATCCCATTGGCGATCTTACCCATTGTATTGCAGGTCACGGGCGCCACGATCACGCAATCGGCCCAGTCACACAACGCAAGGTGCGAGGCGCGCAGCGGCATGCCGAACTTGGTGTATCGAAAGTTCCATTCGTCGTCGTCGCGGTAATAGTCGTTGTGCGAGATATAGTCCTCGACCTTTTCCGGCTCGTACCCCCGTTCAATCTCGACGCCCTTTTCGATCTCGATATCGCGAAAGAACTTCTCAGCGGAAACCGACGGGATCAGTTTCACGTTGTGGCCAGCGGAGGTAATTTTCTTTACCAGTTGCGGCACCTTGTCTGCGGCAGAAGACCCGCAGGCACACAGCAATACGTTGCGTTTTTCGCTGGGGGCATCGGTCAGCCCACCCTTGGGATAGCCAAAGATGTTCTTGTCCAGGCTGGGAGATTCATTGCGCAGCAGAACCGGCAATCCGGCCTTCTTGATGTCTTTTTGAAATTGACCATTAAGAATTCTGTCTACGATGTCCTTGCGCGTGCCCTGAAACACATTCTGGAAAAACAGATATGGAACCGTTTCCTTGCCGGTTCTAGCGATCAATTGCCTGCGCATTTTCATGACATTTGCCCCGTGCCCCTCGACATCAACCAGCTTGATGTCGGTGATGCCGATATTGGCCAGAATACTGCGCAGCATGTAGGACCAGGGGTCTTCATCCGCATAGAACAGAACAAGCGGGTTTTTTTCGGTGATATGGTCTACGTCGGACGGATCTTTTGGGGCTTCACGTTCTTCGATTACCAGCAACGCAGGTTTCGTAATGTCCCGAAGACCGCGGAACAAATGTCCGCGTGGCGCTTGCCAGACTTGTGAGGTCGCGGGGCTCATGTCCACAACCGTCACCATATCGGTGGCCTCTTTATATGCGATACACAGGCACCAGAACTCCTCCAACAGGGCCGTTTCGCGGAACGCATTCTTCGGGGGGCGAATGACCTCAGACCCCAGTACCTTGTTGAAATCGATATTGATCATCAGGTGACGACCTTTGTCATCGTTCAGGCTTAGCAATTGGTGGCGGAACCAGTCTTCGGGTGATTTGATGCTTTTGTCCGAACGATTGGCGTAGCTGCGGAAAGTGCTGCCCAGATGCACGTCCGGTTCCTGGCTGAGGTACCGTTGCGCCATCGCGTGCATTTGCCGGGCTGTTGACACGCGGCTAAGCGCCTCGGCCAGATCGGTTTGCGTTGCCCTCAGCAGTTTATCCTCGTCAACCTGTTCATCCCCAAGGATGGCCAGACTTTCGGCAAGAACGCCCATCGAGTTCATGTTCGGGCTGGCCCGTCGGAACAGGTTACGCCGCTTTTTGGGGTCCTTGGCCAGGTATTCCGTACTGTCGACATAATTGCAGTCCTGCTTCAGGGTTTGCAGGTATGTTTTGACAGCGTCCCGTGCCGAAAACCGCAGCATCCCCCGTGATCGCATCGAGGTCCCATCGCGGTCCGTCATCCCGGCCCACAACCGATCGATGGTTGTCACCCATAGCTTGCCGTACTTTTCCGGGTGAACGTCCATCATATGCACAAGGCCGGTGCTGGGGTTGCACTTTGCGATAATGGCAAAATGGCCGCCCGGCATATTTTCCTTGCCATGTGCGACACCGACTTGAAAGTTCGCCACAAGGATATCGTTTTTCCCCCCCAGCCGATTGGATTCGTCTATTGCCTCAAGCAACAGATCCACGGATGTCGTGGCCTCATCCATGAAATAGGCCTGCACCTGAATGACATCGCGCAGGTCCTGGGTATGGATGAATGTGCAGGCGACATCGAATAGCTCGCCCAGCGATATTCCGTCGTTCACGACAAACGAGGTCGGCAAGCCGCATTCGCGAAAGATGTCATTGACTTCGTAGCTGAATCCAAGCGCCGACATGCTAAGGGCTGCGGCGGTCACGCTGCAGCAATTGATCGGCTGTTGATAGTTCTTCAGATGCACACTGACCAGATCGCCAAACAGCGTATCTTCACAGGCGTCTTTGATCTTTTTCGGGATTGCCTTCCATTGGTGTTTGGGCAGATAGGCCAATCGGGTGCCCGGGGTGGCCAGCGCCTGAAGACTGACGGGAATGTCCTCGATTTCGAGATGTTCTTCGTAAAAATAATCCCCGCTGTCTGCGGTCGCCAAAACCGCTTTGTCCTGCCTTAGCTGAACCATGCCGCCAAGGACCACAAACATACCCTCTGAGGGCAGGACCGTTTCTTCGGATACTTCGTAGAATTCTAATTTCGAATGAATGACTGATGGATCTTTGGATGGCAGGACCTCATCTATCAATTTCAGATCGTCTTGGGATGGATTGAATGATTGAGAGCTTTCAATTGGATCTTTAGGCACGTCTTGTCCCCCCTGAACTTCGGCGTGAAAATTGTCAAAGACCCAACGCAGTAGCTTGTTTTTGGGTCAGGCACCCATCGGTCATACAGAATAGAAAACCGGCCTGACGTAATTTCCCGCGCTGGGCGGACCGATTGAACACATTGATATGCGCGAACAAAAGGGTCCAATTGAGCGCACTGTATAATATCTGAATATAAAAATCACTGACGTTGTTGATTGGACCAATTGCGTTGCTGCCATGGGGTGATCACGTCGTTCATCGTACCGCCAAGTGCGGAGGGTCGCACAGGTAACACGGCAAATTGACAAGATCTCCGTCAATATGACAGGTATGACCGCGATTTCGTCAAGATTGCCCCTGCGTTTCGGACAGAAGCGGCCTCATACTTTTAAAAATGAAAGAGGAGGCGCGTTTTGAGCTGGAACATTTGTGTCATCGGAGCAGGCAAGATCGGTCAGATGATTGCGACCTTGCTGAAGTCATCGGCCAACTACTCGGTCACGGTGGCGGATCGGGATTTGGCTGCGTTATCAGCATTGAACAAGCAGGGCATTTCGACCCGGCAAATCGATGTGAGCGACGAAGCGCAACTAACCGAAGGTCTGGGTGAGTTCGATGCCGTGATCTCGGCGGCCCCGTTCTTTCTGACGCCGAAGATTGCCAAGGCGGCCAAGACCGCTGGCGCGCATTACTTTGACCTGACCGAAGATGTCGCGGCCACCAATGCCGTGCGCGAACTGGCGCAGGACAGTGAAACTGCATTCATGCCGCAATGTGGCCTGGCTCCGGGTTTTGTCGGTATCGCAGGGGCATCGCTGGCAGCAGAGTTCGATGAAATCGACAGCCTGCATATGCGGGTGGGGGCGCTGCCGCTCTATCCGACCAACGCATTGAAATACAATCTGACCTGGTCCACGGACGGGTTGATCAACGAATACTGCAACCCTTGCGATGCCATTGTGAATGGTGAACGAGTCAAAACCGCTCCGTTGGAGGATTATGAGCTGCTTGGCCATGACGGGGTGGAGTACGAATGTTTCAACACCTCAGGCGGTTTGGGCACTTTGCCCGAAACACTGGACGGCAAGGCGCGGGGGGTGTCCTACCGCTCAATCCGATATCCGGGCCATTGCGATATCCTGAAACTGCTTCTCAAGGACCTTGGCCTGGAACATCGCCGCGATCTGCTGAAGGATATTTTTGAGACCGCGCTGCCGCGCACCGATCAGGATGTGGTGCTGGTCTATTGCACCGCAAAGGGCATGATCGACGGCGCGCTGCGCGAGAAATCCCTGATCAACAAGAGCTTTGCCCGCACGATCAACGGACAGGTCTGGAGCGCCATTCAGGTCACCACAGCCGCAGGCGTTCTGGGTGTGGTTGATTTGATGCGGACCGGCGCGCTGCCTGCGAAGGGCTTTGTCCGGCAGGAACAGGTGAACCTGTCCGATTTCCTGAACACCGAATTTGGCCGGCTCTATCGCGCCGGCGACGTAACCGAACAGAACAAGGCGGCCTGAGATATGAAAGACATCGTGATGACAGCCCAAACAACCCTCGCCAATCTGGATCTGACCGAGGCCGAACTGACCGGCGGCACGCTCAAAGTGACGTCTCCGATTGATGGCAGCGTATTGGCCGACGTGCATGAGACGCCCGTTGCCGACATGGAAGCCATCTTTGCCCGTTCTAAAACGGCGTTCAAAGAATGGCGGACAGTACCGGCCCCGCGCCGGGGTGAGCTGATCCGCCTGTTGGGAGAGGAACTGCGCGCCGCCAAGGACGATCTGGGTGCTCTGGTCAGCTGGGAGGCTGGCAAGATCACCTCGGAAGGCTTGGGTGAAGTGCAAGAGATGATCGACATCTGCGACTTTGCCGTTGGTCTTTCGCGTCAATTGTACGGCCTGACCATTGCGTCCGAGCGTCCTGGGCACCGAATGATGGAGACGTGGCATCCGGCAGGTCCGGTTGGCGTGATCTCGGCTTTCAACTTCCCGGTTGCGGTGTGGTCGTGGAATGCGGCATTGGCGCTGGTTTGTGGTGACCCGGTGATCTGGAAGCCGTCCGAGAAATCTCCGCTGACCGCGATGGCGTGTCAGAAGATTTTTGAACGCGCGCTGGCCCGGTTTGGCGATGCGCCGGACAATCTGCTGCAAACCCTGATCGGTGGTGCGGCGCTGGGCGAGGCTTTGGTCGCAAGCGAAGACGTTCCGGTTATCTCGGCCACAGGGTCCACCCGTATGGGTCGCGCCGTCGCGCCCATCGTGGCGCAACGCTTTGGCAAGTGCATTCTAGAACTGGGTGGCAACAACGCGATGATCGTTGGCCCCTCGGCCGATCTGGAAATGGCTGTCCGTGCGGTTGTGTTCTCGGCCGTCGGTACGGCCGGTCAGCGCTGCACCACGCTGCGCCGCCTGATCGTACATAACTCGATCCGCGAGGAGTTAGTGGGCCGTTTGAAAAAGGCCTATGCGGGATTGCCCATCGGCAACCCACTGGTCGAAGGCACGTTGATTGGCCCGTTGGTAGACGAAGCCTCGGGCAGGGCCATGACCGCAGCGCTTGAGGCTGCCAAGGCCGAAGGTGGCACCGTGCACGGTGGACGTCGCGTAACCGAGGGTGTGCCTGCGGGTGTCTATATGGAACCGGCCATTGTCGAAATGCCAGGCCAGACGGCGGTGGTAAAAACCGAAACCTTTGCGCCCATCCTCTACGTCATGGGCTATGACGATTTTGATGATGCGATTGAGCTGCAGAATGACGTCCCGCAAGGCCTGTCTTCTTGCGTCTTTACCTTGAACATGCGCGAGGCCGAGCAGTTCCTGACCGCAGCCGGGTCGGATTGCGGCATCGCCAACGTCAATATCGGCCCGTCAGGTGCCGAGATCGGCGGAGCCTTCGGCGGTGAGAAGGAAACTGGCGGTGGGCGCGAAAGCGGCTCGGACGCGTGGAAAGCCTACATGCGTCGTCAGACGAACACTGTGAATTACTCGGCTGAGCTGCCCTTGGCGCAGGGCGTCAAGTTCGACATCTGAACCAGTTATCCAGCGGCGCCTTAAAGCGCGGCTTGACGTTTCAGATTAATCGGCAAAAAGATAATCAAGGCTCATGATGGCTTGAGCCTTGTCCAGCGACACGCCCAGAAACTCGGCAATCGCGGTCTCATTCTCAATATTTGAGTTGGTCTCGCGGATACGCAGGTATCCGTCAAACTCTGCCTCGCGGATCAATTCTGATTCGTGCACCAGTGAACTGCGCAGCGCCGGGATCAGACGGGCCACGGTTTCCCGAGGACTGCTGTCCCCGGCCAACCCAACCCGGCGAGCGTGACCGATCAGATAGTCGTCGGAATACTCGCACTCGATTTCAAGAACATGGCTGCGGGCCTGAACCGAGCAGAAATCCTGAATGATATCCAGATCTGCGGGATCCACGCACAAGACCAGCTTGTTGGAACCAAAGCTTTCAAACAGCATGCGAGCCACCGCGCGCCGGTGCCGCGTGCGCTTGGCCAGAGACGATTCAATGCCACCCAGATCAGGCAGAGAAGTGTCTTCTTCGTTGAACAGGTATTCGACGCAGGGAATGTCGGTTTCCGAGACGATCTGGTCCACCAACCGTTTGGCAACATGCCATTTCTTGCTCACGATCAGAAACACTTCGCGCTCAGGGCCCAGGGAATTGCCCGCCTCCCAGAACCGCTGCGCATAACGTCGCCCCACCCGGCCGCGCCCGGTCAGAAAGCTGTAAAGATTGCGGCCTTCGTCCGAGATGTGAAACGTCATCCCTTCGGTTGCGTACATCTGACCCAACCTGTCCTTCAGTTCATGGGCTTCGGGGCTGATCTTGCGGGCGAACAAGTAATCTTGGGACAGCAGCAAGTCATAGTGATCGTTGTAGAACGTCACAGGCATGCCATAATCCGAGAACATCAGAAATGTGGGCGTGCGGTTGTCGATCTCAGTCTTGGGGATCAGATGGCGCACCAAAGTCTGAAAAAAGGTCTCGTCCGGAATCCAGGTGGTCGAGAAAAACCGTTTTACATCGGGGCGCTTTTGCAGAAAATCCAGAATCATTTCGATGGTCCTGCGGCGCAGGCACCACCATTGGCTGCCGATCATTATCTGAACGTCTGACGGAATCTCGCGCGTCAGACCAAACCGTTTTTGCAGATTGTACGACCCGTAAAACAGCTTGGCCTGTGTCCGTTCGTTGAAATAGTGCCGATAGATAAGCCGGTCCTCAACCATGCCGGTCTTGATCCAGTTGCTTTCCAGGAAATCATGGCTTTCGACGAAATCAACGTCGTGCTGGTTCAGAAAGTCGTGGATGTACTCAGCCGATTTGATCGGCATGCAGTCACCCGACACCATGTAGAAATGAGTGGCGCGGGGAAACGCATCCACAGCGGCCTGCAGGGCATTCAGCGTGGCCTGAACCAGTGACCACGCGCCCCAGCCGCATTTGATTCGCTTGGCGGCAAAGGTGACATTTGGATTGTCTCTCAAAGCCTCGCGAATGCGTGCGTAAGCAGTCGCACTGGCCCGCGCGTCAAAGTGGATCGCCATGCAATCCCCGGCTGCGGTCAATTGCTCTGCCTGCGCGATGATCGCGTCAGGGTCTTTGTGACATAGCAAAATGTAGGCAATTCTTGCCATATTGGCCTATTGTTTTCCGTTTCTGCCCGTTTCCAACCGTGATACTGAGGATGAGCGATTGAATAAATAGAATATTTTTGGTTTTTTGGTTTCAAATGCTGGCGCGTCAATATTGAGACCAGATCAGCAAAGGAGGCACAGCAGATGGGTTTTCCCGGAACATGGATGACCGAAAGCGAGAGCATGGTTTACCGTGTGGTGCCGAAATGCGCCTGTTCGACCATTGGTCAGATCATGTTTTATTCGGATCACGGGCAGTTTTTTGACGGTGATATCCATGACGCGAAGGACGGGATGCACAAATGGGCCTTCGGCCCAAGTCAGGATCAGATCTCGGGCAATGTGCGGGACCACAAATCCCTGGCCTTTACGTGCGTGCGCAACCCCTACACCCGAATTCTAAGCTCATTCTTTGACAAGATCTGCGGCATTCAGCGCAATGGCAAGCGGTATCGGGGCAATCTGGTGCCGACGCTTATCTATAATTACGGGATCGAAGTTGGCGGCGACGATGGCAAGGGTGAGTTCGATCAGATCGCCAGTTTCCGCCGTTTTTTGCTGTTTGCACGTGATACGATCCGCTGGCGCCGTCCGATGGACCCTGACATTCACTGGTCGGCCATGTCCGGCCATGTCTCGACCTTCATCGTGAATGGTGGGCAGTACGATCAGATTTTCTGGACTGAGCAGTTCAATGAAGGAATGCAAAGTGTCCTTGATCGGTTAGAGACACCGCACGCTGTGAATTTGTCCGAAATCCCGCGATTCAATGAATCCGAAGGCCACGGGCCCAAACGTGCGCATCCGGTCGAGGACTACTTTGACGATCTTTCGATGCACCTGGTCTACGAGATCTACAAACACGATTTCGAGCTGTTCAAATACGATTTTGAAAACCCGGGCAACAAGATGCCAATCGGTGAGATTGATCTGGACGAAGTTCACGCCAAGCTGGGCGATTAGACGAACGGATCAGCGATCGATCAGGCGCTCTTTCAGGCCGGTCGGGTATAGCTCTGGACCGCCGATATCCAGAGCATCCAGACTGAACCATCCTGCCGTCCAATTCAGGCCATTGTCTTCGGTGAATGAAATGGGCGCGTCGGGCCAATTCAAAAGCTCGGGGCACTGAATCTCGGCCACAAAGATGATCTCATGTCCCTGATGCCCTTCATGCTGGTACAGGTTCTCGATCACCAGCGGTTGCCCACTGACTTCAACTGTCACATCGAGCTCTTCCCGGAACTCACGTTTCAGCGCGTCACGCCATGTTTCGCCGAATTCGACCGATCCGCCCAAAGGGCGAACACCCTTGATGCGACCGTCGTCATTTGGGACTTCGGCAGCAAGAAGGCGGTCCCACCGCCAATGCAAGCCGATGGCTTTGACACGGATACCGTTATGCGGGCGCCAGAATGTCATACTTGTCACCGATTGGGCCATGGATGTCGTTGAATACAAAAGAAAAAGGTCTCGCTAAACGAACTAGCGAGACCTTTGAAGTTATTGCAGTTTGGGTGGTTTGGAAACCGCTTCTTCAGACTTGGCGCACGGCACCTTTCGCGGCACTTGTCGCCAGCTTGGCATAGGCCTTTAGCGCGGTTGACACCTTGCGCTTGCGCGGTGCGGCCGGAACCCATCCCTTTTCGTCCTGCTCTTCGCGGCGGGCAGCCAGTTCTTCGTCAGACACGGCCAGATGAATGGTCCGGTTGGGGATGTCGATCTCGATCTTGTCGCCCTGCTTGACTAGCCCGATTTCTCCACCCTCAGCGGCCTCAGGTGAAACGTGGCCAATCGACAGGCCCGAGGTGCCACCCGAGAAACGCCCATCAGTCAGCAGGGCGCAGGCTTTGCCCAGACCTTTGGATTTTAGATAGGATGTCGGATACAGCATTTCCTGCATCCCCGGACCGCCGCGCGGGCCTTCATAGCGGATCACCACTACGTCGCCCTCTTTGACCTTGCCGGTTAGGATGTCGTTCACGGCCTGATCCTGGCTTTCGCAGACATAGGCAGAGCCGGTGAATGTCAGGCTGTTGGGATCAACGCCTGCCGTTTTCACGATACAGCCTTCGCGCGCGATGTTGCCGAACAGGACTGCCAGACCGCCATCCTGACTGAACGCGTGTTCCTTGGACCGGATCACACCGCCTTCGCGGTCGGTGTCCAGTTCCTTGTACCGGTTCGACTGGCTGAACGCCTGCGTCGTGCGTACGCCGCCGGGCGCGGCCTTGAACAGGTCCTGCGCTGCGGGGTTGTTGGCGACCTTGATGTCCCAATTGGCAATCGCTTCGCCCATGGTTGCCGAATGCACGGTGCTGCAATCTTCGTGCAGCAGCCCGGCGCGGCTTAGCTCGCCAAGGATCGAGAAGATGCCACCGGCGCGGTGAACGTCCTCCATATGAACATTCTCAGTGTTGGGCGCGACCTTGCACAGACACGGCACCTGACGGCTCAGGCGGTCCATGTCGGTCATGGTGAAATGCACTTCGCCCTCATGCGCGATGGCCAGCAGGTGCAACACCGTGTTGGTCGAACCGCCCATGGCGATATCCAGGCTCATCGCGTTTTCAAAGGCGTCGAACGTGGCGATTTCACGGGGCAGGAAGCCTTTTTCGTCCAGATCATAGTGCCGTTTGGTGATCTCAACGATCCGACGCCCGGCTTCGAGAAACAGCTCTTTACGATCGGCGTGTGTGGCCAAAGTTGAGCCGTTGCCCGGCAGAGCAAGACCCAGCGCCTCGGCCAGACAATTCATCGAGTTTGCGGTGAACATACCGGAACATGACCCACAAGTTGGGCAGGCGTTTTCTTCGATGTGCTGGACCTGCTCGTCGGTGAATCTGTCGTCGGCGGCAGCGACCATCGCATCCACAAGGTCGATCTTCTTGGCGTCCAGATCGGCGATGTCGATCTTGCCGGCCTCCATCGGACCGCCCGAGACAAAGATCGCCGGGATGTTCAGGCGCATCGCGGCCATCAGCATGCCGGGAGTGATCTTGTCGCAGTTCGAGATACAGACCATCGCATCAGCGCAGTGGGCGTTGACCATATATTCGACCGAATCCGCGATCACTTCGCGCGAGGGCAGGGAATACAGCATCCCGTCATGGCCCATGGCGATACCGTCATCCACCGCGATTGTGTTGAACTCTTTCGCAACACCGCCAGCGGCCTCAACCTCGCGCGCGACCATCTGGCCCAGATCCTTCAGGTGCACGTGGCCGGGTACGAACTGGGTGAACGAGTTGACGATGGCGATGATCGGCTTGCCGAAATCGTCGTCGCCCATACCGGTGGCACGCCACAGGCCGCGGGCACCGGCCATGTTGCGGCCGTGGGTTGAGGTTCTGGATCGGTACATTGGCATGATGCTGTTTCCCTTTTGCCCCGGTTGCGATATTCGGGATGCGTACGTTATAGCGCACGTATCACATGTGCGCTATAACGCACAAGAGGATTCGAGAGACGATCAAGATGGCACCGGACGAAATTACGTTAAAACTACGCGATGTGCGGGCAGCCTCGGGGTTGAGCCTGTCCAAAGTGGCCGAGATGACGGGTGTCAGCAAAGCCATGCTGGGTCAGATCGAACGAGGCGAATCCAGCCCGACCATCGCAACGCTGTGGAAAATCGCCAAAGGGTTTCAACTGCCGCTGAGTGCGTTGATCGGAACGGCGGCCCTGCGGGATACCGCCATGCCCGACGTGTTTCACACGGTGACCTTTCCCGGCAGCATTGAGGTCAAGATCGTCTTTCCCTTCGATCCTGCGCTGGGCGCCGAAACGTTTCACGTCGACCTTGCCCCAAACCAAAGCCACGAATCCGCAGCCCATGCCGCAGGGGTGACCGAAGAAGTGTTTGTGCTGAACGGATCGCTTGAGATTCTCCGTGATGGTGACTGGGTACCGCTACAGGCCGGGCAGGGCCTGCGCTTTGCAGCCGATCTGCCGCATGGTTACAGGGCGGGGACGAATGGCGCTGCGTTTTTGAACATGCATCATTATGCACAACCAGCCGAAGTCACCTGAGGCAACGCGCACGCTGGAAAGGTTGGGCGACATGAAACAAGTATGTGACCCAAGTACACAGCTATGACTTTATGTCGAGGTGGCACACAGCGCGGGTCGCGCTGTGTACGGGTTCTTTTGCACGAACCGATCAGTTCGACGCAGATTGCAGCTTAGAGCTGTACTCGGACAGCGAGCTGGAAACGATATCGTACCACTCGCCCGACTGCCGCATTTCGTTCAGGCCATTGTTCAGCATCGAGATATACTGCAGCCCGTATGGGTTGGATTTATGGGCCAGCAGGCGAATGGTGGACAGATGGGTGAAGTTCTCATTCTGAACCACCTCGTTTTCCATACCCAAAGCCGCAATTGCCCCATTGGCTTGCTGAATAGCCATCCCGGTGGCGTCCGCGGTTCCGTTCATGACCGCCTCGATGCACTCTTCCGGGGTGCGGGGGCGAACAAGCGTGATTTTGGGTTCGACCAGGCCGGCCTCTTCCAGGTCATTGGTAAAGAACCCGTCCATACGACAAAATACGGCCCCTTCCAGCTCTTCGATGGAGGCTGCGCCAGCATATTTGCTGTCGGGCAGTGTGAAATACCCAACGACCGATTCATACAATGGCTGTGATGCGTAGAACCCGTTACAGCGATAAAGGCTGTCTTCACCCATGGCATCGGGGTTTTTTGCGCAATCTGGCACAACCCAGGCAACGGCGATGTCATACGCTCCGGCGGGCAGAAGTGTGTAAAGATGCGAGTTGAAATCGTTCACCCAACCCTGGTTGTATTCGCGCTTGTTGCCCGCACGATGCAGGGCCGTTGTCGACAACCGCATCAAAAAGCCGCCACCCGAAAGACCTTCGTCCGTATAGGGTGCCCAATCGTTACCGGCCAAAAGACGAATCGGCGGCTCGTAAACGTTTCTGGGTTTAATTTTTGCGGCTTTTTCTTCCTCTCGCTCAACAACTTCGTTGAACTGCGATGTGGCGGTCAGTCGGCCGTCAGCGCATGGCAAGTTCAGAATTGTACCAGGGGTCAGATTGTTCGGATTTCCGGCAATGACGTTTCTGTTTGCGTTGAAGATGATCTGGTAATCCCGAGAGCCATATGCCGTTTCGGAAATAGTCGCCAGCGTTTCGCCTGCTTCTACTGTGTACGATTCGCACGCGACCTGCGCCGCAGCACTTATCGGTGAGATCAAGGCAGCCAGACCCAGGGTCATGAGGCCAAACTTAATTCCAGGGGTGTTCATTTCGTTCTCCTGTAGAGTGAGTTTTTTCAACGTGCACCAGGGTCCCGGTTTTTTGTTCTATCACCCTAGTGACGTTGTGTTTTTTCTTTCGCTTACAAAATGGTAGGAAAGATGTTCCGCGCCGATCAAAATTTTACAGACTGCGGGGGAAAGCGTTTTTTCTTTTCCTGATTGCCCGTTTCCTTTGCTTCAGCGCCGATTTGTATTGGCTGTTTCCACGGCCTGAGTTCGGGCGCTTTCACAGATACTCCGGGGTACATTGACGTAGGGAAAACCGACCTTTTTGGGGCGGAAAGTGCGTTTTTTTGGGTTCAACCCTTGGTGGAGTGATAAATTACACACGGACATAAGCCCGATAAGCGGGGCTTTAGTCTTACACGCATCACTATTTGGGGTGTTTGCAACCCAGAGTATGCATGTGGTCAAACGGGTGCGCGCACAGGTCTGGTTCCTGAGAGCGCTCGCGTCAGTTGGTTTTGCCCAACATAGTCCCAATCATTCGCACATGCAGGTTCAGAGGCGTCCGTTAGTGTCATCATCCCATCCAGCCTTGAACCCGCATGCGCGCGCGTATAGGGAAAAACCAAACGCGTTTAGGGGAGGCTTTTATGCAGGACGATCCGAAAACCCTCGTTTCTACCGAATGGCTTGCTGCCCATCTCAAGGACCCGGATCTTCGGGTGCTGGACGGGTCGTGGTATCTGCCGCAGCAAGGGCGCGACGAAAAAGCCGAATACGACGCCGCTCATATCCCCGGCGCGCGGTTCTTTGACATCGATGATATTTCGGACCACCGTTCGGACCTGCCGCATATGGCGCCCCCGGTCGAAAAGTTCATGTCCCGCCTGAGGGCGATGGGCGTGGGCGACGGCCATCAGGTTGTCGTCTATGATGGGGCCGGTTTGATGTCTGCCGCCCGCGTCTGGTGGTTGTTCCGGTTGATGGGGCAGGAAAACATCGCCGTTCTGGATGGTGGTCTGCCGAAATGGCAGGCCGAGGGGCATGAGATCGAAGATCTGCCGCCGGTGATCCGCGACCGCCACATGACCGTCCGGGTCCAGAACCATCTGGTCCGTGACGTCACGCAGGTATCTGCCGCCGCCAAGCTGGGAGATCATGAGATCATCGACGCACGCTCTGCTGACCGTTTTGCCGGAACCGGAACAGAACCGCGTGAAGGTCTGCGAACGGGCCGCATTCCCGGATCGCGCAACGTGCCCTTTGGCACTTTGCTGAACAAGAATGGCACGATGAAATCCCCCGAGGAATGCCGCGCCATCTTCAAGTCCGCAGGTGTGGACCTGTCGAAACCGGCTATCACATCCTGCGGGTCGGGTGTGACCGCCGCAATCCTCAGCCTTGCGCTTGAGCGCATGGGCAAGAAAGACCACTCGCTTTATGACGGCTCCTGGGCCGAATGGGGTGCCTTCCCGACCCTGCCCGTCGCAACCGGAGAGAACTGATGTTCGAAAACCTCAAACCGCAGCCTGCCGACAAGATTCTGGCGCTGATGCAGGCGTATCGCGAAGACCCGCGCGATCAAAAGATCGACCTGGGAGTTGGTGTTTACAAAAATGCCGAGGGCGTGACCCCGGTGATGCGTGCGGTGAAAGCGGCCGAAAAGCGCATCCTGGAAGAGCAAGAAAGCAAGGCCTACACCGGATTGGCGGGCGACCCGGCTTATGCCGATGCGATGATTGGCCTGATCCTAGGCACCTCGGTTCCACGCGGCAACATCGCTGCCGTGGCGACGCCCGGCGGAACCGGTGCCTGCCGTCAGGCATTCGAGATGATCCGCATGGCCAACCCCTCGGCCCGCGTGTTCGTGTCGAACCCGACATGGCCCAATCATCTGTCGATCCTGAACTATCTGGGGATGGAGACGGTCCAATACCGGTATTTCGACGGCGAAACCCGTGGCGTTGATTTCGACGGAATGATCGAGGACCTGAAAACCGCGAATGCGGGCGACGTAGTCCTGCTGCACGGCTGCTGTCACAACCCGACAGGCGCCAACCTGAACATGGTGCAGTGGCAGGAGGTCGTGAACCTGATTAACGAGCGCGGCCTCGTGGCAATGATCGATATCGCCTATCAGGGCTTTGGCGACGGACTGGAAGAGGATGCGCAGGCAACCCGACTGGTGGCCTCGTCGGTCAAGCGCTGCCTGATTGCAGCGTCCTGCTCGAAGAATTTCGGTGTCTACCGCGAGCGGACCGGCCTGTTGATGGCCATCAGTGATGACCCGGCGCAGACAGCTCTGAACCAGTCCACGCTGGCATTCCTCAACCGTCAGAACTACTCGTTCCCGCCGGATCACGGCGCACGGGTGGTGACGACGATCCTGAATGATGAAGTCCTGCGCGCTGACTGGGCGGCTGAGCTGGAAGAGGTGCGCCTGTCCATGCTGGGCTTGCGCCAACAACTGGCAGACGAGCTGCAGGCCCAAAGTGGGTCCGATCGCTTTGGGTTTGTCGCCCAGCACCGCGGCATGTTCTCGCGTCTGGGGGCGGCACCGGAACTGGTCGAAAAGCTGCGCGCGGACCACGGCATCTACATGGTCGGTGACAGCCGGTTGAACATTGCCGGCTTGAACGCGACGACAGTTCCGATTCTGGCCAAGGCGATCATTGACGTCGGTGTCTGATTCAAGCCAATAAATCAGAAAACCCGGGCGCGAACGCCCGGGTTTTTTTTGTTTTCGAGTGGCAGGCTCTTAGCCTTTCGAAAACTCTGGATAAGCTTCCATACCCAGTTCTGCCATGTCGAGGCCGTTGATCTCGTCTTCTTCGCTGACGCGGATGCCGACCGTCGCCTTCAGAATTGTCCACAGGATCAACGCGCCAACAAATGTGAACACACCATAAGCTACGATACCGGTCAGCTGTGTGATCAGGTTTGCTTCGCCGTAGAAGATCACGGCGATGGTGCCCCAGATGCCTGCGAACAGGTGAACCGGGATGGCACCGACAACGTCGTCGATCTTGAACTTGTCCAGCATCGGAACCGCGAAGACCACGATGATGCCGCCAACTGCGCCGATCCACAGCGCTCCGAACAAGGTCGGGGCAAGCGGTTCTGCGGTGATCGAGACCAGACCGGCCAGCGCGCCGTTCAGCACCATGGTCAGGTCAGGTTTCTTGTACAACACCTGCGTCATGATCAGGGCTGCGATAGCACCAGATGCGGCGGCCATGTTGGTGTTGGCAAAGATGCGGGACACGTCGGATACGTCACCTACGGTGCCCATCGCCAGTTGCGAGCCGCCGTTGAAGCCAAACCAGCCCAGCCACAGGATGAACGTACCCAGGGTTGCCAGCGCCAGATTCGAGCCGGGCATCGGGTGAACTTTGCCGTCTTTGTACTTGCCAATGCGGGGGCCAAGGATCAGGCAGCCCGCCAGAGCGGCCCAGCCACCGACCGAATGCACAACTGTCGAACCAGCGAAGTCGGAAAAGCCCATGGCATCCAGCCAGCCGCCGCCCCATTTCCAGGAACCGGAGATCGGGTACATGATACCAGTCAGAACGATCACGAATATTAGGAAGGGCCACAGCTTTATGCGCTCGGCCACGGCGCCGGACACGATGGACGCGGTTGCCGCTACAAAGACCAGCTGGAAGAAGAAGTCCGAACCGATAGACGCGTAGTCTAACGCCGCGTCTGCGGGCGCAACACCCACGGCATCAAGTACGGTCGGACCGCCAAGGGCAAAGAAACCATTGAAGTCGCCCGGATACATCGTGTTGAAGCCGACCAGCCAGTACATGATCGCGGCAATCGAAAACAGCGCGATGTTCTTGATCATCTGCATGGCAACGTTCTTGGAACGCACCAGACCGCCCTCGAGCATGGCAAATCCTGCTGCCATGAAGAAGACAAGGAAGCCTGCCATCAGGAACAGCAGGGTGGTAAAAATATACTGGGTGTGCAGCGCTGCTTCGCCCTCGGCGACCTCTTGCGCCAGACCCATCTGCGGCATCACGACTAGCGCGGCGGCTGGGATGAGAGATTTCATCAGGTTCATTGTCAGTCCTCGAATGCTTTGGAGTGGCGGCGCTTACAGCGCCTCTTCGTTCGTTTCCCCGGTCCGCACGCGCAGCGCCTGCTCGACATCAAGGACGAAAATCTTGCCGTCACCGATCTTGCCGGTCTTGGCGGTTTTGGTAATGGTCTCGACGATCTGGTCGGCCATCGTGGCGGGCACCACGATTTCAAGCTTGATCTTGGGCACGAAATTCACCGCGTATTCGGCCCCACGATAGATTTCGGTGTGGCCCGATTGCGAGCCGAAGCCCTTGATCTCGGTCACCATCATGCCGCGCACGCCGGCCTCGGTCAGTGCCTCGCGCACCTCCTCCAGCTTGAACGGCTTGATTGTCGCAATGATCAGTTTCACGTCTGTCCCCTCTTCCTTTCCGGCGGAACCGGTTTGTTTGCACCTGCAGAAAGAGAGCGTGACTGACCGCAGTAAGAAACGGTCAGGGTGGGAGAACGCAGGGGAAAAGGGGGGTGAGGTGCACAATTTTTGCACAAAAAAACGTTGATGCCCAAAAATCAGGCGAACTATTGAGGCCGGTTAGCGGAATTTCATACCTCTACTTCGCGCCGGTGGCAGGGTATGGTGCCTCAAAATGATAACCGGGCAGAGTTTGAGCATGACTGAGTCCAGGCGTCGCAAGACATCGCTTGTTGCAGACAAAAGATACCCTTCAAAGGGGCGTAAACCCGCTGCAACAAAGCGGACGACAAAGCCCGACGGCAAGAAGGCGACGGCGCGCAAGACGTCGACTCGCAAAGCCGCCCGGAAGAAAACCCGCAAGACGTCCGGCGGTGGCGGCGGTTTCTTTCGACGTCTTTTCCGTTGGTTGTGGCGACTGATCTGGGGCGTGACCTGGCGTGTGGGCGCGGTGGCTGCCATGCTGTTGGCTTTGGCGGTTGGGGTTGTCTACTCCTCTCTGCCTGACGTCGATGCCTTGCTAGACGGTCGCGCGCGCGGGTCGGTGACCCTGTTGGATCGGGATGGCAAAGTTTTTGCCTGGCGTGGGGACCAATTTGGTGGGGTGATCACGGCCGATACCGTCTCGCCGCATCTGAAGAACGCCGTCGTCGCGACCGAGGACAAGCGGTTCTATCGCCATTTCGGCGTCAGCCCGCGCGGTGTCGCAAGCGCTGTGCGCATCAACCTGAGCGAAGGGCGCGGACCGCTGTCGGGGCATGGTGGGTCGACCATCACGCAGCAGACGGCCAAGCTGTTGTGTCTGGGTGTGCCTTATGAGCCCAGTGAATGGGAATCCGAAGCTGCCTACGAGTCCGATTGCCGTCAAGGCTCGCTTTGGCGCAAGGCCAAAGAGGCGGTCTATGCGATGGCGATGGAGGTCAAGTATTCCAAGGACGAGATCCTGACCATCTATCTGAACCGGGCCTTCCTGGGCGCGGGTGCGCGCGGGTTCGAGGCCGCAAGCCAACGCTATTTCGGGATTTCGGCGGCTGAGGTCAGCCCGTCGCAGGCTGCTATGCTGGCTGGTCTGCTGGTGGCACCGACGCGCTATGCACCGACGAATAACCTTCAACGTTCGCAGGATCGAGCGCGGCTGGTGGTTGGCCTGATGGAGGCACAGGGGTATCTGACCTCGGCACAAGCAAGCAGTGCGCGCAGCAATCCCGCGCAACTGTCCGAAGCCGCTGCTGCGCGGGCGGGGGGCTATTTCGCCGATTGGGTGATGGCCAGCGGGCCCGAGTTCTTTACACGCAACACGACCGAAGATGTGGTGATCCGCACCACGCTGGATCAACGTATCCAAAAGTCAGCCGAAGAGGCGTTGCAGTTCATCTTTCAGGAGAAGGTCCGCGAAGGATCAAAGGCGCAGGCCGCGATCGTGGTGATGTCGGCGGACGGGGCTGTGCGCGGCATGGTTGGCGGGCGCAAGACCCGCGTGTCCGGTGCATTCAACCGTGCCACGCAGGCGCTGCGGCAAACGGGGTCTTCCTTCAAACCCTTCGTTTATGCCACCGCGCTTGAGCTTGGCTATTCGCCATTGGATACGGTGGTGGATGAGCCGTACTGCGTGAACATTCCGGGCTCTGGCCAATGGTGTCCCAAGAACTACACCAACAAGTTTTACGGGCGCGTCACACTGGCAGATGCATTGAAAAACTCGCTAAACATCCCGGCGGTGAAGGTGGCTGAGATCGCAGGGCTGGACAATGTCCGCACGGTCGCCAGCGAATTCGGCATCGATAGTGATCTGGCGCAAGGCCCCGCTCTGGCGCTGGGCGCGTCGGAAAGCACGCTGATCGAGATGACGGGGGCTTACGCCGGCATCCTGAACGGTGGCTCGGCGGTGGAACCCTATGGTCTGACCGAATTGAAGCTGTTGGGCGATCAAACCCCGGTCATGGTGACGACAACGGGCATTGGTGAGCGGGTCATCAACGACAAAGCTGCCAAGCAGCTGACGTGGATGATGGAGCGTGTGGTGTCCGAAGGCACCGGTGCGCGTGCACAACTGCCCGGTTGGCAGGTGGCGGGTAAAACCGGCACGACGCAGGCTGCGCGGGATGCCTGGTTCATCGGCTTCACGGCAGATTACGTCACGGGCATCTGGATGGGGTATGACGACAACACCCCATTATCCGGTGTGACCGGAGGCGGATTGCCGGCTGAAATCTGGAAAGAAACCATGCTGCGCGTGACCGAAGGCATGACGCCGACGCCGCTGCCGATGCTCGCCCCGGACCCACCGGTCAGAACAGCGCAACCGCAGCAACAGCGCCGTAAGAACCAAACCGGGTTGGACCGGGCTATCAACAACCTGCTGAACAATATTTTCGGTGGAAATTAAAAAAGGCGGTGCGCTGGGCACCGCCTTTTGAATTGAAAGAGCGCCTGATCAGAGGCTGTCGTCAAGGGCGCCCAAAATCGCATCACCCATTTCTGTGGTCGAAACTGGCGTAACGCCTTCATCGGCCAGCAGGTCGCCTGTGCGAACACCGTCGGCCAGCACTTTCTCGATCGCGGCTTCAAGACGATCTGCTTCTTCAAGCTGATCAAAGCTGTAGCGCAGCGCCATGGCAAAGCTGAGGATACAGGCGATTGGGTTCGCCTTGCCCTGACCGGTGATATCCGGGGCCGAACCGTGGACCGGTTCGTACATCGCTTTGGGGCGACCATTCGCCATCGGGGCACCCAAGCTTGCCGACGGCAGCATACCCAGCGAGCCGGTTAGCATCGCCGCGCAATCCGACAGGATGTCGCCGAACAGGTTGTCTGTCAGGATGACGTCGAACTGTTTGGGCGCACGCACCAACTGCATCGCGCCATTGTCGGCATACATGTGGCTCAGCTCGACCTCGGGGTAGTCTTTGGATACGCGATCCACGACCTCGCGCCATAGGATGCCCGATTCCATGACGTTGGCCTTCTCCATCGAGCAGACCTTTTTGTTCCGGCGCATTGCCAGCTCAAATGCCGAGCGCGCGGCGCGCTCGATCTCAGATTCGGTATAGCGCTGGGTGTTGATGCCAACACGCTCATTGCCTTCCTCAAAAATGCCCCGCGGCTCACCGAAATAGACGCCCGAGGTCAACTCGCGCACGATCATGATATCGAGACCGGAAACGATGTCTTTCTTCAGCGACGAGAAATCGGCCAGCGCGTCAAAGCACTGTGCCGGGCGCAGGTTGGAATACAGGTCCATCTCTTTGCGCAGGCGCAGCAAGCCGCGCTCGGGCTTCAGTGAAAAGTCCAGATCGTCATATTTCGGGCCGCCAACGGCACCCAGAAGAACCGCGTCGACCTCTTGCGCTTTGGCCATGGTCTCGTCCGACAGGGGCTTGCCATGCGCGTCGTAGGCTGCACCGCCGACCAGATCCTCGCTCACGTCGAATTCCAGGCCGCGTTTCGCACCAAACCAGTCGATGACTCTGCGCACTTCGGCCATGACTTCGGGGCCAATTCCGTCTCCGGGCAGGATGAGGAGCGAGGGGTTGGACATGAAGGATCTCCTTGCGTTTTACAGCACAGGCCCTAGCGCCTGTGCGGCATCGGGTCAATGAGACGATCCCGCCAGAGGGCAAGGAAAATACAGGTTTGTTTCCGTTAGCGTCTGAAAATTGCGTCAGGTCTGTTTTGCGGGCCAGATCATGGCGCAAAAGGCCGTATTAGCGAGGCAGTGTCAGGTCGACCCAGATCAGCCGGTGACGGCTTGCGCGTTCGACGGTTTTGCGTTCTTCAGTGCCTGCGGCGGGCCAGTGCACCCCGGAATCCAACACTTGCCATTGGGCGGATGGCAAGACGTAATCGACCCGCATTGGACCAACGGTTTTCCAGACCACCGTGGCCAAGTCGCCTGAGGGGTCTTCGGGTGAAGGGTCCTGAAGGCGGGGGTCGTTCAAAAACTCTTGGATCGCCTCTTTACGTCCATCACCCCGCACGGGGTCCAGATTGGCGTCACCCGCGATAACAAACAGACGACCGGGTTTGCGCCCGACTTCCCCGTCCATGACTGCGGACCAAAGGCGAATTTCATCCCGGTTTCGCAGGCCGTTGCGATCCTCGGGTCCGTCAAACACGGGGGGTGAGGCATGAAAAGTCATCAAATCCAGCTGCCCCGCCGGAGTTTGAATGGGCACAATCCAATGCGCCACGGATGAGAGCCGCTGGACGTTCTGCGCCCGTTCTGACGGGTAGGGGCCTGCGTCATGTTGGGGCAGTTCAGCGCCGGGCAGTTTCAGCCATGGCACGTTGGACAGGTCCTGAACCTGATCCGAAGTGATGGGGTAACGAGACATCACGGCCAGCCCACCTTGTCCGGTGAACCGACCCCAACCCTGCGCGTCGCCGGGGCCGTGGGTTCGACCATCTCCGTCCAGATCAAGATCCGTTTCCAGGCCGGAATTTGGTTGGGCTGTGAATGTGTGGGGATAGTCCAATCCGGCCTCGCGCAGCCGATTTGCCAGTGCCGCCAGCGCCAGCCCCTCAAAATCCCAATCGATCCCCTGCAAAGCAATGATATCGGGGCGGGTTTCCGCTAGAACCGCAGCAACCGCCATCACCTGATCATCACCGCGGCGAATATCGCGCAACAGCAACCCCGGGCCATCGCGGCTGAGCTCTGTGTTGTACGTGGCAATACGGATCGTCTCTGCCTGCGCCATAACGGGCAACAGCAGCAAGATCAGGATGCGGATCATGCGGTCTGGGTAGACTCAGCTGTGGAATAAGCGCGCCGTTTTTCGACGATCAAGTTGGCGATGCGCAGGGTCGCCATGCCACGCATGATCATGCTGGCGGGCAGGAAAGCCCAAGCACTGAGCGTCCAGATCAGCGTCTGAGGATTGCTCAGAGAGATCGGATCGGCATAGTCAGTCAGCAGTTTGATCAGGGCCGGGATCAGGAACGGCAGCAGAATGCCGATGCAAATGTTCAGTCGTCCGTCGCGCTGCAGGCGCGTTACCACATCACCGCCTTTGGTGGGGTCGAACAGCGGAAGGTTGGTCCAGACATTGAAGGCGCCGTTTCCGGTCGGCCAGCCGCGCACTTTCACCGCGTAGGCAAAGCTGGCGATCGTCACCAAAGCAGCGACATACGCGACGCTGGCAGAAATACGGACAAGTTCGATCAAGGGTGCGCTTGCATCAGTCGGCAGCATTAGGATGATCAGCCGTACTGGCGAATAGGGAAAGTCGACCACATTTGCGACGCCCAAGCCAAAGGAATAGAAGGTCGTCGTCAGGCCGGTCGGCGTATACGCATTTTTGCAGATCAACGTCAGGAAGGTGACCATCGACATCAGCCCGACAAAGCGCAAACGGTTCACGGGCGGCGCGTCGCGGAACTCGATAAAGCTGGGAAAGGCAGAGTTGTATTCAGCGAATGTCAGGAAAAACGCGAGAATGGCGAGAAAGACGACAATCTCGGTCCCATTCGTAGACGTTACTGGCAGGTACAACGCAGGTGTCAGCACCAGTAGTGCGACCAAAACTCCCCGAATCGCCGCCCCTGTTGTGCGCGCAATCACTATCCAAACCCTTTCAAAACGGATTGACCGTTTCTATTTCTTTGACGGCTTTGTCCCATCTTGCATCCGACATTTTTTGCCGGAGACCACCATTACCGCCAACATTGACGATAAGCGACAATCCGCTCAAGCCAAGGCGTAGAAAACATGTGATTTTGGGCAAAATGATGGCAAAACTGGTGCACCTTTGCATCATCCGCGCCGCAAATTAGGCGTGTATTGGAGGGTGGCCGCTACATGTTGTGATTGCCGGGACTTCAACCCCAAGAACGCGAAAGGGGCCGCCTAGGCGACCCCGATAGGTTGAGTATCCTCAGATTCGCTCTTGGAATCACACCCAGGGGCGGGCTTGGCTTGCGTGATCTTCGAATTTGTCGATGTGATGATCTTTCTCCATCGTCAGGCCGATATCGTCCAAACCATTCAGCAAGCAGTGCTTGCGATGTGGGTCGACACTGAACTCGATCACAACGCCATCTGAGGTGGTGATCTGCTGATCTTCCAGATGCACGGTCATGCGAGCGTTTTCGCCTTTGTGGGCATCTTCCATCAGGATCGCGTGGTGCTCTTCCTCGACCACGATGGGCAGAATGCCGTTTTTGAAGCAGTTGTTAAAGAAGATGTCGGCAAAGCTGGTCGAGATCACGACCTTGATGCCGAAATCCTTGATCGCCCAGGGCGCGTGTTCGCGCGACGAGCCACAGCCAAAATTGTCGCCCGCGACCAGAATTTCGGTCTGCCGATAGGCGGGTTTGTTCAGAACGAACTCTTCGTTTTCGCCCCCGTCATCATGATAACGCATCTCATCAAACAGCACGACGCCAAGGCCGGACCGTTTGATGGTTTTCAGGTGCACTTTCGGAATGATCATATCGGTGTCGATATTGATCAGCGGCATTGGGGCGGCCACCCCGTGGACTTTGTCAAACTTTTCCATGTCTACACTCCTGCAGGAGAGGGCCGCGCCCGTGTCCCGCGTTTAAGCTTGTTTCGCTTCTGTTGTTGCGTCGTTGGGTGCGTTCCGGATGAAGAACGCCATAAAGACTAGGCCGAACCCGTTGAACAGCATCTCAATGCCCAGGAAGATACCCAAAATGCTCAACAGCACCTGAGGATCGCTTCCTACATATGTCCAGATGATACCGGCAAGGACGATCGACAAGATGCCCGAGATCATCGTGGGCCAGAAAAACTGTGTTCCTTTCATCTGGAACGACAGAATGACCCGCGCGATGCCGCCTGCCATGAACAGGATCAGCATCACGGTTGCCAGTGTCAGGGTTCCCTGCAGCGGGTGGTCCAGAAAGGACCAGCCCAGAAACAGCATCACCGCACCCATGATGAGTGACAGAATTTTGTTGCCGGTGCCTTCAACCGTAAAGCCGCCAACAACCTGCAGCGCGCCTGATATCAGCAGCAACACACCGGTTACCACCGTCACCGCGACGGATGCCACAACTGGCGCGCCCAGTACAAAGATACCGAACGCTATGGACAGAAGCCCCAGCAGGAGCCATTTGACCCAGTCACTCATGTTTTTAATCCCTCAAATATCTAGATATGAGGGGACCTTACATCAATTCACGGACGTCTGTCAGCCGTCCTGTGATTGCCGCTGCGGCAGCCATCGCCGGGCTCAGCAAATGGGTGCGTCCGCCCCGGCCCTGACGGCCTTCGAAGTTGCGGTTCGAGGTCGCGGCACAGCGTTCGCCGGGCTGCAGCTGATCCGGATTCATCGCCAGACACATTGAACATCCTGCCAGCCGCCATTCGAACCCGGCCTCTTTGAAAATCTCGGCCAGACCTTCTTCTTCAGCCTGCGCACGAACCAGACCTGAACCGGGTACGACCATGGCACGCATGCCGTCCTTGACCTTTTTGCCCTTCAGGATCTCGGCAGCGGCGCGCAGGTCTTCGATGCGACCATTGGTGCAGGACCCGATGAAAACGGTGTCAATCTCGACGTCGCTCAGCTTTTGACCGGCTTCCAGACCCATATATTCGATAGACCGGCGGGCCGCGTCGACCTTGCCGCCTTCGAAATCTTCGGGGTTCGGCACGGTTGCGGTGATCGGCAGAACGTCCTCGGGGCTGGTGCCCCATGTGACGACCGGCGCGATGTCTTCGCCGCGCAGGGTAATGACCTTGTCAAAATGCGCGTCTTCGTCGGTAAACAGCGTTTTCCACCAGGTCAGAGCGGCTTCCCACTGGGCACCTTTCGGCGCGTGGGGGCGGCCTTTGACATATTCATAGGTGGTCTCGTCCGGCGCAATCAGGCCAGCGCGGGCACCGCCTTCGATGGCCATGTTGCAGACGGTCATTCGGCCTTCCATCGACAGATCGCGGATCGCTTCGCCGCAATATTCGATGACATAGCCGGTGCCGCCAGCCGTACCAGTCTCACCAATCACGGCCAGAGTGATGTCCTTGGCGGTCACACCCGGCTGCAGTTTGCCGGTGATTTCCACCTTCATGTTCTTGGATTTCTTCTGGATCAGGGTTTGCGTGGCCAGAACATGTTCAACCTCGGACGTGCCGATGCCGTGGGCCAAAGCACCAAACGCGCCATGGGTGGCGGTGTGGCTGTCGCCACAAACAACGGTCATGCCGGGCAGGGTCCAGCCCTGTTCGGGGCCGACGATGTGCACGATGCCCTGACGAACGTCATTCACCGGGTAATAGTGAATGCCGAAATCCTTGGCGTTCTTGTCCAGCGCTTCGACCTGAATGCGCGATTCGGGGTTTTCAATGCCGTTCACCCGATCCGCAGTGGTCGGAACGTTGTGATCCGGCACGGCGATGGTCTTTTCCGGCGCGCGTACTGGACGGCCCGCCATCCGCAGGCCTTCAAAGGCTTGTGGGCTGGTGACTTCGTGCACCAGATGGCGGTCGATATAAAGCAGGCAGGTGCCATCATCGGCTTCGTGCGCGACATGGGCATCCCAGATCTTGTCATAGAGTGTTTTGGGGGACATCGGTCCTCTCCCGTATGTAATGAGAAATAGCTGGCGAGTGGCTGGACGCCGCTTATAGGCGGGCCAGAACCGTGCGGGCGGCCCCAAAGAACCGTTCACGCAGGCGTGTGCGGTCTTGCAGTGTCGGAGCAGGGGCCAAATAGACTCTCATGCGCCTCAGATATATCGCGTGTGCCCGTCAATCAAGGTTCAATCCGGCCTCGGGCTTGCATCACCCCGAGTTGCTGTCCAAGCTGCGTGTCAGGAGACCTGTATGAACCAAGACCTGATCCCCAGCTCGCTGTCGGAACTCTATGAAAACATGGTCGCGGGGTTTTCCGTGCAGTTCGGCAAACTTGTTGATCTGATCGTCACGCCGGGTTGGCGGCGGCACCAGTTGATCATCATTCTCGCTCTGTGGGCTTTGGCATATGTGCTCAAGCTGGTCACGCAAAACCGGTGGGAAACCTGGGCACGTGCCCGCACCGGCTGGCCCAAATGGCGGCTGCGCACTCTGGTTCAGCTGATGCAGCGCCTAACACTGGTCTATTTCGTTTTGTTGTCCTGGACGCTGTACCTGTTCATGCAGAATGTGACCTGGCCGTCGCACAGTTACATTATCGGCGTGATCGCGACATTGGCCGCCGCTTGGCTGGCGATCGCGCTGGTGGCGCGACTTGTCCGCAACCGTACGCTGCGGCGGATCTTTAAATGGGCGATGTGGGTCTATGCAACGCTGGTTGCGCTGAATTTGACCGATGACGTAGCCGAGTTTCTGGACGGCGTAGCGATCTCCATCGGTGATTTGCACATCTCGGCACTGGGAATTCTCAAGGCCGCATTGCTGATCGGCGTGCTGCTGACGTTGGCCCGCATCGGGACCCGCACGGCCGAGCGGGGATTGCAGAGGAACGACGACATCACGCCTTCGATGCAGGTTCTGTTGGCCAAAGGCATTCAAGTTCTGCTGTACGGAGCTGTCTTTATGGCGGCCATCCGCACGCTTGGGTTTGATCTGACTGGCATCGCGCTGTTGTCAGGCGCGATCGGCGTGGGCATCGGTTTTGGTCTTCAAAAAGTTGTGTCGAACCTGATTTCCGGGATCATCATCCTGATGGACCGCTCGATCAAACCGGGCGACGTGATCTCGTTGGGTGACACATTCGGATGGATCAACGCGCTGGGCGCGCGGTATGTATCGGTGGTCACGCGGGATGGGCGTGAATACCTGATCCCGAACGAAGACTTGATCACCAATCAGGTGGTGAACTGGTCGCATTCGGACCGTTATGTGCGTCTGGATCTGGACTTTGGCACCAGTTACGACGACGACCCGCATCAGGTGCGCGCAACCGCGATCCAGGCAGTTAAATCGGTGAAACGTGTTCTCAGCGGCGGTTCACATGAGCCGGTCTGCCATATAACCGGGTTCGGCGACAGCAGCGTGGACTATGTGCTGCGGTTCTGGATCAGCGATCCGACCAAGGGGCTTACCAATATCAGGGGCAATGTTTACCTCGCCCTTTGGGATGCTTTCAAGGCCGAGGGGATATCGATTCCTTTCCCCCAGCGCGAGGTTCGGCTGCTGCCCGACGGCGCAGACTCGCAACAGATCGCCAAAGAGTGAGCACCCGTGCGGCCGCAAAAGCGCCCGTTCATTGAAATGTTGCATTCCCCTTGTTACCTTATTAGTACCCCTGCGCCGGGGTTTGGCGGCGCGCAACAATGGAGGACTATGTCCTGTCTCTACATACACAGGCGGGTTTGCCCGCCGATGATGGGGCCAATGTAATGGCCCACTCTCAGTCAATCAGCGACAAGCTGCTTGAGCGTATCCTTTCCTCACTTTCCGATGACAAGGCCGAAGATGTCGTGCAGATCAACCTGCAAGGCAAGTCGTCTGTCGCGGATCACATGGTCATTGCGTCCGGGCGTTCGACACGTCAGGTCTCGGCTATGGCGGAAAAGCTGACGGATCGCATCAAGCAGGAATTCGGCTTCACCTCGAAGGTCGAAGGCAAGGATACCGGCGACTGGGTGCTGATCGATACGGGCGACGTGATCGTCCATATCTTCCGCCCCGAAGTGCGTGAATTCTATCAGCTGGAAAAGATGTGGCTGCCTCAGGGCGGCAGCGCCTCAGCCAACTGAGGCGCTATCCCGGCCTGCATTAACAGGCCGGAGGCGAGAGAAATATGCGTATAAGCATTTGTGCGGTCGGGCGATTGCGTGCCGGACCGGAGAAGTCCCTGCTTGACGACTATCTGACCAGATTTGACCGGACCGGCCGTAGCCTGGGCCTTGGTCCTGCACAGGTGATCGAAGTTGAGGACAAAAAAAACGCAGGGATGGGGGCCGAGGCCGCGTTACTGCGCAAGGCGATGCCCAAAGGTGCGGTGATCTGCACACTGGATGAACGCGGGCGGGTGATGTCCTCGCCTGATTTTGCAAAAAAACTGGGTGGCTGGCGCGATGCCGGGCGGCAGGATCTGGCATTGATCATTGGCGGTGCGGACGGAATAGACCCTGATCTGCGGGCTGAGGCTGATTTTTCCATCTCATTCGGGTCGATGGTCTGGCCGCATATGCTGGTCCGTGTGATGCTGGCCGAGCAACTTTACCGGGCCGCGACCATCCTGTCGGGCGGTCCCTATCACCGGGTCTGACATGGCGCAGCTTTTGATCGTCTACCATTCGCGCACCGGCGGCGCCCGTCAAATGGCCCAAGCCGCCGCGGCAGGAGCGCGGGACGAAGCGGAAACGGTTCTGAAAACTGCAGATCAGGCGACCCCTGAGGATTTGCTGGCCGCGGATGGGTTTATCTTCTGCGCGCCCGAGAATCTGGCTGCGATTTCAGGTTTAATGAAAGAGTTCTTTGATCGCTGCTACTACCCTGTTCTGGGCAAGATCGAAGGACGGCCCTATGCCCAGATGATCTGTGCCGGGTCTGATGGCGAGAATGCGGCCCGCCAAACCGCGCGGATTGCCATTGGGTGGCGCTTGAAAGAGGTTCAGTCGCCGCTGATCATCTGCACCCATGCGCAAACGCCCGAGGCTATTCTGGCCGAAAAGACCATCCCGCAAAACCAACTGGATGAGTGCCGTGATATTGGGGCTGCGTTGGGTGCGGGTCTGGCGCTGGGTGTGTTCTGAAGATCAGTTCAGTGTGACCAACGTCGTCTCGTCACCCCAGCCATCGACACTGCACCGCGCCTGAATCTGAACCTGAGACACGCCATCTGGAATCGCCACCCCGGATAGTGAGCGTGTAAAGGGCTGCTCATTCTCATGCGGGTGATGCAATACGCGCATACCCAGTTCATTGCCGTCCATGTCCAGAACACGCCAGCCATCGGCATAGTGATCCCACCCGGTATCGGGATGGCGGATCGTCACGTCGAATCGCCACGTGTCGCCGCTTTGGCTGGCCGCCACGTTTTCAAGCATAGAAGGGTCGGCAAGCGCTGGGCTGGCGAGAAAAAGGCTGAGAATCAAATACCGCATGAGGCGATCCTAGGCTGTGTCCGTCGGCTTCGCGATCACGAATCCGTGTCGCGCGGTTGGGACAGCAGGACCAGCCGGGAATGCGACGCAAACTCGCGCCGGTATAGGACACCAAATGTGATCGCCGTGCCCAGCATCAGCGCCACGGGGCCAAGTATCCAAGCAACGGATGCCAGGGCAAAATAAGTCACGCGCAAACCGCGGTTAAAGCTGCGCGCCGCGGTGACGCAGATCTCGGCCGCTTGTGCTGCGCGCGGATAGGCTTGTGGGTCCGACGGTTCATTGGGCACCGAGGCCATCAGAACCGCGCAATAGCCAAACAACCGGTGCGCCCACACATATTTCAGGAATGCATTGGCCAGAAGCAGGATGATGATCAGGATCTTGATCTCCCACACCATGGCCGGTGCGCTACCGATGGCCAGATCATTGGCGACGCCGGCAAGACTTTCGGTATTGCCCAGCAGGGCCAATCCGCCCCCGATGGCGATCATCGTGGTCGAGGCAAAAAATGTGCTGCCCTGCCGCATCGCCGCGACCACCTGCGCGTCAAACATTCGGGGTTGCCGGGTGACCATTTCCCGCATCCATTCTCGACGATAGTCATCCATCATCACTGTGACGGAATGCTTGTTGGGTGACGGGTTTTCGATCCGCCATCCGATCCACAGCCAAGTGATCAGCAACACGGCAATGGCCGCATAATCCAGCGGTGAAAACAGTTGTGCGCGATCAATCCAAGTCATGCTGCGACCTTAGGGCCAGACATGAGAACTTGCCAAATGGGGAAATTGGTAATATTATTTTACCAAATAGAGGATCAGCCATGGAAATGCCAACGCCAAACCCTGACATTCTGCGCCGCAAGACCGTGGTTCTACAACGTTTGTTGCAAGTGTTGCCCGAGGACGCGGTGATTCACGAACCGTCCGAGACTCGTGCTTATGAATGTGACGCGCTGACGGCATATCGGTGCCCTCCGATGCTGGCGGTTCTGCCGTCGACCACGCAAGAGGTCTCGGACGTATTACGCATCTGTAATGAAGAAGGTGTTCCTGTGGTTCCGCGCGGTTCGGGTACGTCATTGGCCGGTGGCGCCTTGCCAACGGCGGATTGCGTCATCCTTGGCGTCGCCCGGATGAATGAGGTGCTGGAGGTCGATTATGACAACCGTTTCATTCGCGTTCAATCAGGCCGCACCAACCTGAGTGTGACTGGAGCGGTCGAGGAAGACGACTTCTTTTATGCGCCGGATCCGTCCTCACAGCTTGCCTGTGCCATTGCCGGGAACATCGCGATGAATTCGGGCGGGGCGCATTGTCTGAAATACGGCGTGACCACGAACAACCTGTTGGGCGTAAAGATGGTGCTGATGGATGGCAGCGTGGTCGAGATTGGCGGCGCGCACCTGGACTCTGGCGGCTTGGACCTGTTGGGAGTCATCTGCGGGTCAGAAGGGCAGTTGGGCGTGGTGACCGAAGCCACATTGCGGATATTGCGAAAACCCGAAGGTGCACGACCCGTGCTCATGGGATTTGATGACAACGAAGTTGCCGGGCAATGCGTCTCGGACATTATCAAGTCGGGCATCCTGCCGGTTGCAATCGAATTCATGGATACCCTGTGCATTAAGGCCTGCGAAAACTTCGCCCATGCAGGCTACCCCGACTGCACCGCTTTGCTGATTGTCGAGGTCGAAGGGTCCGAGGCCGAGATGGACTATCAATTGTCAAAAATCATCGACATCGCCAAGCGCCATAACCCGGTGGAGCTGCGCGAAAGCCAATCGGCTGAGGAAAGCGCGAAAATCTGGCTGGGGCGCAAGTCGGCCTTTGGTGCGATGGGGCAGTTGAACGACTACATGTGCCTGGACGGCACGATCCCGGTATCGTCCTTGCCGGAAGTGCTGCGCCGGATTGGTGAAATGAGCGAAGAATACGGCCTGCCGGTCGGCAACGTGTTTCATGCAGGCGATGGCAACATGCACCCGTTGATCCTGTTTGATGCCAACAAGCCGGGTGATCTGGAGAAATGTGAGGCGTTCGGAGCCGATATCCTGAAGCTTTGCGTTGATGTGGGTGGCTGCCTGACAGGTGAGCACGGGGTTGGGATCGAAAAGCGCGATCTGATGCACCATCAATACGCGCCTGCGGACCTTGAGGCGCAGATGGCCGTAAAGGATGTGTTCGATCCAAAGTGGTTGCTGAACCCCGCCAAGGTTTTTCCGTTGAATACGTCTGAATCCCGACGCATCGCGCAGATTGCCGCTGAATAATCGGCTCTAACAAAGAAGAATTGTCATGAAACCAAAAACAGAAGCCGAACTGGCCGAGATGGTGGCCGGGCTGGACGAACCGGTCCGCATCAAGGGAGGCGGTACGCGCGGAGTTGCGGGACCGGATGCGGAGATTGAAACAAGCGGACTAACCGGCATCACACTTTACGAACCCGGTGCGCTAACGCTGGTGGCGAAAGCCGGCACGCCGGTGGCAGAGATCAAGGCCGCATTAGATGCAGAAGGTCAGCAATTGGCCTTTGAGCCGATGGATCACCGGGGATTGCTGGGCACCAGTGGCACACCGACCATAGGCGGTGTTGTGGCGGCCAACATATCTGGGCCCCGGCGGATACAGGCAGGGGCATGCCGTGATTTCCTTTTGGGCGTGCGCTATGTCGATGGCATGGGGCAGGTCGTCAAGAATGGCGGCCGGGTTATGAAGAACGTCACCGGCTATGATCTGGTCAAACTAATGGCGGGATCCTGGGGCACTCTGGGCGTTTTGACCGAAGTGTCGTTGAAAGTACTACCCAAGCCCGAAGTCTCGGCTACGCTGTCCGTTCAGGTGCCCGATGTGACCACCGCAATTGCGGCGCTGTCCGCCGCATTAAAATCCCCGTTTGACGTCAGCGGAGCGGCGTACGACCCGGATATGGGAAGCGCCTTACTGCGCTTCGAAGGATTTGCGGGTTCGGTGACATACCGGTCGGACCAACTGAAATCCCTACTGTCTGGTTTCGGCGAGGTTGCCGAACTTGACCAGCCCAACACATTGTGGGCCGACTTGCGTGATGCAGCCGGTTTCCAAGAACAAAGCGGTGATGTCTGGCGCATTTCAGTAAAACCAACGGATGCGCCGGACATCGTTGCGCGCATCCGGGCAGAGCGGACGTTGTTTGATTGGGGCGGCGGGTTGATTTGGGCCTTGGTGCCGGTTGGTACTGATCTGCGGGCGCAGTTAGGCGCGTTTGACGGTCACGCAAATATCGTGCGGGCAGGACAAGATACACTTGCCGAACTGGCGCGTTTTCAACCGGAGGCGCCCGGTATTGCGGCTCTAACCAAGGGTATTCGTCAAAGATTCGACCCCCGCGGTTTGTTTAATCCGGGGTTGATGGGGTAAGCCGATGCAGACGATGTTCACCGAAAAGCAGTTGCAAGATCCCGCGATCCAAAGATCAAATGAAATCCTGCGAAACTGCGTCCATTGTGGGTTTTGCACAGCCACGTGCCCGACATATCAGGTGCTGGGGGACGAGTTGGATAGCCCACGGGGGCGCATTTACCTGATCAAGGACATGCTGGAAAACGAGCGTGTGCCGGATGAGAAAACGGTCAAGCATATCGACCGCTGCCTGTCATGCCTGGCCTGTATGACCACGTGTCCATCTGGCGTGCACTACATGCATCTGGTCGATCACGCGCGGGAATACATCGAAGAGAACTATAAACGCCCCTTCTCGGATCGTGCGCTGCGTTGGGTACTGGCACAGATCCTGCCTTATCCGATGCGGTTTCGCTGGGCTTTGATCGGGGCGAAGCTGGGGCGGCCATTCCGCTTTCTGATGCCCGACGCCCGGTTGCGTGCCATGCTGGACATGGCGCCCAAACATATCCCGCCCGTCAGTCGCAATGACGACCCGCAGAGATTTCCGGCCAAAGGACCGCAGCGCAAGCGCGTTGCGCTGATGACGGGTTGTGCGCAAAAAGCTTTGAATACTGACATTAACGACGCAACTATTCGACTTTTGACTAGGATGGGATGCGAGGTCGTCGTGGCTGAAGGGGCAGGGTGCTGCGGCGCGCTGACCCATCACATGGGCAAAACCCGCGAAAGCCATGAGGCCGCAAAAGCCAACATCAGGGCCTGGACCACAGAAATGAACGGCAACGGGCTGGACGCCATTGTCATCAACACCTCGGGCTGCGGCACGACGGTCAAGGATTATGGCCATATGTTTCGCAACGATCCCATAATCGAAGACGCGGCGCGGGTGTCGTCGATTGCAATGGATATCAGCGAACTGCTGATCCAGCTGGAGCTGCCGCAGGGCGAAGACAAGGGCCTGACCGTTGCATATCATGCAGCTTGTTCTCTGCAGCACGGTCAAAAGATCAAAGCTCATCCCAAAACTCTGCTGAAACAGGCTGGTTTCGCCGTGTTAGAGCCTACAGATAGCCACCTGTGCTGCGGCAGCGCGGGGACTTACAACCTGATGCAGCCCGAGATTTCGGGCAAGCTGAAGGACCGCAAGGTCAAAACGCTGGAAGCCAAAAAGCCGGACATGATCGCGGCGGGTAATATCGGATGCATGATGCAAATCGGCTCTGGCACGGGCCTTCCCGTGCTGCACACTGTTGAGCTTTTGGATTGGGCGACCGGCGGGCCTGTGCCGCGGGCATTGGGCGACCGGAGTGGATCCGGGGTTCCGATCCTCAAATAGATAAGGCTGATGCAACTGCGCACCACTCGTCACGTTAAACGGACGCTGGCGTCATCGCCCTATTTTTGCCGCACCGGAGGGGTAGGAGAATACGCCAACAGCAAAGCCGGAGTGCCATTTGCGAAATTGGATCACAGCATTGGCGCTGGCTTTGATGCCGTTGTCCGCCGCAGCCCAGGATACCGGGTTGAAGAGTCTGGACACCACCGATGCCGGGCGCGCGTGGATGGCGGTCGGGCGCCTGGATTTCAAAGATGGTGCCGGGTTTTGTACTGGAACACTGATCTCTCCGACGCTTGTTTTGACGGCCGCTCATTGTTTGTTCGACAGAATGACTGGTCAGCGGGTTGATCTGGCCGAGGTTGAATTTTTGGCTGCCTGGCGTCTCGGACGCGCATCTGCTTATCGGGCTGCGCGTCGGGCCGTTGTGCATCCCGAGTATGAATTCAGCACCGAGGCGACGGCTTCTCGGCTGTACAATGACATCGCGCTGATCGAACTGTGGCAGCCGATCCGCAACACCAGCGTAATCCCATTCGAAACCGGAGAGCGCCCGGATCGAGGGGCTGAAGTTGGGGTGGTGTCATACGCGCAGGACCGGGCCGAGGCCCCCTCGCTGCAAGAAGTGTGCTCGGTCATGACGCGCACATCAGACGTTTTGGTGTTGTCGTGTGATGTCGAATTCGGGTCGTCAGGAGCTCCGGTCTTTTCCTTTGACGGGGACCGGCCACGCATCGTGTCGGTCGTCGCGGCCAAGGCCGAATTCAACGGACAGCGCGTGGCGATTGGTACATCGGTCGAGAATTCCCTCGAACTGTTGCAGGCAGAGTTGTCGGCCGGGCGCGGATTTGGCGTGTCTTCCTCTCAAGGTGGGGCACGCCGCAATATTGGAGCAAGGTTCATAAAACCATGAGTCGTTTACTTCTGAATTTTCTTTTGTTCCTCTCAATTTCCGCCACCGCAACTTACGCCCAAACCGCCAAGCGAAAGCTGACGGATCGCGATGACCTTTACGGATGGGAGGCGGTTGGACGCCTGGACATCGGCGATCAGGGGTTTTGCACCGGCACGCTGATTGCGCAGGATCTGGTTTTGACTGCTGCGCACTGTGCGGTGGACAAGGCCAGCGGCAAACCCTACGAGCCGGGAAAGGTGACGTTCCGCGCTGGTTTGAGCCATGGTGAGGCGCTGGCAGATCGCAAAGTCACGCAGATTGCCGTGAACCCGGAATATGTCAGCAATGCCCCGCTGTCACCGAATAATGTCCGCGCCGATGTTGCGCTGATGCGTTTGGAACAGCCGATCCCTTATTCTATCGCCAATCCGTTTGCCTTGCACACAGGGCGCGTTGCCGGAACCGAGGTCAGCTTAGCCTCATACGGGCGCGGCCGGTCCGAGGCGATCACGCGGGAAAGGTCCTGCCGTATCCTGGGTCGCCAGCAAGGGTTGATTACCTTCAACTGCGACATCACTTTTGGCTCGTCCGGTTCGGCATTGCTGGCCAGAAATGGCCCGCGCTGGCAGATCCTGTCGGTTGTCTCAGCAATCGGAACCTACGGGGGTCGCGTGGCCGGATACGGGATGGAACTATCTGGAATTGTTGCCGAACTCAAGGCGGACTTGCGGCGCGATGCCCCGCGCCCACAGGCAACGATCCGCCGGTTGCAGGTCGGGTCCGACAAGTCGAATTCCGGCGCAAAATTCATCAGCTCGGGCGGGGGTTGAACTCGATCAAAATGCTACCCATGTGAACTGTATCGGGTCGCCACGAATGGGGCCCGTATCAACCAGATGCCCGTCCGAACGGAGGGCAGAACACAGATCGCTCTGATATGAGGATATGACACATGCGTAGTTTTGATTTTGCACCCCTGCACCGCGCCACCGTTGGTTTCGACCAGATCGCCGATATGATGGATCGCGTGCTGACCAATGATGTGGCTCAGCCGAGCTACCCGCCTTACAACATCGAAAAGACCGATGCCGACACGTATCGCATCTCGGTTGCAGTCGCCGGTTTTTCGGAAAATGACCTGTCGGTCGAAGTAAAAGAAAACGCCCTGATCGTCGCCGGCAAGAAAGCCGCTGAAGACAAAGAGCGCAGCTATCTGCACCGTGGCATTGCCACCCGCGCGTTCGAGCGCCGCTTTGCGCTGGCCGATCACGTGCGTGTCACTGGCGCCAACCACGAAAACGGTATGCTGAACATCGACCTGAAGCGCGAAGTGCCCGAGGCCTTGAAACCGCGCCGGATCGAGATCTCTTCGGCCAATGCCATCGAAAAGGATGTGGTCGACGCCAAAGCTGTAAACTAAGGCGACCTAAAACGCCGCGATAATCGTTCCTCTCTGGATTGTCGCACCATACGCCCCGCGTTCCTCCAGACGCGGGGCGTTGTTTTTTTGTAGTACCAGAAGGTCCGCAATGCGGGACAAAGTGTGAATTCGCTGCGCCAGACCCAAGGTCTGCAATTGATGTATAGCGTCTTGGAGTAACGGGTATTCTCGGACTCAGAAATGTCCGCGTCGCAGCTTTGATTACTCGAAGTTTAACGGGTGGATCGCGGTTGTTCCACTTCCGTTTCTGACGATTCAGCAACTCCTACACTTTCAAATCGCGATAGCAGACTCACAGCGATGTAAATCGCGGCACACATTAAAAGAAAACCCAAGAAGTTTGGTTCATAAGCTTCCCTTGCCTCACGATAAATGTTCAGGCCTTCGATGTTTCGAAGAACAGAAAACCCCAAAACCGCAACTCCGATAAATGTGGGCAACACCAGTAGGAAATACCGCCGAACACGCCGCCTACCAGTCAAATAGAGAAGTTTCCCACAGCTTCCGCACATGTGGAAGTCGGTTTTATTGAGCCCGCGATGGGGATTAGTTGAAGCCATCATTCGTGGTGGCTGAGGGCGACCGCATTCCGGGCACTTAATACCGATAATCTTTGACCACCATGTCGGAAGCTCACCAATTCGCGGAATGCTTACTTTGGGTGGATTGCCAGTGTTTCTTGCCAATTTTCTACAACGTGCCTTTTCGTATAATCGTCTCAACCTTCGATTTGGAACCGCTTCAACGACAGTTTATTTCTGCTCAGTAGCTCTTTGTACTTCCCACAAAGCGGACCTTCCATCAACTTGCAGCGTCGGTCAAAGTGGGCTCAAATCTGACGTCTGAAGTTAAATGACCCCGCACAATTTCGTGCGGGGTCCTTCTGTGTTTTTCCTGTTGAGTTTAGTTCCCACCAGTCACCGACCCGATCGACCAGAACATCGTCTCACCCGAGGCATCGTCGACACCGTCATTGTCGGTCATCACAAACGCTTCGCCCGAGGGCAGGATGGCCAGACCTTCGATCTTGTCCAGAACGTAGCCACCGGTCGAGGTCAGGTCAGGCAACAGGTCGCGGACCTCTTGCTTGCTGACGACGGGCAGAGGGCCGCCCAGCGGGGCCGGGGTAATCTCTGACAGCGGGATGCGATAAATCTTTTTGGTCACGGCGCGGTGGTCATGCTGATTGTCACGCTCGATGACATAGACGTGGTCGCCAAAGGCCACGATTTCCGACAGACCGACCCAGCCATTTTCCGGCTCCGCCTTGGGATAGTGCACAGCACCCCATTCCTTGGTGTCCAGATTATAGGCGACCAGTTTCACGTGGTTCTTGGGGTCGTCCTTCCATTCGCGCTGAACGGCCATCCACAGGGTGTTGCCAACGCGGGTGATGCCCTCAAAACCAAAGCGCTTTTCGACGGCCAAAAGCTCAGGTGGCAGACCGATCTCGCCTTTGCGGCCCTTGATCAGGCCATCAGCGGACACGTGGTAGATCGCATGCGGGATAACACGGTCGGTACGCCCTTCGGAGGCGACGTAGAACCCGCCTTTATTGTCCAGCGTGATGCCCTCCAGATCCAGCTTCTGTGCCGGGTTGCCGTCCTGACGGTGGATGCGGATCACATCCACAATGCGGGCCGGTTTATGGCTGGGGTCGATCTTGAAAATCGAAGGCTGGAAGCCATAAAAGCTGTCGTTGACCGCGTAGATCATGCCGTCCTCATCAGACACCAGACCGGACAGCGCGCCCCAGCCGATCAGCTCATCCGTGCCTGCGGACGTCAGATGCGGATAGGTGGCCGGGGCGTCCTGATATTCGTAGATCATCACGTGTGCACGCGGGCCACCGTCTTCGATCAGGTCCTTTTCATTAGCCGAGATCAGCAGGTTACGTTCCGGGATCGCAACATAACCTTCGGGACCAACGCCTGAAGGCAGCAGCTGTTTCAGATCCGGGTTGGCCGGATCGGTGGCGTCATATACACCCACGACCGAGGCGCGCTCGGCTCCTACAAAGATCATTGGTGTGTCACCAAAGGTCGCTGCGGTAACACTTTCAGGCTCAACCCCTTTGGCGTCCGAGCGTTTGTCGGGATAGTGACCGATCTGGATGATGGCTTTCTCGAAATCGGTGCCGTTCTCGTAAACAACGGTGCCGTCCTTGTGGAAGATCGTCCAGCCGCGCGAGCCGCCTTTGTAGTCACCTTCGTTGGCGGTTGCGAAATGGTTGTCGTCGATCCATTTCACCGCGTCCGGTTCGCGCAGGCGACCTGGCTGGCTTTCGGTAAAGATCAGCGCACCGCGTTCATCGGTGGCGTCGATGCCTTCCAGATCCACGCTGCCTGCCGAGAAATGGTTGACCACATTGCCATCCTTGTCGACAACCGCGATGTGGTTGTTTTCCTGCAGGGTGATGACGGTTTCACCCAGGGTGTTGATGTCGACAAACTCAGGCTCGGGATCAGTGGGGGCAACGTCGGCCAGACCTGTCAGCGAAGCCATCTTCATGCCCGCGCAATCCAGTGCGCCGTCTTTCAGCGGCACCAGCGCCAGCGACCCTGCGGGCAGCTGCGGGAGGACCCCGTCGTTCAGGTCTTCGTCACGCTCATTCTCGATGGCGACGGAAACAAAGCTGCCATCCGGGGCAATCGCGACACTGTCGGGCTGACCACCCAGATCACAGGCACCGGTTTCGGCCTTGCCCGCAATCTCGACCGAGATCAGTTTGCCCGAAGGGGCAGTATAGCTTTCCGATGTGTTCACACCCACAAAAGCCGTCGTGCCAACGATCCCCACGGATGTCGGCTCACCACCCACGTCCATCGCACCTAGCGGCGCGGGGTTCGCGGGGTCGGTGATATCGACCATGCCAATCATGCCCAACGGGCTGTCGGTATAGACCAGCGTCATGCCGTCCGCTGTCGCTGCGATGATCTCGGGCGAGGTTTCGCGGGTGGTATCCGCCCCCTCGGCCATGTTTTTGACGACGGGGAAAGACGCAATTCGGTTGAAATTCATTTCTGCCGCTGCCTGACCGGCGGTCAGGGCAAGGGCAGATGTCAGGCAGACACAGCGCAATGACATCGGGTGGAATCCTCTCTCACTTGGATGAGAGGGGGATGAACGCGGGTCATTGCAGGGATGTGACGGTTTGTTTGCAGTTTTGTGACAAACGTAATGGCCCCGGCACGCAGCACCGGGGCCTTTTCAGATCAGACCGACAGGCAGACGTACTTCATTTCAAGATAATCTTCCATGCCGTGATGGCTGCCTTCGCGGCCCAGGCCGGATTGTTTGACACCTCCAAACGGGCCAAGCTCGGTCGAGATGATGCCTGTGTTGACGCCGACGATGCCGTATTCCAGAGCCTCGGCCACTTTGAACACCCGGCTCAGGTCCTTGGCGTAGAAATATGAAGCCAGACCAAAGATCGTATCGTTGGCCATGGCGATCACGTCATCTTCGTCTTCGAACTTGAACAGGGGCGCCAGCGGGCCAAAGGTCTCGTCCTGCGCCACCATCATGTCCTGCGTCACGCCGGTCACGATGGTGGGCTGGAAGAAGGTGCCGCCCAGATCATGCGGCAGACCTCCGGTCAAAACCGCGCCGCCCTTGTCGGTGACGTCCTTGATGTGCTCTTCGACCTTGAGCACTGCTTCGGCGTTGATCAGCGGGCCGGTTGTTGTGCCCTCAGCCAGACCATCACCTATTTTCAGCGCCTCGACAGCGGCTTTCAGTTTGGCAGCAAATTCGTCATAGACACCGGCCTGAACATAGATGCGGTTGGCACAGACACAGGTCTGGCCGTTATTGCGGAACTTGCACATCATCGCGCCTTCAACGGCTGCATCCAGATCTGCATCGTCGAACACGATGAATGGCGCGTTGCCGCCCAGTTCCATCGAGCATTTCATGACCTGATCAGCGGCTTGTTTCAGCAGGATGCGCCCCACTTCGGTCGAGCCGGTGAAGGTCAGCTTGCGCACGCCGGGGTTTTCGCAGAATTCCTTGCCAATTTCGCTGGCGCTGGAGGATGGCAGCACGTTGAACACGCCCGCTGGGATGCCAGCCTGTTCCGCCAGTACGCCCATTACAAGTGCGGACAACGGAGTTTCCTTGGCCGGGCGCGCGACAAAGGCACAGCCCGCTGCCAGCGCCGGGGCGGCCTTGCGGGTGATCATCGCATTGGGGAAGTTCCACGGCGTGATCGAGGCCGCAACACCGATCGGCTGCTTTAGCACCATGATCCGCTTGTCGCGCTGATGGCCCGGGATCGTCTCGCCATAAACGCGCTTGGCCTCTTCGCCGAAGAACTCGATGAACGACGCGCCATAGCCGATCTCGCCAACGGCCTCGGCCAGCGGTTTGCCTTGCTCGGCGGTCAGGATCTTGCCCAGATCTTCGGCGTTTTCCATCATCAGGTCGTACCAGCGACGCAGAATCACGGCGCGTTCCTTGCCGGTCAGCTTGGCCCATTCCTTTTGCGCGGCCTCAGCTTGTGCGATCGCGCCGGCGACCTGCGCGCGGCTCAGGTCTGCGACTTCGGCTACGACGTCGCCTCGCGCCGGGTTGGTCACGGCAAAGGTGCCATTATCCCCGTCGACCCACTGACCGCCGATATAGGCTTTGGTTACAAGCAGATCGGGGTTTTTCAGGATTGATTTCAGGTCGGTTGTCGCGTCCAGCATGGGTCAGCCTCCGGCAATAAAAATTTGTTAGCACTCAAACATGTGCCTCCCGGATTGTCTATGGCCACCCGTGGGGTCAGATCAATCCAGTTTTCGTATGGTAAACGTGACGTTTTTTGCCTACCGGGGCGCATTCATGCGATCTGAGGCCAAAGTGTCAACCCGCCTATCTTTTTTTGGCGGAGTTTGCCAAAGTTCCACAGGATTGGATGCCCAAGGGGATGTAAATGATCGTAACATCTCCTATCTTTTTGGGTGCATAATTAAAAAAGGAATAGGACAGATGTCGAACCAGCAGTTTGATGCGTTGATTGAGGAAACGCAGCAAAAAGTGCGCGAAAGCCAGTCTCAGATCGAAGGGCTGACATCCCGGATTGAAGCCGCGCGTTCTAAGATCGGCTCTGCCGAGGCCGACATCGACATCGAAAACGCCACGCTTGAGGACGTGCACGCCCATACCGAGGTGATGAACGCCAATATCGCCGAGCTGATCATGGGTCTGGACGACGTCACCAGCGCCTTTTCCAAGGACTTCGACGAGATGCGCTCGAAATCCGGGTGGGAGACGTTTGTCGGCATCTTCTCGAAAGGCAAGTCCGAGTCGATGCGGCAGGAGCGCATGCGCACCGCCAATATCGACGATAAGCTGCAGGACCTGATCGCCAAATCCGATGTGATCGTGCAATTGCTTCAAGGGCAGTTGTCGGTGCTGGAAGAGCAGCGGGTAAAGGTCGAGGAAAACCTGACCGGTACGCTGGACGACCGCGAGGCCACCGTGGCCGAGTTGGAAGCCCTGCGCGCCGAGATTCAGGATATGGATCCGACGATCATAACTCTGGAAAACAAGATCAGCGTCGAACAGGACGCGGCCGCGCGAACCCAGTTGGAAACTGAACTGGCCGAGCTGAACAAGCAATACAACGCCAAGGTACAGGAAGAGCAGGTCAAGCTGGCCAAGTCACAAACGCTGGAGCGCTATATCGAAAAGGGCAAGACCTGGGTCGACTCCCTACAGAACCAGGCCGCGACGCAAATGGTGCTGATCAACAAGCTGCAGACAGACACGCAACAACGCGTGGTTCTGTATGACGCCCTGACCAAATCGCTGAAAACCGCGCAGCAGCAGGACGTGGCCCACCGCATCAACGAGATCGGCGTGCAGACGGACCAGGAGGCGCAGACCGCCATGGCCGCCATCGGCACCGCGACCAACCAGAAGATGGCCGACATGCTTGAGGCGCATGAGGACCACATGGTCTTTGCCCGTGATGTGCTGGAGAAAAAGGCCAAGGCGGATGAACGCTTTGCCCGTCGCTTCGCCTCGATTGTCGAGAAGCATGATAAGAATTTGTATGGTGGGTAAAAAAGAGTGGTTGCGACGAATGCCATTTTTCTTAGAGCAAGACAAAGACAAGACTTGGGTAGAACGGAACGGTGAGCTTGTTTGGGGTGCAATTGGCCTCGTTTTCCTCATCTATTTTCTGACGATGATGGCGAATGGGTTTTACTTTATGAGTGGCGTTGGTGTTCTCGGTGCTTTGTGGTCGGGCTACCGACTGGAAATGTTTCGCAGATCGCAAGGAATTAACAGTGTGCCAACTAATGTCCAAAGCGACGGCAGTCAGTCACCTGGCCCGGACCTAGGTGGTTTTGGTGGCGGTGATGCATGACTGACCCCACTAAAGACCATGTGGGACTAACCGACACCTTCTCCTCGCGCCGCTATTTTCGAAAATTCGAGGTGATCACCGTTCACTTGTTGCGCGTGGCCGCGACGATGGAGGCTGAGGGCGCGATCTCGAAACAAGAGGTGCGGATCGTGTCGCGTTACCTTTCGGGGCTGCTCTACACCTTCCGGGCGCTCTCCATGAAATACCTGCTGGTCGGGCGCGATACGGGCCGGTTCTTTGGCAGCCTCGCCATGGACAAGCGTGACAGCGGATTTCCGGTGGCGGCCGAGCTGCTGACCATGGCCAATGACGCGCAGCAGGCGCAGGTGCATCTGGCGAATATGCCGTCCGAGGATGATCTGAAAACAGACATGGTGCGGACGATCATTGGCGATCAGGAAATCCCCACCAAGCTGCAATTCGCCCTGTCGCAAAGGCTCTATTACAAGGAATTGCTAAACGGTCAGCTGTTTTGGGCCCGCAATGATCCCGAATGCCACTGGATCGGAAATGAGGGCGAGCGGCGCAAGTTCATGATCCACTGGGCGGTTTATGACAGCCAGATCAACCTGCCGGTCATCTACCTGATGCAGTTGGAGGACAGCGGCAAAACCGCCCTGCCCAAGGACCAACGTCGTTGGCCCGAAGTTCAGGCGCATCTGATGGCGCAAAGCTTAGGCGGTCTGAAACTGGTGACCATCGCCAAAGGCTTCGATCAGGATTTCGACGACCTGCACCCCAAGCACCTGCGCCGGATCCATGTGGGGCCGATGTATTCCTCGGCCTATACCGAGCAATCCGGCCCCCTGCGGCAGGTGCTAGAGGACGCGCAGGCGCCCGAAAGTCAGGATTGGGCGTTGGCCTGGACCACGGAAGAGCTGGAAAGCGAAGAGGTGATCGAAGAACGCGCCGGTTGGTTCTCAACCGTCGAGCGTGAGGTTTTTGCGCTGGACCCGTTCGGCGGGCAGGGGGCCGAGACCGGAGCCACGCGCACCCAGCGTTCCATCATCCTGCCCCAGCGCCCGTTTCAGGTACTGGCCGAGCGCAATCCGCCGGGCTTTGCCGACGTGCGCAAATTCGTCGTCAGCAAATCCGGGCAGGTATTGAGATATTGAAGACAGCAAAGGCAATTTTGAAATGAGTTTGACGTCAGATCAGATGGAATTGCGCGAAGACGATATTCGCAAGCATTATCCGGCAGCGACCGCCTTGCTGAACGGGTTCGAACATGCGCCTCGGATTGCCAAACCCGTGGAGGCCGCCGTTGAACGGTCACCGGGTGTATCGACCGGACGGCGGTTCCGGTCGACGACACCGGGGTTGGTGACGCGGCGCACGGTGCGCGCTGACGGAGTGCATCTGGTTGAACGGATCGAGGCCTCGGATGATGGGGATGCATTGGTCTCGCCACCTCAGGCGACAACGCAGCAGGCAATCCGCCGCGCCATCGCAATCGCTTTAGCGGTGGCCGAAACTTATGGCGAACAGACGCCGCTGGCCGACCTCAAACGCGCTAATCTGGCTGGGGATCTACCGGCCGCCCGCAAGACCGAATTTTCGGAACTGCTGACGGCCGAGGCTCTGATTACCTCTCATACCTTCGGCAATGCGTTGGCCTATCTGATGTCCTCGCATCTGGGTGAGACGACTGCCGATATCGGCGAGATCGAAGAGGTCCTGACCGACAATGGTCAGCTCGCCCTGCACGGTGCGTTGTGGGAGATGGATCAGACGCTGGCCAAACACGCCCCAGACGACGCGCACCTGATCGCCGCCACCAGCGCCTATGCCGAGCAGCTAATGGACAAGGCCGCCCTGCGCGCCCAGTCAGCGGGCCACCTGGCCCCGTTTCATAACGCCGCCTGGCATGTTGAGGCCGATGATCTGACGATCCGTGGTTTTGAGCCGGCCTCAAAAGCCAAATCCACCACCCTCACCATGACGTTCAAGAAACCAAACGAAGTGGTGGGCAACCACATCGCCAAATATCAGGCGATGAAGCTGGCCAAGATGGTGATGGCCTATGACTTCGATCGCCGCCTGAACCCGTTTGCGGAACTCGGCGGGTTTATCTTCACCTTCATGGGCGACGGCAAACCGGGCACTGGCAAGACCACCCTGATCCAGATGATGGCCGGGCTGATCAACGATTATTGCCAGAACGCGGGCTATCCGTTCCGCTACCAGAACCTGAGCACCGACAATATCGACAGCTATCAGGGCAAATCCGGCCAAAACGCCAAGGCCTTCATCAACACGATCATTGACCCTTCGGTCATCGGCTTCGGCACCATCGACGATATCGACCAGCTGGCGGGCAAACGCGGCGACCGGCAGTCCTCGGCCGGGCAGCTGGAAATCACCGCCGTGTTGATGGAGAGCTTTGCGGGTGCCAACACCGTCGTGCGCGGCAACTGCACCTTTGGCATGTTCTCGAACTACCCCGAGAATGTGGACGACGCATTGCGCCAGCGGGCGGGCGCTCGGTTCCTGGTCGACGGGCCGCAGACGCGCGAGGATTACATCGACATCCTGCACCTGCTGATGGGCCGCAACCACGACATCCCGCTGGGCGAACACGAGGCCTATGCCGCGCAGGAAATCAAAAAGGCTGTCGCTGCCAGTTTCGAAAGTCATTCCCGCCCGCACGAAGAGGCTCTTCTGCAGGTCTATGACCGGGTCTCCGGCGATATCGGCCAGATGGATACGATTGCCAAGATGGGCACCTATCTCAAGGCAATCCAGCAGGCGGATGAGCGCTTTACCGGCCGCGCGATCAAGAACATTACCGACGCCGTCAAGGTCCGCGCGATGGATTTCGAACTGCCCGACGAATGGATGGAAAACCCCGACCTGTTCCTGTTCCGCGACTACGACTCTAAGAGGGCCATGATCGAAGACCTGCGCCAGCCGATCACAGTGGAAATGGTGATGCAAGAGATCAACCGCTACGCCGACAGCGAGTTCCGCTATGCCGACAAGAGCGACGAGGTCGCCATTGAGAACGCGGTGCGTGAGATGGGCCGGATGGAAGAGGCCAAGCGGCGGTATCTGGAGGGGAAGGAGTGACATTTGTGTCAGAAGAAATTTCTGCGGTGGCCAACATTATAATGGCGATAGCAGCGATAGTGGCATCTGTTGCCGCTTGTCGTGGGCTGCGAACCTGGAAATCCCAGATAACATTCCAAACCAACCACGATCTGGTAACAGCGATTCTGAAACATATTTATAGGCATAGAGACGCAGTCGAAGAAGCGAGACACCCTGCGTTTGATTACAGTGAAACTTTTGCCTCGAAGAACAGTGACTCGCATCCAAACCAAAGTGAGATTGAACTCAATCGCTACCGTCAAGCGGCAGCAGAGTATGAGAAGAGATGGGCGAAAGTCGTAGAAATTCGATCAGAGCTTTATCCATTGTCGCTTGAAGCAGATGCCGTTTGGGGAGCGGCCTACAGCAGTTTGTTGAATCCAATTTTCGAACTTGAAGCAGAATTGCGGAGAGTAATCCAGGAACACTTGAGAGCGAAAAACCCTTCATTATCGACTGAGGATCGAGATATCGCACAGAGAAGTTATTGGAAGGATTGGCGAGTAATGTATGCCAGATTTTCCGACGATGATGAGTTCCGAAATCGATATCAGGAAGCTTTAGTAGAAATCGAAGCGAAGCTTAGAAAGAAGTTGAGCTGATGATCCGCCTTATCGAAAAAGGCCTGATGTTCGGCAACCTCGTCCACATCTCCAGCCCGGCTCTGGTCGAGCGGTATAACCGCGCGCTGCAGCATCTGGCGGGCAAGACCACGGCGCTGACGGATTTCCATGTCGATATCTCGGGCTATTCACCAGAGGTGGGGATTGAGCTGGAGGATGAGCTCTACCTCAACCCCAACGGGGTCAACCGACAGTTCATCCTATTGACGACCGAGCAGAAACGCGCGCCTCTGCTGAACGTCAAATTCTCGACCTCGCGCGATATCCTGCGCGAATTCATCGAAATGAACGAGGCGCAGCTGTTCGCCCTGACCGCCACCGATGCAGTGGCCGGAGAGTTGGTGAACTCGGTCATCAAACTCACCACCCCGCGCGATCTGCTGAACCTGCGCAAGATCGAGGTTGAGGCTGACACCGCTGGCGGCACCCTGCGCAAGGCACAGCAACTGGCGGGCATGGTCGAACGGTTCAAGACCGAAGAGGATGCCTGGTTCGACGATGTGCTGATCGCCAGGATGATCGAAACGGCCAAAGAAACCGGCGACGTCACCCGCAACCCGGTTCGCTTGCGCCATACCGCATTTGAGCAGCGCAACTTCTGGACGGCGCACTTCGACGGGCTCTACCTATTCCCCGATCTGGATCATCCGGCGGTGATCTGTATGGGCGACAGACCCGACGATATGCCGATCAAATACGTTTTTGACCCATCTCAGCGGAACCAGATTGCCAAGTTCCTCGGGCTAAACGACTTAGTCGAAACGATCATCGAGGCGCGCGGTGTCAATTCCGCTGCAATCCTGCAGCAGAAAATGGACTTCCTGACCGTGGATGCCGCAGCCGATGCAGGCGTTGACCTAACAGGGTTGGACCGTGGCGATATGCGAAGGTTGGCGCGAAACCATTCGGATCGTCTGCCCGACGCCTATCACGGTCTGGCGCAATTGCTGCGCTGGGCAAAGGATGGCGGGCCGTGGCCGCGCATCACGTCAGATCACCCGGCCTATTTCTATACGCTGCGCGCAACCAACACACCGAACCGCGATCTGGTGAACATGTTGTTGGCGGAACTGGCCCCGTTGGACCCGCGTCAGGTATTCATTTGCCATAAGGAGCTGTTCTACCGCACCTATGCGACATGGCCCGAGGCCAAGAAAGCCTATGTTGCCGACTTCCTTGCGCGCGAGTATCAGGTGGATAAGGCTGGCGCCCGGGCCGCACTATTCGGCCACGAACCGGATATGAACGGCAACGACCGGGTCAGCGAAGACATCATCGCACGCGTCGGCCCTTGGGGCGCAGTAGGGAGAAGTTAAATGTTCGTCGCACTGCGCTTTTTGATCCCGTTGCTGGTCGTTCTGACGGTCATTTACGTGGGCGTATCAATCTATTCCCGTCGGGTTCGACGTGGCAAACTGATCGCCCATTGGGAGAAAAAGGGTCTGACCGGCGACCGCGATGCCTTTGTCCAGCGCGGACTAAAAAAATACGACGGATCGTTTCGCCGCAAACTGATCCTTGGGATTTACGTGGTGCCGCTGGGCCTGATCGGAATCCTGATTTATGTTACGAACTTCATGTGAGGGTTTCGCTGATGCGTTACGTCAAATGGGCTATCATCATCCTGTTCTGGGGCACAATTGCGGCGGTGTTGAATTACACCCTTCCGCAGCACGATGTGGTTCGGATTTCGGATACCTATGAGAAACGGATCGACCCCGGTGAGAACAGCATCTTCTGGTCGGTTCATGACGTCGGCAGTGATGCGACAACACCAAACCGCGATGTGTTTTTCATTCAGACCCGCAAGACCAACGGCAAGGTCATGGTTTATCGGAACGAAGACACCGGCTGGGGCTGGCCACCTTATTTTAAACTAAACTCGTCGAACCTGCAGGCCGAAGCAGCAGACTTGAAATCAACAACCGAAGCGCCTCGCTGGGTGGTTGTTCGCCACTACGGTTGGCGCAGTGAGTTCCTGTCGATTTTCCCGAATGCCGTAAAGATTTGGTCGGTAGACAGCCAAGACATTCGGATCATTCCCTGGTTCAACATCATTTTTCTGACCGTTTTCTTCGCGATTGTTTGGGCCCTTTGGGTCCGTTGGCGCCGGTTTCGCGAGGCGCGGGTCGATCCCGTGATCGAGAATATGGAAGATGGCCTTTATGCCGCCGGCGACGCCATAGAAGAGCAGGGCAGCAGGTTCAGAAAATGGCTAAACAGCTGGAAATCCAAATAGGTTTTGGCGGGGCCATTTGGCCCCTCCGTCAGCCTTGGCGGTGACCTGTTGGGCTGAGTTCCTCAGCGTACGATAAACTCGGCGTGCAACGCTCCGGCGGCTTTGATCGTCTTCAGAATGTCGATCATGTCCCGGGGCGACACCCCTAGCGCGTTCAGGCCTGCCACGACTTCGGACAGGGTTGCCGCTTCGGGTATTTCAGCCAGCCCGGTGCCTTCCTCTTCTTCTATTCCAGCGATTGTTCTAGGCACCACAACGGTTTCACCGCGCGCGAAGGGGTTGGGTTGAACCGCAATCGGCGCCTCTTCAACCGTGAGTGTAAGATTGCCCTGCGAGACCGCCACGCGGGATATCCGCACTTCCTGCCCCATCACTATCGTGCCCGAACGCTGATCGACCACGACGCGGGCCTTGGTTTCGGGTTCGACCAGAATGTTCTCGATTCGCCCAAGAGCGTGGGCAGTCGAAATTGCCCGCGTTGCCGCTATGTTCAGCTCAACTGTCCCGGAATCCCGCATGATGGCCACTGCGCTGTTGAATTCGGAATTAATGGCAAGCTCGATCCTGCCTGCCGTAGTAAAATCAGGCTCTCGCAAAGCAAGGCGCATCTGGGTAAGCGCCGATAGTTCGAAATCGATTTCACGTTCCACCCTTGCCCCGGAGGGGATCACGCCGGATGTGGGAACGCCCTGCACCACCGAGGCAGCCTCTCCCTCAGCCGACACGCCGCCTGCCAAAACGGTGCCTTGCGCAACAGCGTAAATCTGCCCGTCGGCGGCGTTCAATGGGGTCATTATCAACGTTCCACCCAACAGGCTTTTGGAATCTCCGATGGCAGAGACCGTCACGTCGATTTGCCCGCCAACACGTGAGAAAGGCGGCAGGCTTGCTGTCACCAGAACGGCGGCCACATTTTTGGGGCGAAAATCCTCACCGTTGACGTTGACGCCCAACCTTTCGAGAATGTTGGACATGATCTCTTCGGTAAAGGGTGAATTTCTTAGCCCGTCACCGGTTCCATTCAGCCCTACAACCAGACCGTAACCGACCAGATCGTTTCCGCGGACTCCGTCGAAGTCCACCAGATCTTTCAGTCGGATCGCGCCGGCGGAGGCCAGGCCAGGAAGCAACATCAGAAGAAAAACAAGAACTCTCATCTCAGGAAATTCACTAGTGACAGGTTCGCGTTGCGAACGGTGACCGAATACAGGCTTTCCAGCTGGAACTGCACGGTTTGCAACTGAGTGGCGGTTTCATAGGGATCCGCCGCGATCAATGTGCCTCGGCTGCTTTGTAGGCTAGTCCGCGCCGCATTATTTCGCGTTTGCGCCTGTTCGATTCGGGCCTCGGTCGCGCCGACATCGGCGCGCAGTCCCACCAACTGATCCTTGGCGTTGACCAGATCGACGCCCAATTGTTTGAACACGGCCGTTCTTTGTTGCATCGGGACATTCAGACCGCTGTCCGCGACCACGGCTGCGACCGCGATGTCGCGAAGTGCAGCTTTGATGGCTGGGTCGGTCGCTGTCACAGGAATTGAAACGCTTTCATTCTCGGATATCTGCATGGGGGCCAGTTTTGTGCCGGATCCCTGATAAATTACCGCATCGAACCCGGTAGGATCGTTGAACCAATCCTCTGCCCTCTGCCGGATGTCCGCGACAGTAGCTACGCCCGTCAACTCGGCCTCTAGCGCGGTGATCAGCGTGTCAGCGGACGGAAGCGGAGAGACATCCGTTGCGGTGCCCGAGTAAAGGCTGCGCCCTCCGGCGCGGGTGTTCAACGCAGATACGATCGCGTCCAGTTCGTTTCTGGCCTGAGCCGATGCGTTTTCGTGGGTCACCGCCTGATTTGAGGTGCCAAAGGACAGAAGTGAGGCGGTAATCCCCTCAACAGCGCCGGCAACTTTATTCAGGCTCAGCTGCATCGCATCCGTGAACAACCCGGCTTCGGCGGTCGATACTTTGAACGCATCCAGTCTGGACAGGCTGCGATCCAGGTCCAGCAGATGAGAGTAATCACCGTCCAGATGGCCAGACAAGTCCTGAACCCGTCCGGATGACAATTCGTAGGACAGTGTTTCGATCTGGTTTTTGATCTCGGTTGACCGGGTTCTCAGCGTCAAACCACGCGCCAGATCACCAATGGATGTCAAATTCATCGTCATAACCTCAGCAAAGTGTCCATCATCTCATCCAGGGTCGAGATGAGCCGCGCATTCGCGGCGTATGTCTTTTCGATCTGCATCAGGTTTTGCAGTTCGGTGTCGGTATCCACGCCACGTTCAGCTTCGATCTTGGCCATTTCCAGTTGCGAGTGCTTGGCGAATGTCATGCGCCCCTCGGCGGCATGGGCGTTTGCCCCAGCCTTAGACAGCAGTGCCTCGGCAATTTCCGCAGCTCGCATGTTGCCGGTGCCATATAACCCCCCGGCAACAGGACGGGCATCGTTCAGGACCGCGCTAAAGGCCCTCAGCTGCGTTGCATCGCCTGGATCCCCCGGAGTGGCGGCGCCGAGGCCCGTCCGCAATTTCCAGCTGTCACCACCAGCATCGGGGTCCAACGCCACGTTCAAGCGTATGCGCGAAGCCAATCCGATTGCCGCAGTTGCGTCGTAGCGATTGCCATCATCGGTGAACACGCCGGGATCAGTTGCCGCGACGGTCGGATCAAGACCGGCGGTCTCGAACCGTTCGATCAGGTCTTGAGCGGCGGTGTCCAAGTGTACTTGAGCCTCAACCGCCAGTTCATCGCGAATCTCGAACTGAGCCGCCAGCGCACCGCCCCTAAGCTGCGCACTATTGCCGCCGGTACGCACAGGCTGCCCGTTCATTTCAAGACCTGACAAAAGGCTGTTGGCAAATGTCATGTGCGGCTTGGTTTCGCCGGTAGTCGTAAAACTGAATTCTGCTGCCTGCCCCTCTAAAAGGATCAGGCCGCCGTCTGAATATAGCGACACACGGTCGTTATCCCGCGCTACGACATTGACCGGCATCAGCTCGTTCACTTGATCAATCAATACTTGGCGCTGATCGAGCAAGGCATTGATATCGCTGCCGGAGTTCTTGATGCTGGGGATCTTATTGTTCAGCTTTTCGATATCCTGCAAGGACTGGTTCAGGCGGTTGACCTGCTTGCCGATGGTCCTGTCTGCGTCCGACCGCGCCTGACGTAAACCTTCGGATGCCGCGTTAAGGCTGTCCGCCAAATCCCGGGCAGCGCGGGCCACCTGATCCAGCCGCACTTTGGAATCGGGCAAGCTGGCGGCCGTTGTCATGTCGTTCTCAAATTCGGTCAACCGAGAGGCAAAGGATTTGGGGTCATCAACCGAACCTACGGCCTTTTCAAAACGGGTGTAGAACTCTGAGATTGCGCTTGTACCGGCAAGATTTGCGTCGGAATCGCGCCGGTTGGCGATCAGGGCCGGGTCCTGATGGCGCGTCACACCGACGGTGCGCACGCCGTTGCCTGAGATCGGACTTGTTGCCAATTCCAGCGAGCGACGCGCATAGCCCGGTGTCAGGGCGTTGGCGATATTGCCCGAGACAACTGCGGCCCCGCGGCTTGCGGCGGTCAGGCCTCCCAACGCGTTGTTCAATGCTGTCGTCATGTTCATCGGACAGGTCCTTTCCCTAGCTCAAAGCCCCGGATCAACGTTTGATGTTTGTGGTTTCCTGCAGCATCTCGTCGACGGTCTGGATCACCTTGGCGCTGGAGGAAAACGCCCGCTGCGTTTGGATCATCGAGGTCAGTTCAGTTGCGACATCGGTCGTGGATTCCTCGCGTGCAAAGGATACCAGATCGCCGGTCGGCCCATCGCCCGCGTTCCAAAGGAAGAACGTTCCGCTGTCGCGGGATGGCGCATAGGTCTGATTATCCTGCGCCGTTAACCCATTGGGATTGGGAACATCGACAAGCGGAATCTGGTACACGCGCCGGCTGACACCGCTGTCGTATTGCGCGTAGACATACCCGTTTTCATCCACCTTCACGCCTGTCATCGTTGCAACGGGGGCACCGTCGCGCGTGATCGATACGGGGGCAAATGTATCCGACAGCTGGGTAATTCCATCTTTGTCGCCAATCTGACCGATATTAATCTCCATCGGCCCGCCATCCACGTTCACCACAAAACTGCCATTTGCCGGATCGTAAGCACCACCCGATATGGTGGTCACGCTGGCCAGCGTGCCGCCTGCGGTTCGGCTGTCGGTGAAGGTCAGGCGGTACTCTCCGATCACCGCACCGCCAGATGCGGTATCGCGCAGTGTCATCGTCCATTCATTGCTGGAGCCCGTACCGGGCACGGTCGGGACCAGTTCAATATTCACGGATTCCGATTTTCCGAGGTTGTCAAAATACTCAACAGACAAAGGCTGTGCGTCACCCGGTGCGCCGGCATCCGTCGCCGTGGCCGGAAGGTTCATGCGAAGGTTCATGCTTGTGGTCGGTGAACCGGTTAGTTGGTTGACGCTGAGTTTGACGGGTTCCAGCGCAGCTGGCGTATCCCTTGGCACATTAGGGATCGATCCGTCGGGGCCAGCGGGCCAACCCAACAAAACAAGCCCCGATTGCGTCACCAGATGACCCTGCTCATTGGTGCGGAACGAGCCAGTTGTGGTCAGAAGCATCTCATTCGAGTTTGACGCCACCTGAGAGCTGGGTCGCACGGGCAGCAGGCCACGGCCGCGCACTGCCAAATCGGTTGAATTGTTCGTTGTGACCAGCGATCCACGCTGGTCGATCATGCGTTGACTCGTGGTTCTGACGCCGCCTGCCGAATAGCTTCCACCCTGACCGGAGGTGACCATCGAGTGAAAGTCGGTCTCAACCCGTTTGTAGCCAAAGGTGGACGAGTTGGCGATATTGTCAGAGATGGTCGCCAGCCGGTTCGCGTTGGCCTTCAAAGCGGCCACACCGGCATTCAGCGAAGAGGAAATTGTCATTGGCACGCCCTTCTGTTGCGTCAAAACGTGATGCAACAGCTAACGTACTGGCCCTTAACAGCACGCTAACAGGTAAAATGCGTTCTATCCTTTTGGGTCTAGGGCGTGCGCAGAAAGATGACCTCGATCCGGTTGTTGCGAACGGCCATCGGGTTTTTGGCTGTCAATTCACGGTCTGCGTGGCCCGTGACCCGATCCAGCCTTTCGGCGGCCAAGCCCTTGCCTTGCAGCATCTGACGCGCTGCCTGCGCGCGGGCCGTCGACAGATCCCAGGCCGGGTTTTGCGCCAGGACAACCGGCGATGCACGCACATGTCCTTCGACGGCGACTGCATTCTGCACCAGGTCCGAAGACCGCGCCACCAGCAACGCCAGTGCGCGCATCATGGCGGTGGGCTTATCGGTCCCCGATTCGAACAGCGGCTGATCCTCGGTATCGAACAGCTCGACAACCAAACCTTCATCTGTGACCTGCGTGACGATGTGTTTCAGGACCTTGTCCGAGACCAGGCTTTCACCGGTGCGCCCCAAAAGCTTGGCTTCAAGCGTCGAGAAATCCTCGAGGTTTTCCTTGCCGCCCTCGGCGTTCACGCCAACCGAACCACGTGCCTGCCGCGCAACGGTTGGGCTTTTCTGGCTGGCGCCCGAACCATCCATCACCATGGTCTTTTCCGAGAACATATTGTTGCCGCCAAAGGCGCCGTCACCGCCGCCAGACACCGGATTCACGGGGATTGTCGGAGAAAAGTAATCCGCCAGTCCTTTGCGTTGTTTTTCCGTCGTTGCATTCAGCAGCCACATCAACATGAAGAACGCCATCATGGCCGTGACAAAGTCGGCATATGCGACTTTCCACGCGCCACCGTGGTGACCATCGCCACCGGACACACGTTTCTTCTTGATGATGATTGGCGCCGCATTGGATTGCGCACCCATCTCCACCACCTTTTTATCACCCGATACCAAGGTATCAGCGCAGGTCTTAAGGCAGGCTTAACGTTTAAAACTGTCGAGATATCTCTACTGCGCCAAAGCGGTTCCTGCCCGACGCAGGATCAGCTGCAGGTGGTTGAAGCTGTTCTGGATGTCTTCCGTTTCGGGTTTGGCGAAAAAGCCGTCCAGATCATCATGAACACGTACCGCCTGATCGAGAAGTGGGTCCGCGCCTTCGGAGTAAAGCCCGGCCCTGATCATAACTTCGGATTGCTCATAGCTGCCAACCAGTCGGCGGGTTTGGGATATCAACAGGTTCTCTTCCGCCGTGGCCGCACTCGGCAGGCTGCGCGAGACCGAGCGGCTCAGGTCAATGGCCGGAAACCGGCCGCGTTCGGCGATCTCACGGCTCAGGACAATGTGGCCGTCCAGAACGCCACGCAGGATATCGGCAATGGGTTCATCCATATCAGATCCTGCAACCAGAACGCTGAACACGGCTGTGATGTCGCCCTGCTCTTCCGTGCCTGTCCCGGCCCGCTCGCACAGGGCGGCAATTAAAGGGGTTACAGAAGGGGGAAATCCGCGCAGCGAAGGCCGTTCGCCCATGGCCACGGCAATCTCACGATGCGCCTCGGCAAACCGAGTGACCGAATCCGCCAGAAACAGCACGTTCAGCCCCCGGTCGCGCAGGTATTCCGCCACCGACATCGCGGACCAGGCACAACGGCGGCGCGCAAGGGCGGATTGATCAGACGTTGCGGCCACCACGACCGACCGCTTCATCCCCTCAGCACCCAGCGCGTGTTCGACAAACTCGTTCACTTCGCGCCCACGCTCACCGACCAGCGCCACGACAACCACATCCGCCTGCATCGACCGCGCCAGCGTTGCTAGCAGCGTGGACTTTCCCACGCCAGAGCCGGCGAACAGTCCAATGCGCTGACCCTGAACGATGGGCAGCATAGTGTTCAGCATCGCAAGACCAGTCTCCATTCGTTGACCCAAAGGTTTGCGATCGACCGCAGGTGGAGGCGCTTGCATTATGTCCTGCTCCTGAATTCCCGACAGCAGCGGTTTTCCGTCCAATGGATTGCCAAACGGGTCAACCACTCGTCCCAACCAATGCATTCCCGGCGCAAAGGCTGGTGTTTGGTTCAGAATCACTCTGTCACCAAGGCAGACCCCGTCCGGTGCCGTGGCGGGCAGCATGTGAATCAGATCCGATTCGACATGCAATATCTCGCCTGCTAGATTCGGCCCATTGCGTCGGCGTAAGGTCACATGATCCCCGATCCGCGCATGCGTTGCGAGGCCTTCAACTTCTATAACCCCGCGCGCGACGCTGGCCACATGCCCCATATGGCGTGTGGCAGTCAGGCGGTCGATTTCACATTTCAAAAGCATCGGGTCGAGATCGGACATCGTGGGTTCTCCAACGGTTTCTGAAAACGGTTTTTAAAGGAATCGGGGTTAAGCCTTGATTGAAATTGATCGAGGGAGAAGCCCCGATGTTCTATGACCTGAACGTCTTTAAAACCGCGTACGCAATGGCAACCCATGCCGGGCAACGGCAATCCGTCATTGCACGAAACATGGCCAACGCGGATACGCCAGGCTACCAGCCCCGCGATATCGAGGCCTTTCAAAAAGCATTCGAAAGCGCGGGTCGTGAGGTCGCCATGACTGCCACGCGGGCGGGACATCTGAATGGTGTTGGTGGCCCAAAGCCCTGGGCTGAGATTGAAGCCACCCCTTCGGGTGACCCAAACGGCAATGGCGTTTCCGTCGAGGAAGAGGTGCTAAAGGGCGTTGAGGTCAAGCGTCAGCATGATCGCGCCCTGGCGATCTACAAATCTTCAATGAACATTCTGCGCAGCAGCGTCGGCCGGGCATAAGGGGGCCATAGGATGAGTGACTTTTCCCATTCCCTGACCGCCTCTGCCAGCGCCTTGCGCGCACAGGCCGCGCGTTTGCGCCATGTGTCCGAAAACATCTCGAACGCGGATACGCCGGGTTATCGGCGCAAGACAGTTCCGTTTGAGGCCGTGAACAAAGGCGGCAACGAAATGGTGCAGGCTGGGCGGGTCAAGCTGGACCGCCGTGCGCTGTCTCGCATTTACGACCCAAGTCATCCGATGGCCGATGACACGGGTCACTATCGTGGCTCGAACGTCGATCTGATGATCGAGATCGCCGACGCCCGCGAGGCGCAACGCAGTTACGAAGCCAACCTAAAGATGTTCGATCAGACTCGTCAGATGTCGTCGAGCCTTATGGACCTCCTCAGAAAGTAAAGGACACCAGAATGGATATCCGAGCAATCAATGCCGCCCAGAGTTATGCGGGCGCGCGCCCCGCAACGCAAGCTGACCCAGACCATGCCGGAATGGCCCAGGGGCTGCGGGCAGGGTTTCAGGACTTTGCCGCGACGCTGAAACAGTCCGAGCAGATGTCGCAGGCCGCAATGACCGGGCAGGCCGATCCGCATGCCTTGGTGCAGGCGCTGGCGCAGACCGAACTGGCGGTAGAAACAGCTGTGATCGTGCGCAACAAGGTGGTCGAGGCTTACCAGGAAATCCTGCGGATGCCGGTCTGACGCAATGCTCAGCGAAGGTCTGTTCTATGACATCGTACGTCAGGCGCTTTGGGTCGCAGTCATCACTTCGGTTCCGATCCTGGCGGTGGCGCTGGTTTCGGGCCTGATCGTTGGTCTGTTCCAGGCGCTGACCTCGGTGCAGGAGATGACGCTGACCTTCGTGCCCAAACTGATCGCCATAGTCATCGTGTTCTGGATTTCGATGGGGTTCATGACCCAGACGCTGGTCACGTTCTTCGCAGGAACACTCATCCCTTTAATCGCAGGAGGTCGCTGATGGATACTGCCTATGTCACCCTGTCCCGGCAATCGGGTCTGATGAACGAAATGCGCCTGGTGGCGAACAATATCGCCAATGCCAGCACGACCGGCTACCGCGCGCAAGGTTTGGTTTTCTCGGAATTCGTACGCGATATGCCCGGAAACCCGTCCCTGTCCATGAGCCGCGCCGAAGTGCGCAATACCTCGCTGCAGCAAGGCGTGCTGACCGAAACCGGAGGGCAGTTCGACTTCGCCATCGAAGGGGATGGGTTCTTTATGGTTGAATCCCCCGCGGGCAACCGTCTGACCCGTGCCGGTGCGTTCTCATCCAACGCGGACGGGGATCTGGTGACCATGGATGGGCACCGCGTGCTGGACAGCAATGGCGCGCCCGTTTTTATCCCGCCGGACGCGGCATCCATTGATGTCGGCAGCGACGGTACGCTGAGTGTCGACGGGCAATTGCTGGGCCAAATCGGGGTTTACCGCGTTGCCGATCCCAAAACGCTGATGCGTGAAGGCAGCACGCAGTTCCGGGCCGAGGGCGACATTGAACCAGTCGAAGAACCCGTGGTCATCCACCGTTTTCTCGAAGGATCGAATGTGAATGCCATAGCGCAGGTCTCGCGCATGGTCGAAATCCAGCGCGCCTATGAATTGGGTCAGAGCTTTCTGGAAACCGAAGACGAACGGGTGCGCGGCGCGCTCAAGGCGCTGATGCGCTGATTTGGACAAGGAGAATTTGACATGCGAGCTTTGAAAATTGCGGCAACGGGAATGACGGCGCAGCAACTGCGGGTCGAGACGATATCGAACAACCTCGCGAACATGAACACTACGGGCTACAACGCGCGGCGAGCCGAGTTTGCAGATCTGCACTATCAGCAGGTGGCACGGGCGGGTGCGGTCAATGCCAATGACGGCACGGTTCTGCCAACGGGTATCCAGTTGGGCCTAGGGGTGCGCCCGGCTGCGGTGACCGCGCAGCTGTCGCAGGGCGCCCTTTCAGCCACCGGAAGCGATCTGGATGTTGCAATCGAAGGGCGCGGTTATCTGGAGGTGACGCTGCCCAACGGACAGTCCGGCTATACCCGCGATGGCAGCCTGAAACGATCCGCCGAGGGGTTGATCGTAACCTCGGACGGGTTTGCCGTAGCACCCGAAATTACCATTCCTGACGATGCGCGGTCGATCTCGATTAACCCAGCGGGCGAGGTTTATGCCTATTTCGGCGACGCGCCAGAGGGGCAACTGCTGGGAGAGTTCACCCTGGCCAGTTTTTCCAACGCCAAGGGGCTCGAGGCGATTGGCAGCAACCTGTTCAAGGAAACCGAAGCTTCGGGCGCGCCTGTGGTTGGCGCACCTGGAGAGGATGGGGTGGGCACGCTGCGGCAGGGCTATCTTGAGGACAGTTCGGTCGATGCGGTGCGCGAGGTCACCGAACTGATCGAGGCACAAAGAGGGTATGAAATGAATGCCAAGGTCATATCCGCTGTCGATCAGATGATGAGCGCAACGACGCAGGTGCGGTGATGCGGGTTCTGAGTTTTGTTCTGGCCTTGGCGGCTCCGATCCCGGCAATGGCTGAAATTGTGGTGTCGAAACGTACCATCCGGGCCAAGGAAATCATTTCAGCCACTGACCTGGAAACCAAGGATCAGATGGTTCCAAACGCGGTGAGCAATGCGGACTTTCTGATCGGACAAGAGGCGCGCGTCGCCCTCTACCCCGGGCGTCCTATTCGTGAGGGCGATTTCGGTCCGCCGGCAATTGTGGATCGAAACGATCTTGTCGTTCTTGTTTTTGACCGCCGCCCCCTGTCCATCACCGCCGAAGGTCGCGCATTGGGCCGCGGCGCGGTCGGGGATAGTATCCGGGTCATGAACCTGTCGTCACGCACAACCGTCACCGGACGTATCCGGCCGAACGGCCAGATTGAGGTAAAATGATGTCTGCACTTTCAAAAACTCTGTTGGTTGCCGTTCTCATCGTGTCGGCCTGTGGCCGCGTGGATCACCTTGGCAAACCGCCAAGCTTTACGCCCAATGATGAATCGCCGGAACATGTGGCGATGCTTTGGCCCGGCTTGCCCTTGCATACGCAGTCGGCGCGCAACGTTGACAAATCCTCGCTTTGGAGCGGAGGTCAGCAGTCCCTGCTGGGAGATCAGCGCGCGATCAAGAAAGGGGACATCTTGACGGTCGTGATCGAGTTGGACGAAAAGGCCGAGATATCGAATGACACCAACCGATCCCGTAGCGGCTCGGAAAGTCTTGAGGTGCCGGGACTGTTTGGATTACCGCAACGCGCGGCCGAGCACCTGCCAAACGGCGCATCCCTGGACGAAGCTGTTTCGATCGATTCCTCGTCGACCAGCAAAGGCAAAGGGTCAGTAAAGCGAAAGGAAAAGCTGACCCTGCGGGTGGCCGCAACCGTGATTGATGTTTTACCAAACGGGGTGCTTTCGATCTCGGGGTCGCAGGAATTGCGCGTCAACTTTGAGCTGCGTGAACTTTTGGTCGCGGGCTACGTGCGCCCTCAGGATATCTCGCGCCAGAATGAGATTACCTACGACAAGATCGCGTCGGCGCGTGTGTCCTACGGTGGTCGCGGTCAGATCTCTGACGTTCAGCAGCCCCGTTACGGGCAGCAAATCCTGGATTCAATTTTGCCATTCTGAGGGGAGGGAGTGATGAAAAAACTGATCCCGGTCGTCCTTCTTTTCGCGGGCTTGGGTGGTGGCATTGCGGCAGGCGTGTTTCTGGCCCCTTCGGACAAAAAGGCAGAAGGTGCCAAAGATATGAACGTCGAGTCAAAACAAAACAAGACTAAGAAGAAAGACCCGAAAGCCACGGCAAAAAAATCCGGCAAAGCGGACAAAAAGGACGGTTTGGGTTCTTATGAGTATCTGAAGCTGACCAAGCAATTCGTGGTTCCGATCGTGGAATCGGATCGGATTGCTGCACTTGTCACCATGTCGCTAAGCCTTGAGGTCACACCTGGAATGGCCGAGCCGTTCTATGCCTCGGAACCCAAACTGCGTGACCGCTTTTTACAGGTACTGTTCGACCACGCCAATACCGGTGGTTTTGACGGGAACTTCACCCGCTCGGATAACCTGGGGGTCTTACGCGAGGCGTTGCTGGATGAGGCGCGCAAGGATCTGGGGGACGATGTTTCAAAGGTTTTGATCATGAGTGTGAACCGTCAGGATACGTGACGGGTCGGCGGGCCCTGGTTGGATCACTGGCAGGTCCTTACTGGTGTTTTTTGCATAAGTTGGAAACCGCCTGCTTGCGCCCGAATGCGACGCGCAGATTCGCAAGGGCTGTCAGCTTTTGTGCTCGTAACCGCGCAAGTTGCATGTTGAGCTGCCTGCGTGTCGCCGATTCCCACCCGTTCCAGAGAACATCTGTGCCGGTAACACGGTAACTTTCTGCAGACGCTGTCTCTTGCCGGGTTTGTTGGACTTGGGCGTCAAGTCGGGCCAATTGTTGTTGTACCCGTGCCTCGGCCTCCAGCAGCGGGCGCAGGGATTGGTATTCTCGCTGAAACGAGGCTTCGGTCACTTTGGCCAGATCCCGCAGCTGTGTGCGTTGCATCAGATTTGCCCCTTCACCCGTTTGCGCATCGCCTCGGCAAACCGAATAGCGGCGGCAACGGGGCGGTAGTGTTCTTCCGAGATCTGCTGCCCGATCTCAACAGTGGCGTGCAGCGCACGTGCCGTTGGCGGATCGGGATGGATCGGGACGCCAGACGCCCCGGCGGCCTCGCGGATCGCGGCGGCCACGGAATCCACGCCCTTGGCCACGCAAACAGGTGCCGATCCGGCGGTCCGGGACCATTTCAGCGCGACGGCAAAATGGGTTGGGTTCACGATCACGACATCGGCTTTTGGCACCTCGGCCATCATTTGATTGGTTGCGATATCCTGGGCGCGCTGACGACGTTGCTGTTTTACATGCGGGTCGCCTTCGGCATCTTTGGTCTCATCCTGGATTTCCTTGCGCGACATCCGGTTCTTGCGCATGTGTTCGGCGTATTGCCAGATGTAGTCGACCACACCGATGGTCAGAGCCACCGCAATGACGATGAACATGAACCGAAACAGCAGATTCATCATAAGCATCACTGAAGACTGGGCTTGAGTCGCGCTTGCGGACAGAATCTCGCTGAGGTTGGCCCGCAGGAAAAGCGCCAGGCATGTGCAGTAAATCACCAGTTTTGCAAAGCTCTTGGCAAATTCGAACAAGCCGCTGCGCCCGAATTTGTTCTTGGCATTGGACGGTATCGAAATGCGCGACATCTTGGGTTTCAGCTTGGTGGGCGCAAAAACCAGCGCACGTTGTGAAATCAGGCTGAGCAGGACGGCGGCGGCGGGCAGGCCAAACAGGATCGAAACAGACAATGCAGCCGTCTGCAGCATCCCCCCGACGGGGCTGGACGCCGAACCTGTTGTCAGCAGTTGGCCAAAATCATCTGCCTGATCAATCAACCCGACAAACAACGTTCCTATGTTGCGCACCGCGAATTGCCCCGCAGCAAGCATAGCAACCAGCAAACCGACATAGGCCGCCACAACGTTCAGGTCGTTGGACTTGGCGATTTCCCCTTTTTCGCGCGCTTTCTGCAGCTTTTGCGGTGTCGCCTCAAAGGACTTGTCACTGTCGTCGTCCTGACCGCTCATCTTTTGACCTCAAGCGGGTTCACAATGAAGGCGAACAAGGCATCGGACCACACTGACAAGATCAAAGGGATGCCAGCAAACAGCAGAAACAAACCCGCGAAGGTGATCGCGGGGGCACCGACAAAGGCCACCATCAACTGAGGCATCGCCCGGTTTATGACCCCAAGCGCAAGGTTATAGATCAGCGACGCGATGACGAAGGGCATGGCCAGGCTGAACGCTAGACCAAAACTGCGCGCGATGTGTTTCACGCCCCATTGCGACATATCCGGTGCCAGCGGAGCAACGCCCATTGGAAACAGCGTGTAGCTGTGGATCAGAAATTGCGCGATGCGGATGTGCAGGCCTAGCAGAACCGCCAATGTCAGACCTGCGAGTGTCAACAGATATCCCATTGCAGGAACAGGATCGACAGCGGCCCCGCCCAGAATCTGCGACAGAGATGCCGATTGTGCCGCGATGGACCCCGCAGTTTGCAAGGCCAGCACGAACAGGCGCAGTCCAATGCCCAGTGCCAGCCCGACAAGTGTTTCGGAGCCAATCATCCGCGCCAAAGGCAATAACCCTTGCCCGTGGTCAGGCGCTGGAACGGCGGGCGTCACGATCAGTGTAAATGCCGCGGCGATCCCCAGCTTGACGCGGGTTGGAATGCTGCGTTCCCCGAAGGCGGGTAACAGCGATACCAGCGCCGACACGCGCAGGAAGACGGCAAAGAGGTGCCACAGACCATCTGCCAGTTCCGGCAGCAACGCTGGAGGCACAGCGATCATGCGGGTATCGTTCCGACCAATGCGGGTCTGGCCTCGAGCCCGATTTCCTCAAAGGACAGGACCGGATTCGACACCCCCCGCGCCTGCATGATCGTGCGCAGCAATCGACGTCGGCGGGTTGAGGTTACGACTGCCGGGAACACCCCGTGATCGGCGGATTGCGAGACGGTTTCGACGACACCATCTGCCAGTTTGTTGAACAGGTTCGGCGGCAGGGCGACATCCAATCCAGCGTTGGGCGCGTCGATCTGGTACGAGGCAAACGTGTCTTCCCATTCAGGCGCAAGCTGGATCAGCGGAATGGAACCGTCCCCCCGCTTCATGTCGGCAACCAACTGGAATCCCAATCTTTGCCTGACCAACTCGCAAATCCCTTCGGGTTGCGTCGTGGTCAAGCGCGCCTCGGCCACAGTTTCAAGGATCAGGGCCATGTTACGGATCGAGACTTTTTCCTCCAGCAGCAGGCGCAAAACAGAATGTAACGTGTCGATTGGCACCTTGTCCGGGATCAGCTCGTCCAGCAGCTTGCGGTTCGCTTCGGCCCGAACCGGATCGCTAAGCCGTGTCATCTCGGACAGCAGGCGGCGCAGGCATTTCAAAGTCAGCAGCCGCGCGAAGTTCTGTTTGATGATCTCAAGCAGATGTGTCGCCAAAATCTCGGGGGGAGAAACGATGGTCGCGCCGCTCAGCGCCGCGGCTTCCTGATCCTTTGGTAGAATCCAGCGCGCCGGAGCGCCATAAACAGGTTCGGTCACATCATTGCCTTCAGGCAGCATGTCATGGCCGTCCTGCACCAGCGCCAGTACCAGATCAGGGTTGAGAACACCGCGTGCCTGTTCGACCCCCTGTACCTTGATCACATAGGTTCCCAGTGGAAGTTCCGCCCGGTCGGTCAGGCGGATGTCAGGCAGGATCAGTCCAAAGCCTGAGGCGACATATGTGCGCATATTGGCAATTCGTGCGTCCAGCCCGGTGCCAGGGTTGAGAACCATGCTGACAAGATCAGGGGCGAATTCCAGGTGGACGTCGTCCAGATCCAGAATGTCCCCGATGGCTTGGGAAACCGGGGTCTCATCCTGCGTCGAGGGCGCATGTTCCGCGTCGGCCTCGGCCTTCTGTTTGCGGTGCACCGAATAGGCCGCATAGCCCAGAACGCCTGCGCCAAGGATGAAGGGCAAAAAGGGCAGGCCGGGCACCAACGCAAATAACACCATCAGCATCGCCACTGTGCCCAGCGCCGCAGGGTGGCGCCCCAGTTGGGAGAAGATCGCGCTGTCGGTCGCACCCTGGGTTCCGCCCCGCGCCAGCAAAAGTGCCGAAGCGATCGAGATGATCACGGCGGGAATTTGCGAGACCAGTCCGTCGCCAACAGTCAGAATGGCATAGGTCTCAAACGCGGCAGAGATGGGCATTCCCTGCACGATCACGCCCATAATCAGGCCCATCACAAGGTTCAGAAGCGTGATCAACAGCCCGGCAACCGCATCACCTTTGACGAATTTCGAGGCCCCGTCGAGCGAGCCGAAGAACGTGGTTTCCTGTTGTTCACGTTCGCGGCGCTCTTTCGCTTGTTGATGATCAATGGCCCCGGCGGACATGTCGCTGTCGATGGCCAGCTGTTTGCCGGGCATTCCGTCCAGAGCAAATCGCGCGCCGACTTCGGCCATGCGGGCCGCGCCCTTGGTGATGACCATAAAATTCACGATCAGCAGCACACCAAACACGACAAGGCCCAGAAAGATGCTGCCGCCCATGACGAAGTTCGCAAAGCCTTCGATCACATCTCCGGCTGCGTTAGGGCCGGTATGCCCCTGACCGATGATCAGCTTGGTCGAGGACACGTTCAGCGACAGTCGCAGCATCAGCGAGGCCAGCAGGATGGTTGGGAATGACGAAAAATCCAGCGGGCGTTCGATGAACAACGTCAGTGTGAAGATCAGAATCGCCAGCGCGAATGAGGCGGACAGGCCAACATCCAGAACCCATGCGGGCATAGGCAGGATCATCATTACGATGACAGTCATCAACGCCAGCGCCAGCAGCACGGTCGGAGAGAAAAGCGAACGGGCGTCGATCTTGGGCACACAAAGCTCCTAGTTGAACTGTATGAAGGCCGTCGCGGCACCAGCCACCGGTACTAGCGATCCCATCGCGCCAGTGTTGGCAGGCTCTGCCCGACGTGGAATTAATGGATCGGCAGCCCCGGTAAACGGATCGCGCGTCGCAAATGCGTTTGGAGTTTGCTGATCCAACTGAGCCAGAACGGTTTGAAAACGCGCCACATAGGCGTTCGCCAAAGCGGGTGTGCGCGAGTGATAGGCCCCGGCGGCAGCTTTCCACGAGCCCAGCTCGGCATATAGATCTTTCAGAAACCGCGCGGCATATGTGGCGTTTTCATCTGGGTCGAACATGGCGTCGATCGAGCGGAACGCCTTGCCGTGCCAACGGTAATTGATCTGGAAGCACCCGATATCAAAGCTGCGTTTGCCTGCTTTGAAGATGTCGAACACATATGATTTTGCCTCGAACTCTGAGGTGAACCAAATGCCCTTTCCTTCAACATTGATCGTCCAGGGCCAGGGTTGCAGTGCCCCGTCAGCTGTGCGGCCCGTTTCAACGCGGACAATGGCGCGCATGACATCTAGTGGCACACCTTCGGACCGGGCGGCGCGCTGGGCGGCGTGGTCGCAGATGCGGGCTGTTCGGGTGTCGGGCATGGCAAAACCCTGCGGCGCAGCCAACAGCGTCACCAAGGTCAGTCCTAAGATCGTTCGATATGGCATTCTGCCGGTCCGGGATTCTGATCAGTCCGGGCCAAGCTAGCTGTGTCAGGGTTTACAGAGGGTTATCGGCCGCTCAGTTTCGGTCGATCCGGCGGCCGAACACGACACTGGTGTTGGTTCGCAAAACCCCGGGGATCTTTGCCAATTCGTCGACCAGAATGTCCAGATCCTCGATCCTGGGGGCTTCGGCGGACAGCAGCAGGTCGAATTCCCCATTGATCGACAGGCAGAGTTTGACCTCGGGATAAGTTTCCAGCCGCTTGATAATACGTTTGGTCTCTTTTTGCTGAACCTCAAGCAAGACAACGACCTGAACGCGCGGGGCGTCTTCGGGCTCGCTCAGAACCACCGAATACCCGGCAATCACGCCGCGTTCTTCCATCCGTTGGATGCGTTCATGCACGGTGGTCCGGGCCACACCGAGTTTCGCCGCGATCTTAGTCGTAGATTCGCGGGCGTTGTGCTGCAGGGCTGTGATGATGCGGCGGTCAAGCTGATCCATAGGGCCAAGGTGTAGTGCAAATACCTTGGGATGCTCAAGGTTTGTCAGCGTGTTCGCCCGACGTGATTTTCTGCCTGGAGCGCGGCCAGATCAGAAGCGCAACACCAAGCCCCAAAAGGGCCGCCACAGTCATCCAGATCAATGTCTGTTCGGTTCCTTTGGTGGTCATCAGCCACCCGGCCATCGGGTACAGTACCAGCCAGCAGGCATGGGACAGGGTGAACTGCGCGGCGAAAACTGCTGGTCGGTCTTCCGGGCGGGCCGTGCGTGTCAGCAGACGGCCGGAGGGTGTCAGAGTGGCTGAATAGCCAAAGCCAGCACCTGCCCATAACACTGCGAGCCCCCACAAAGTCATCTGGGTCGAGGCGAACAACCCCGCTGCAACGGCCATCGTAAGTGTCCCGAATGCTGCACCAGCCAGCATAGCGCTGCGATCCTCGTAGTTGTTCAGAAGAGACGGCAGGATGAAGGCCGCCACCATCGAGCCGCCCCCATACCCGGCCAATGCTACGGCCACAGCGCTTTCCGACAGCCCAAGATCAGCGCGCACGATTACGACAGTGTTGACGATAACCATCGCGCTGACTGACGCGGCCGTCCAGGTCAACGCCAGCAAGCCGCGCAACCGTGTCGTACCAAGGTATAGGCGGATGCCACGGGTCGTCCGGTCGTAAATCCCCCTCCGTTTCGTCGGTTTGGGCGAAGGCAGGGCGACCGACACGACAAGGATTGCCGATGCAATGAACCCAAAGCTTGTGCCCCAGAACAGGCTGTCGAAGCTCATGATCAACAACAGCGCTGCAGCCAGAGCGGGACTGAGCAGGCTTTCGAGGTCATAGGCCAGCCGGGACAGCGAGAGGGCTTTGGTATAGTCCTGCTCATCCGTCAGAACATCCGGGATCGTTGCCTGAAAGGCAGGGGTGAAGCCGGCAGAGGCCGATTGCAGCAGGAAGATCAACACATAGATCTGCCAGATCTCGGTCACGAACGGCAGACAAAGCGCAACGGCGGCACGCACAAGATCCAGCGCCACCAACATTTTGCGTCGGTCCAGCCGTTCTGCAAACGCAGCGGCGAGCGGGGCGACAACCACGTAGGCCACCATCTTGATGGTCAGGGCGGTTCCCAGAACCATACCTGCCGCGTCACCGGCCAAATCAAAGGCGAGCAACCCCAAGGCAACCGTCGCCAGCCCGGTTCCCATCAACGCGACCACCTGAGCCGCCAGTAAATGCCGATAGACACGGTTCTTCAGGACGCTCAGCATCGGTCAGAGGTACTTTGTGATGGTTTTGAAGTCTTCCACTTCCGGGTCTTTGGCTGCGGTGGTTGGCGACAGGCAATGATCAATATGATCGTGGATCAAGGCCCGTTTGGCGTTGGTAATCGCCTTTTCAACCGCAAAAAGCTGCTGTGCGATGTCGGTGCAGGGGTCTTGATCTTCGAGCATGGATATTACCCTGGCCAAATGTCCGTGCGCCCGTTTCAAACGCGCATGGATCTGCGGGTGCGACTCGTGTTTGTGCTGTGTCATGTAATAACCCTATCCCCCCCATAGGGATATGGTCAACGTATCGTACGGGTCCCTGCCGCCCCGTTATGGATGGCGTTGAGTTTAGGGACCAAACCTCCTATCTCGGGGACGATACCGGACAAAGGACAAGCCCCGTGGCAAATCATCTTTACAAAAACGACCTGCCGGACGGGTTGGATATGGGCCCTGTTGTGGCCATCGACTGCGAGACCATGGGTCTGAATCCGCATCGGGACCGGCTGTGCGTGATCCAGATGTCAGGCGGCGACGGAAACAGCCACATCGTCCAGGTCGAAAAGGGGCAGACCGAGGCCCCGAACCTGTGTGCGATGCTGGAAAACCCCGACGTGCTGAAACTGTTCCACTTTGGGCGTTTCGATATCGCTGCGATGTACCACGCGTTTGGCGCGCTGGCGGCTCCGGTCTATTGCACCAAGATCGCCAGCCGGTTGGTGCGAACCTATACGGATCGCCACGGGCTGAAGAACCTGTGTCAGGAGTTGATCGGTGTCGATATCTCCAAACAGCAACAAATGAGCGACTGGGGTGCCGAAGCCCTGACAAATGCGCAGCTGGATTATGCGGCTTCGGACGTACTGTACCTGCATCAGCTGCGCGAGGCGTTGGACGGGCGCTTGGCCCGCGAAGGCCGCACCGAAATGGCGCAGGCCTGTTTTGAATTCCTGCCGATGCGTGCGAAACTGGACCTCGCCGGTTGGCCCGAAACGGATATTTTTGCGCACTCATGACCGATACCGAAGCATTCCTGAGAACCGCACGTCAGGTCATCACCGACGAAGCCCGCGCGTTGGACGTGCTGGCCGAAAGCCTGAATGAAGATTTTGCTGATGCTGTGCAGATGATCCTGCATGCTCCGGGCCGCATCATCATCAGCGGTATCGGCAAATCGGGTCATATTGGCCACAAGATTGCCGCCACGCTGGCCAGCACCGGCACGCCGGCCTATTTCGTACACCCTGCCGAGGCCAGCCATGGCGATCTGGGCATGGTGTCGAAAGGCGATGTGGTTCTGGCCATCTCAAACTCGGGCGAAGCGCCGGAACTGGTCAATCTGCTGGCCTTTACCCGCCGCTTTGGTATTCCGTTGATCGGCTTGTCCAGCAAACCGGAAAGCACGCTAATGACGCAGGCGGATGTGCATCTGCTGATCCCGTCGCTGGGCGAGGCTTGCGGTTTTGGCATGGTGCCCTCGATCTCGACCACTTTGACCTTGGCGATGGGGGACGCGCTGGCCATTGCGTTGATGAAGTACCGTGATTTCAAGCCCGAGGACTTCCGCGCCTTCCACCCCGGCGGCAAGCTGGGCGCGCAGCTTTCAACCGTGCGGGATTTGATGCACGCCGATCTGCCAGTTGTGTCTGAGGGTACCCCAATGAGCGAGGCGCTGCTGGTCATGAGCCAGAAAAGCTTTGGCGTTGTCGGCGTGACGGATGAGACGGGCCGCCTGATTGGCATCGTGACTGACGGCGATTTGCGCCGGAATATGGACGGCCTTCTGGACAAGACCACCAAAGAGGTCATGACCACCAATCCGCTGACCATTTCCCCGAATGCAATGGCGGAAGAGGCGGTGGCGATCATGAACGACCGCAAGATCACTTCGCTGTTCGTGGTAGACCCCGAGACACAGGGCCAAGCCGAGGGGCTGTTGCATATCCACGACTGCCTGCGCGTCGGATTGGGCTAAGCGGAGGGTAGTGCGGTGGACGGACACTCACGCAGGGTACAGTTCTTCAAGGTGGTGCTGCCACTGGTGGCTATCGCTATGCTGTCGACCGTGTTCCTACTGTCGCGCAGCATCGAAACCAATGTGTCCGTGCCCTTCAACCAGCAGGATATCGATGAACGTTTGGCGGATCAGGTGGTGACGCAGCCCAACTACCAAGGAACGACCCGCAAAGGTGAAGACGTTCAGATCGAGGCAAGCCGGGCAACGCAGGGTACTGAGGGCGAAGCGCCAACAGCGGCCGAATTTCGGGGCCGCTTTGGCCTGCTGAATGGCGGCGTAATCACTTTGGATTCCAACTCTGGCATGATCCGTCCGGACAAGAATACGGCTACCTTTGTCGGGGATGTGGTTATAACAACAACGGACGGCATCGTCGTCACAACGGATCTGTTGAACACCGCGTTGGACGAAATTCAGGGCGACACGCCCGGTCAGGTCGACGGAACCGGTATTATTGGTGATTTTACCGCGGGCAGAATGACATTTGGGACTGAAAAAAAAGATGGACCGGTCCATATTATTTTTACAGATGGCGTGAAGTTGGTGTATGAGCCTCAAAAAGCAGAAAGATAACCTGTGTTCTATTTTCGATTAGCCCTTGTAAGCGCTGCTCTGGTAATTGGTGCGATCTCTGCGACAGCGCAGGAAACTCAGGTTGCTTTCGGTTCGGCCAATGCCGACCCAAGCCTGCCGGTCGAGGTAACCTCGGAAAAGCTGAACGTAAATCAGGAAGACGGCTCGGCCGAGTTTCTGGGGAACGTGATCGTCATTCAGGGCGAAATGCGGCTGACGGCGGAACGCGTGCTTGTCATTTATAACGAGGACCGTTCAGGCATCGAACGGATGGAAGCGACCGAGGATGTGATTCTGGTCAGCCCTCCGGATGCGGCCGAAGGCGACTGGGCGGAATACACCATCGATTCAGGTGAGATCGTCATGAAGGGCAACGTTCTGCTGTTGCAGGGGCCAAGCACGATCAGCGGCGACCAGATGAACGCCAACCTGACCACTGGCAAAGCGACGATGACCGGCAACGTGAAGACCATCCTGCAGCAGGGGGCCAACTGATGGCTCAGCCAAACCTGACGGTAGCCGAAGGCGCGTCCGGCCTGAAAATCGAAAAACTTCGCAAGTCCTACCGAAAAAAGACGGTGATACGCGACGTTTCCATGACCTTGGGTCGATCCGAGGTGGTGGCGCTGCTGGGTCCGAACGGGTCAGGCAAGACCACCACATTCTACTCGGTCGCGGGCCTTGTGTTTCCTGAGGCCGGCACTGTTACGATTGACGGTCAGGTTGTCACAACGCTGCCTATGTATCGCCGTGCGCGACTTGGGATCGGATATCTGCCGCAAGAGATGTCGATTTTCCGTGGCATGAGCGTCGAGGACAATATCGCCGCCGTTCTGGATATCACCGTCAACCATGCTCACCGCCGAAAGGAGCGGCTGGAAGAACTGTTGTCCGATTTCTCGATCGAACACTTGCGCCGCGCACCCGCGCTGGCCTTGTCGGGCGGTGAACGCCGCAGGGTCGAGATCGCGCGCTGTTTGGCAGCAGATCCGAAATATTTGTTGTTGGATGAACCCTTTGCGGGGGTCGACCCGATCAGCGTCGGGGATATCCGCCATCTGGTTGCGGACCTGAAAAAGCGTGGAATCGGCGTGTTGATCACCGATCACAACGTGCGCGAAACACTAGAGATCGTGGATCGTGCCTACATCCTGCATGACGGTCAGGTCCTGATGTCCGGCACACCCGATGAAGTGGTCGAAAATGAAAACGTGCGCCGGGTTTACCTAGGCGAAAACTTCCGTATTTCATGAGCTTGCGCAGATTTTCGCCGGGCGCATAGCGGAAATCACGTATATACACGCCTGTTTTGATTGACTCTCCCGCCGTCTCTTGCCTCAATTAGACTATGGCATTTCTTCGGTTCCCGACTGGATCACGACGCCCCTTCCTGGAAGGGGGGCCGGTGCGGTTACCGCAGGATTTGCCGATGTCCCCCACCCGATAAAAACAAGCGCGTCGCATTACGTGACGTCAGAAATGGGTGTGAATTGTGAAGGAGATCACATGCGTTACCAAATCAGCGGAAAACAGATCGACATCGGTGCGGCCCTGCAGACTCATGTGCAGACCGAACTGGGCGAGGTCGTGGGCAAATATGCCCAACGTCCGACAGATGCCAACGTCGTCTTTTCCCGTTCAGCGCATGAATATGTATGCGAAACCACAGTGCATCTTTCCACTGGTCTGACCGCTCAGGCCAAGGCACATGCAACCGAGATTTACGCGGCGTTTGAGGGATGCTGCGACAAGATGGAAACGCAACTGCGCCGCTACAAGCGCCGCCTGAAAGACCACCACAAGGATCGGTCCGAGCCTGTTGAACTCTTCGGAGCGTCGTCTTATATCCTCGCCTCTGACGAATCAGAGACGGCTGACGAGCCCGATACTCTGCAGCCCATGATCGTGGCTGAGATGGAAACCAAGATCCCATCGCTGAGTGTTGGAGAGGCGGTCATGCAGATGGAACTTGCCGGTGCGCCGGTGTTGGTGTTCCGGAACGAAAACAAGGACGGATTGAATGTCGTGTACCGTCGCGAAGATGGTAATATCGGCTGGATTGATCCGTAACAGGCAAGACTAGCAAGGCACGCCCCTGCAAATGCAGGGGCCCCGCCGTGGAGCGTGATGATGGAGCTTTCGAGCATATTAAAGCCCGAAGCAGTACGTGTGTTGTCCGCCGCTTCTAGTAAGAAGCGGTTGTTTCAGGAAATTGGCGATGTTGCCGCCGGAACTTTGCATCTGGATGCGCAGACTGTCGTCGATTGCTTGTTGGAGCGCGAAAGCCTTGGACCGACCGGGGTTGGACACGGTGTCGCCTTGCCACACGCTCGGCTGACAGATCTGGACTCTGTTTCGGGTGTGTTTGTAATGCTTGAAAAACCGATTGATTTTGGATCGGTCGACCGGCAGCCGGTGGACATCGCTTTTGCACTGTTTGCGCCGGAAGAGGCGGGGGTCGATCACCTTAAGGCGCTTGCGCTGGTGTCGCGTACACTGCGCGACACGTCTGTTTGCACAAAGCTGCGGGCCAACCCTGATCCGGTCAAGCTTTACGCGATTCTGACCGAAGCGCAGTCCATGCAGGCCGCCTGATCTTGCTGAAATAAAAAAGCCCCCGAAAGCTGGGGGCTTTTTTCTTCGAGGCGGCTTTTTGTTACCCGCCTGCTCCCATTTCCAGTGTCCACCAGATTTTCCCGCCACCTTCCTGATGCCAGGAAAAGCCCATTTGTGAGGCTTTGGGGTCCATGATCACGGCTCGGGGGCCAGGTTCCTGCATCCAGGCGGCCAAGGTTTCGGTTTCGGTCTCATAGGTTTCCGAGATCGCCTCACCCAGGAAAGTCCCGTAATAACCGACGCGTTGCGCGCGATCTATGGGAGACGATCCGTCCGAACCGAAGTGCCATGGGCGGTTCTGGCGCGCCATATCCTTGGAGTGGGTCGCGGCCGCAGCATTCAGCTGTGAGTTCAGCTGCACCGCCTGCAAACCCTGAGCCTGGCGCAAGGCATTTACCGAATCCAGCATACGGAACTGGAGCTTTTCGGGGTTGCCGCGAATCTTGTAGACCGATGGCAGTGGACGGCCATCTGATCCGTAAGTTGGGGTGCCGCTTGGGGTACATGCAGCCAGCGCAACAAAGCAAAGAAACAGTAATGTGATAATACGCGTCATGATCGACCTGATTATTGTGTCGACATACGGCATAGCGCGCCATGCAGCCTTGGGCAAACCTGCAATGGCTGATTCTTGCATGTTTCTGCCGGTTTGATTTGCGATTGACGCATTCTGGCAATAAAATACGTGAAAATTTCAGGTCATCTTTCGCAAAGGACCGTTCACTATGGTCAAGAAACCCATTCTCTCATCAAGCCGCCGAGGATTTCTGGCCGGTGCTTCGGCCCTGCTGGCATCGCCGGCGATTGCCCAGTACATTCCAGGTGACCCATTGCGCCCCGCACCCGAGGCCGAGCCAGACGTGCGTCGCAATGTCTCGGGGTTCCGCGCCCTGGATTGGCAGCCTTATTTCTCGAATACGAGAAATGGGGCCATTCTGGTTGATACGGTGTCTCGAGCGCTGCATTATTGGTCAGATGATCAATCTGTTTACAAACTCTACCCCTCATCCGTTCCGCTGACCGAAGAATTGACCCGCCGGGGCCGCACCAGCGTCATCCGCAAAGTTGAAGGTCCCAGTTGGTCGCCGACACCTTCTATGAAGAAGCGAAATCCCGAATGGCCGGACCATATTCCACCGGGCCCGGATAACCCATTGGGAACACATGCTTTATACCTGAGTTGGAAATACTACCGGATTCACGGAACGCATGACACGCGCAAAATCGGTCGCCGGTCGTCGAACGGATGCATCGGCCTGTTCAACGAAGATATCGCTGAACTGTTCTCGATGGCGAAGGTCGGCACGCAAGTGTTGCTAATATGACGACATTTTCGCGCACGAACCCGCTTGTGGCTCAAGTTGCAATTGCATTCCAGCCATATAGCTGATTAGAAAAAAACCACGAGGTAAGTCTTAGGTGTGCGGATCCGATTGATGGAGCCGTGCAAACTCTGGAGGTTAATATGAAAAAACTCGTTCTCGCCGCTGCATTTACTGCTGCTGCTTCGACCGCTTATGCCGGTAACCTGGAAGAGCCGGTTGTTGAAGCACCGGTTGTTGTAGAGGAAACTCAGGGTTCGTCGCAGGGTATCATCCTGCCGCTGGTCCTGCTGGTCGTAGTTGCCGCAGCTGTTGCAGCAAGCTAATTTGACGAGCTAAATCTAGAGAAAAGGCGGTGGAGTGATCCACCGCCTTTTTTCATATTTATTTGGTGGGAATCGGTCAGTCGAGCCAGCCCTTCAGATTGTCTTCGATTACCTTGCCCAGTGCGCCAATGTGCGAATCATCGTCATTGAGGCAGGGGATATAGATAAAGGTCTGACCGCCAGCCTCTTCAAAGCTTTCCTTGATCTCTTCGTTGATCTCTTCAAGCGTCTCGATGCAATCGGCGGAAAACGCGGGCGCTATCACGGCGATGTTCTTCTTTCCCTGCCGCGCCAGATCAGCCACGTGATCCACGGTATAGGGTTTCAGCCATTCCTCGGGACCGAATCGCGATTGGAAGGTTGAGACCAGCTGATCGTCCGACCAGCCCAGCCGTTCCTTCAGCAATCGGCTCGTTTTCGCGCATTGGCAATGATAGGGGTCGCCCTGCTGCAAATAGCGCTCTGGCATGCCGTGATAAGAACAAACCAGGATATCCGGTTTGGTCTCCAGCGCGGCATAGGCTTTTTCCACTGACCCGGCCAAAGCGTCGATATAAGCTGGCTCGTCGAAATAGGCGGGAACAGTGCGCGCGGCAGGTTGCCAGGCTTCGTCCATCAGCGCACGAAAGAACTGATCGTTTGCCGTGGCGGTCGTCGCGCCAGCGTATTGCGGGTAAAGCGGAAAGAACAGGATGCGGTCGCAGCCCGCGGCAACCATCTCTCGCACTTTGGATTTGGTCGAAGGGTTGCCGTAGCGCATGCAGAAATCGACCATCACTTGATCGCCATAGCGTTCCTGCATCGCGTCGCGCAGCTTTGCTGTCTGATCCTTGGTGATCGTCATCAGCGGGCTTTCGCTCTTGTCATGGTTCCAGATCGACTTGTAGGCCTCGCCCGAACTGAACGGGCGCTTGGACAGGATGATGCCTTGCAGAATCGGCTGCCATTTCCACTTGGGATAGTCGATTACGCGCTGGTCCGACAAAAACTCGTTCAGATACCGGCGCATCGGCCAATAGCTGTAGTCATCCGGTGTGCCAAGATTGGCCAACAGAATGCCGACGCGGCCCATTTTGACCTTGGGGTGGTCTGCTGGGGCATGATCGGGGCGAGTGGCGTCAAACATCTGATGCTTCCTGAGATTTCTCTGTACTGGCCTGAGATAACCGGAAAAGCCCGGTCGTCAATTGGACAGTTTGCCTTCTTTTGTGCCCAGCGCATCCGCAAGCCGCGCTTTGGCTGATCCGGGGCGTAATGGTTTCTGTTGGCTGTCATCTGGCGACCAGCCGGTTAGGCAGATCAATTCATAGGTGGCGGCCAACCGCCCCCCAGGCGTTGAGAAGTTGTCGGCATAAACCTGCTGCGCACGGGCAAAGACCTGCCGCTTGGTGGGTTGTTTCATGCGCCCGGACAGGCTGTTGGTCTCACCCATGGCGCGCAGGTCATGCATCAGGTGAAGCATGTCGCGGTATTCCGCCGTCAGGCGCGCGGTGTCGGCGACCGGCAGCGCAAACCCCGCCCGTTGCAGCAACCCGCCAAGATCGCGCAGCTCGGCCATTGGGACGATGCGCGGACTGAGGCCTCCGCTTACTTCGATTTCGGCCTGTCCCAGTGCGGCGCGCAGCTCGTGCAGGGTTTCACCGCCCAGACACACAACCAACAGCAATCCGTCGGGGCGCAGAGCACGGCGACATTGGATCAGTTGTCCAACAGGATCGTTGGCCCAATGCAGCGCCATGGCGTGAATCACCAAATCATGCGTGCCAGGTTGCAGAGCCAGCACCTCATCATCAGGTACGAATTCAGCCTCTGGGATCACCTCGCGCCAGATATGCGCAAACGGCGTCACGATCGCTGGGGCCGTAAAGGTTTTGTTAACCATGGAGAGCCGATCCTGAACCTCGTCCACTGTAGCGCGATGCAGGAACAGGGCTTCGTCCTGTGCACGGGCGCGATGCAGGGCAAGGGCCCGGCGATCAAACAAAGAGGGTGCGTTGGCTTCAGGCAGTTTCATAGGGCGCAATTATCGCATGTGGCAGCGGATTCAAACCGCTGTCTCTCTGATCTACCCGCCGCGCTGCCTGGGATGCGGTGATCTGACCGAGACGGATTTCGGCCTGTGCGGATCCTGCTGGCGAGAAACACCATTTATCGGCGGCGTTGTTTGCGAAAGCTGCGGAGTACCGTTGCCGGGGATGGCAGACGGGCATCGGATTGAATGCGATGATTGCATGGCTGCCCCCCGACCTTGGCGGGAAGGGCGTTCGGCCTTGTTGTATGATGGCAAGGCGCGGTCGTTGATCCTGGCTTTGAAACACGGTGACAGGCCCGAACTGGCGCGCCCTGCGGCACGCTGGCTGGCACGGGCCGGGCAAGACCTGTTTCGGGACGGCATGCTGGTCGCGCCTGTGCCTCTGCACTGGTCCCGGTTGCTGAAACGCCGGTACAACCAATCCGCCCTGCTGGCGCAGCATCTTGGGAAAGAGGTCGGGCTTGAGGTTTGCCCAGACCTTTTGCTTCGCCACCGAAAGACACCGGTTCTGGACGGCAAAACGGCCACCGAGAGGGCTAAAATCCTTGAGCATGCGATCATCGCCCATCCAAAACGACAAGACCAAATGCAGGGGCGCGATATCCTGCTGGTGGATGATGTGATGACCTCCGGCGCAACACTGGCGGCTTGTGCGCGTGTCTGCCTTACATCCGGAGCAAATCATATTTCCGTGTTGACCCTAGCGCGCGTTGCCAAGGATGCCTAATTCGCCCAAGATTATGCGAAACGCGAAGGTACGGAATATGAAACCGGTAGAAATATACACCTCGCCGCTGTGCGGTTTTTGTCACGCGGCCAAACGCCTGCTGAAACAGAAAGGCGTCGAATTCAAGGAAGTCGACGTGCTGATGCATCCCAAGCGCAAGCCCGAGATGATCAAGCGCGCGGGTGGCAAACGGACCGTGCCACAGATCTTTATCGGTGCGCAGCACGTGGGCGGCTGTGACGAACTTTATGAGCTGGAGCGTCAGGGTAAGCTGGATCGCCTGCTCGCGGCCTGATGAAGACCGCGCTGCTGCAAATTACCTCGTCGGACGATCCGGTCGAAAACCTGGACAGGGTGCGCGCCATGATGGCCGAGGCTGCGGCACAAGGCGCGCGGTTCATCCTGACGCCTGAGGTGACGAACTGCGTGTCCACCAGCACAACGCGGCAGCGCGAGGTTCTGCAGCACGAAGAAGACGACCAGACGTTGGCGGGCCTGCGGGATCAGGCCGCCGCGCTGGGTGTCTGGCTGATGATCGGGTCTTTAGCGATCAAGACCCATGACGCGGACGGGCGGTTTGCCAACCGATCCTTCATGATTGACCCGCAGGGGCAGATCGTGGCGCGGTATGACAAGATTCACATGTTTGACGTGCAGGTTACCGAAACCGAGACCTTCCGCGAATCGAAAAACTACCGGCCCGGCGACAAGGCGGTGATTGCCGACACCGATTTTGGCAAGGTTGGCATGACGGTGTGTTACGACATCCGGTTCCCGGCGCTTTACGCGGCGCTGGCGCAGGCGGGTGCGCGTATCCTGACGGTTCCGGCGGCGTTTTCGCCGGTGACCGGGGCTGCGCACTGGGAATCGCTGCTGCGTGCGCGGGCGATCGAGACCGGCTGTTGGGTGCTGGCCCCGGCGCAAACCGGCGAACATCCGAAAACCCGAGGAAAAACGCGCCATACCTATGGCCACAGCATGGTAATTGCCCCTTGGGGAGAGGTTGTCATCGACGCAGGGACCGATCCGGGCATTCACATTTTCGATTTGCGTGATAGTTCTGTGTCTGAGGCGCGCCGACGGGTGCCCTCACTTACTCACACCCGTCGCTTTGACGGACCCTGATCCAGAACCGGACCATGACTGACGAACACAATGCCCTTGCGGTCACGCTGTTCAGCGAAATCCTGACCGCCGATCAGCTGTTGCGCAACCGGCTTAGCCGGGTGTTGCCCAAGGGCATGGAGATTTCGCATTTCTCGGTGCTGAACCATCTGGTTTTTGTTGGGGATGAGCGTAGCCCGGCCCAACTGGCGGACACATTCCACGTGACCCGAGGGGCGATGACCAACACTTTGGCCAAGCTGGAATGGGCCGGATACATCCACATCCGCCCCGACTGGGACGACGCCCGCCGCAAGATGGTGGCGATCAGCCCGGCTGGCCGGAGAGCGCGCGATCAGGCGATTGCGTCAATCGCCCCACTGATCAACCGCGTGGTCGGAGAGCTTGGGCTGGAGCGTGTCCGCAGCACACTGCCCGTGCTGCGGGATTTGCGGTTGCAGTTGGAGGGGGAGTAGGAAGGTCATGCGTTGGTTTAGGAAGCGACGGAAATCCAGTGTGCTTTCAGAGAACGTGACTTCGCCAACCTCCGCTAACGAAGATCAACAAAATCGATCTCACCTGAAGACTTCAAAACCGAGTGGCGCAATCTGGGTTAGCGATGTTTACCAAAGACATGAGCTCAGCATTGGTTTTGTCACTGAACCAATGTGAAACAAGATCACTTCGATCAAGTTTCGCGACGAAGATGTCGAAATCGCTAAGAAACATAGTGACGGAAATAAGAAGAATGCCCGTGGCGAGCATGTCGACTCAGAAGCAGTGCCGAATGAACTCTATTGGAACCTAAGCGAGGCACCACCGAGCACTATACTTCCGGTGTTCAGTGCAGGGCACCCAATGTTGCGTGCGGATGTTGCGGAGATTTTTGAGCACTATGATTTGGGCCAGGCACGCCTGCAAAAAAAACAACTTTTTGGTAATGATACAGAAGCCCCGCCTGATTATGTGGCATATGCTCTAATTTTCAAGAATCAAGGTCATGCAATCGATATTGCAAAGAGCGATGTTGTGCATGTGTGGCCTGGGCGCGAGGTGTTTAAGCCTAAGCCTGATGCCTCACTTGCTGATTGCCTTGTGCCGGATACCAGATCGGTAAATGGTCCAGCAGTCTGGATTGATCCCAATATGTTCAGGTATTTTTTCCTTAGTGACGCACTTGGCAGCGAGCTAACAGCTGCTGGTTTTGGCCCTGCTTTTGGACTGACCCGTTTAGAGTTTTAAGAAATCGTAGGATGGGTGCTTGTACCCATCGCGTCTGTATTGTCGTTGGAATAATGGCTGCAAGCAGCCATCCTACCCCGGCTTCACACTCGCCGTCACATAATTCACGCTCAGGTCGCGGTCCGAGATCGACCAACTCCACAGGATCGGGTTGAACACGAAACCCTTGCGGTCCACCGGGTCCAGCCCGGCTTGGCGCAGCAGGTCGAACAGTTCATCGGGGGTGATGAACTTGTTCCATTCATGCGTGCCGCGCGGCAGCCAGCGCATGACGACCTCGGCCCCGAAGATGGCCATCGCATAAGATTTCGGGTTGCGGTTGATGGTGGAACAGATCAGCAATCCGCCCGGTTTCAGCAAGTCTTGCGATGCGGTCAGAAAGCCAAGGGGGTCGGCGACGTGCTCTACCACCTCCATGTTCAGCACCACGTCGAATTGTTCACCCGCAGCGGCCATGTCCTCGGCTGTGGTGTGGCGGTAGTCGATCTCCAGCCCTGATTGTTCGGCATGGATGCGCGCGACGGGCAGGTTGCCTTCGGCGGCATCCGCTCCGACCACTTCGGCCCCAAGGCGGGCCATCGGTTCGCTCAGCAGCCCGCCGCCGCAGCCGATATCCAGCAAACGCAGGCCCTCGAACGGCTTTGGCGATTTCAAATCGCGATCGAATTCGCCCGCGATCTGCTGTGTGATATAATCCAGCCGACAGGGGTTGAGCATGTGCAGTGGTTTGAATTTTCCGTGAGGATCCCACCATTCTGCGGCCATCGCTTCGAATTTTGCGATCTCAGAAGGGTCAACCGTGTTCGGATGCGCTTGCATTCCTGTCTCCGTATGCTCTTTTACGCTTAAGGACTATATAGGGCCATAATGGACAAGTACCCGGACCAAAAGCGCGCAGTTCAATATCTGTACCCGCCGATCGATCCTTTCGATCAGCGCATGGTCGATGTGGGCGACGGGCACCGTATCTATATGGAACAATGCGGCAATCCCAACGGTGTTCCGGTGGTGATTCTGCACGGTGGGCCGGGCGGTGGCTGCAGCCCCGCGATGCGGCGTTATTTTGATCCGGACTTCTACCGGGTGATTCTGTTTGATCAGCGCGGATGTGGTCGGTCGCGGCCCCATGCGTCGGTCACGGACAACACCACTTGGCATCTGGTGGACGATATCGAACGTCTGCGGACCTTGCTGGATATCGACGACTGGATCGTCTTTGGCGGCAGCTGGGGGGCAACGCTTGCGCTGGTCTATGCGCAGTCCCACCCGAATCGGGTCAATCGCCTGGTGCTGCGCGGTGTGTTCCTAGCGACGCAGGCCGAGTTGGATTGGTTTTACGGCGGCGGCGCGGGCAAGTTCTGGCCCGAGCAATGGGCGAAGTTCACCGCTCTGCTGTCCGACAATGAGCTGAGTGACACCATAGGCGCATTTAACAAGCGCTTGTTTTCGGGGGACCGTGCGACCGAGATCCTGTATGCCCGGGCCTGGTCCAGTTGGGAAAATGCGCTGGCCTCAATCCATTCACATGGTGCAACCGGGGAAAGCCCCGGAGAATACGCGCGCGCCTTTGCGCGGCTTGAGAATCACTATTTCATCAACCGCGCGTTCCTTGAACGGGACGGGCAGATTCTGGACCAGATGGACAGAATCGCACATATCCCCGGCCATATCGTGCAGGGTCGGTATGACATGATCTGTCCGCCTCAGGCCGCGTGGAACCTTGCCCAGCAGTGGCCCAATGCCGAGCTGAAGATGGTGCGTCAGGCCGGGCATGCGCTGTCCGAACCCGGAATTAGCGCGGAATTGGTTCGCATCATGGACCGCGTGGCGGAGGGCGCATTATGACACGCATCGACCGTCGCGCTTTGTTTGCGTCTGGTGCTGCTGCCGCCTTGTTGGCGGCGACGGGCGCTTCGCTGGCGGATACGCCCAAAGTGGGTGGTACGCTGCGCCTTGCCGTGCCCCGCGATGACAGTTTGGAGCAGGTGGCCCGTGGGGCCGTGTTCGACACCCTGACCGAGATTGCACCTGACGGCACCCTGCGCGGAGAGCTTGCGACCGGTTGGCAAACTGATTCCCAAGCCCGCATCTGGAGCTTTGATCTGCGCGAGAGCGCTCGTTTTCACGATGGCGCAGTCCTTGATGTAAGGGATGTGATGGCGGTTCTGGGCGATGTCGGGCAGGTCGACGCCTTGTCAGATAATCGCGTGCGTCTGGAGTTGGCTCAGGCCAACCCGGGTCTACCCTTCCTTTTGGCCGACAGCAGGTTCGTTATTACGCGCAACGGGCAAGGTGTCACGCCCTTGCAGGCGGCGAACGGCACCGGATGCTACCGAGTTGAACGGGCGGAGGATGATCGTCATTTCCTTGGGCGCCGTGTGGCGGGCCACTACAAGGATGGATTGGCTGGCTGGGCCGAAACCCTGGAAGTTATCGTGATTCCCGACGCTCGCGTGCGTACCGAGGCGCTGCGAGACGGCTTTGTGGATATCGCGGCACTGCCGCAGGGCGAAGGGTTCAGCCCGCACCGCGGATTGCGCTTTTTTCCAAGCGAATCCGATATGGCGCTGGCTGTAGCAGGGCATGTCGGCATGCCCCGTCAGATCGGAACGGATCGCCCCCTGGATGATGGCCGCGTTGCCGAGCGTTGGTGGTTGATTTAAACGCCGAAAATTCGCCTGACTTCTACTTTGTGCAAAATTTTGCTATTGTACGCGCTGTATTAGCTTAATTTTTTCGAAAATGGGATAATTCCCATGAGGGTTGAAAGCTTAAAGAATATATCAATATCCATTTTGTCCGTAGCATTGGCGGTTGTTGCGGTGTTTGCCCTGAAATCAGGTAAAGACGTTACCGTAAAAGTCAGCAAAAACGGGACGATAGAGCTGGATGCCCGCGAAGGGCAGTCGCTGACTCAGTTGCTGGACAAGGGTTTTGAGGCCGTAGAGGCGAACCCCGAAGATAGTGCAGAGACGACAGCGCGGAAACTGTCCGATATGCGGGCTCTGACCCGCACGCTGAAGTCGCATGGTTACTATGCGTTGAACGATTCGGATCTGGTTCACGAGATTAGAGCGCTGGAAAAGGAGGATCCCCTGTCGGCCGGGCTGCGCGACGTGCTGTATGATCTGGAAGGTCCGTTTTCGCTGCCCGGAACACTGCGTGGGGCGGATTCAAGGATGTGGCAGGCCATCGCTGATCTGTACGAGGGTATAAAGTCGGAACCGCGTGGTGACAGCCAGCTATTTGCGACGCTTTACACCAACTTCATTCAGCAAGAGACCGTGTTCAGCCCCTTCAAGCACGAGGTAACGGCCGAGGGTGTGTTATTGCATGACGCAAACGGAAACGAAAAACCGATGGTGTACACCTGCCCTGACAGTTTTTTGAAACCGGGGATTACCGTCCTGATCAAACCGACCGGCGGGTCATCCAATATCATGCGTCAGTTCACGGTGCGGCAAGATCCTGTTTTTCATGCCTGTGCCGCGCGGACACCGTTCGAGTTTTTGTCGGGTTCGGAAATGAAGCTGGGGCTGAACCGGGTGGCCTTTGATCAACTCTTCCCACCGCGGACGGCGAATGCCGAGCAGTTTCAGGGCAGGGGCACTCTTTCGGTGATTATCTACCCACGCAACACGCAGCCTGCGCTTTTTGCATCTTCGGCGGAATAGGAGCTTTCCATGAATAAACTTGCTGTTCTCGCTGCCACTATTGCACTTGTGACCGTCGCTCTGTCAGGCGTGGCACATGCCCAGGGACGTCAATGCCTGTTTGACGGCGAAGTCTACGAAGACGGGGACCGCGTTGGTCCTTACCTGTGTGAAAATGGCGAGTGGATTCTGTCAGACTGATATTGTGATTGCCCATCCGGGCGCTTGGGCTTGCAATCTTGCAGTCGCTTGGCTATATGGCCGTTAACAGCGGCGTGTCGGGCTTCGGTCCGGGGCTCCACCGGAAAAGATCGACGGGCCGCGCGCCCGTTTTTTTGTGCCCGACTGACAGGGTAGAGTACCAGATGACAAATGACCTGATAGCCAAAGCAGCCATCGACCGGCGACTGGCCGAGATCATCGCCCCCGTGATCGAGGATCTGGGGTATGAGCTTGTGCGTATCCGCCTGATGAGCGGCAAACAAACCACGCTGCAGATCATGGCTGACAAGCCTGATGGCGGTATCGAAGTGGATGATTGTGCCGAGATTTCGAACGCGGTCAGCGCCACGTTGGATGTCGAGGATCCGATCCTTGACGCCTATGCGCTGGAAGTGTCCAGCCCCGGCATCGACCGCCCCTTGACGCGTCTTAAGGATTTTGAGGCGTTCGAAGGATATGAGGCCAAGATCGAAACCGCCGAACTGATCGACGGGCGCCGTCGTTTTAAGGGTGAGCTGGCCGGGATCGAGGGAGATGAGGTCTTGATCAATCTCGCCGAGGGGGACGAGACGATCACCATCGGACTGCAATTCGACTGGCTAAGCGATGCCAAGCTGGTCCTGACCGATGACCTGATCAAGGAAATGCTGCGCCAGCGCAAAGACGCCGGTGCCCTGAACGAAAACGCTTTCGACGAGATTGAGACCGAAGGGTCCGAAGAGGAGACGAACTGATGGCAATCACCTCAGCCAACCAGCTGGAGCTGCTGCAGACCGCCGAGGCCGTGGCCCGCGAAAAGATGATCGACCCCGGTCTGGTTGTCGAAGCGATGGAAGAATCGCTCGCCCGCGCCGCCAAGAGCCGTTACGGCGCCGAGATGGACATCCGCGTCAGCATCGATCGCAAGACCGGTAAAGCGACATTCACCCGCGTCCGCACCGTGGTCGAGGATGAAGAGCTGGAAAACTATCAGGCTGAGATGACCGTCGAGCAGGCCAAGCAGTATATGGAAACGCCTTCGGTTGGTGACGTCTTCGTCGAAGAAGTGCCGCCGGTTGAAATGGGCCGTATCGCGGCACAATCCGCAAAGCAGGTGATCCTGCAGAAGGTGCGCGAAGCCGAGCGTGACCGTCAGTACGAAGATTTCAAGGATCGCGCAGGCACTATTATCAACGGTGCGGTCAAGCGCGAAGAGTTTGGCAATGTCATCGTCGATCTGGGCGGTGCTGAGGCCGTTCTACGCCGCAATGACAAGATCGGTCGCGAAAGCTATCGTCCGAATGACCGTGTGCGTGCCTATATCAAGGAAGTGCGTCGCGAAGTTCGTGGCCACCAGATCTTCCTGTCGCGCACCGCGCCGGAATTCATGGCCGAGCTGTTCAAGATGGAAGTGCCGGAAATCTATGACGGCATCATCGAGGTCAAAGCTGTTGCCCGTGACCCCGGTTCGCGCGCCAAGATCGCCGTGATTTCCTATGACGGTTCGATCGATCCTGTTGGTGCTTGCGTTGGTATGCGCGGCAGCCGCGTGCAGGCCGTTGTGAACGAGCTGCAGGGTGAAAAGATCGACATCATCCCGTGGAACGAAGATCAGCCGACCTTCCTGGTGAACGCGCTGCAGCCTGCTGAGGTGTCCAAGGTGGTTCTGGACGAAGAAGCCGGCAAAATCGAGGTTGTGGTTCCCGAGGAACAGCTTTCGCTTGCCATCGGTCGCCGCGGTCAGAACGTGCGTCTGGCCAGCCAGCTTACCAATCTGGATATCGACATCATGACCGAGGCCGAAGAATCGGCGCGTCGTCAGAAAGAATTCGAAGCCCGCACCCAGCTGTTCATGGACAGCCTGGATCTGGATGAGTTCTTTGCACAGTTGCTGGTGTCCGAAGGCTTCACCAACCTCGAAGAGGTAGCCTATGTGGAGATCGAAGAACTGCTGGTGATTGACGGCGTTGACGAAGGCACCGCGCAGGAGCTGCAAACACGGGCGCGCGAACACCTGGAAGCACAGGCCAAGGCAGCGTTGGAAAGCGCCCGCGCGTTGGGTGTCGAAGACAGTCTTATTGAATTCGAAGGCCTGACACCCCAGATGGTTGAAGCGCTGGCCAAGGACGATGTGAAGAACCTGGAAGACTTCGCCACCTGCGCTGACTGGGAACTGGCCGGTGGTTGGACCACGGTCGACGGCCAGCGAATCAAAGATGACGGTGTTCTGGAACCTTTCGGTGTAACGCTGGAAGAGGCGCAGGATCTGGTCATGACAGCTCGGATCATGCTGGGCTGGGTCGATCCTGCTGAGTTGGAGCAGGCCGAAGAAGAAGTTACCGAAGAGGAGGCCGAGGCCTGATCTCGGGCTTCGGGTGGCGCAAATGGGTCGCGGTGGCGTCCATAAGGATCGGTCCGAAGGGCCTGAACGCAAGTGCATCGCCACGGGCGAGGTTCAACCTAAATATGGGTTGATCCGCTTTGTGACGGGGCCAGATGGTCAGGTCTTTCCGGATGTCGCGGCAAAACTGCCGGGACGTGGCGTCTATGTCGCGGCGGATCGCAGCGCGCTGGACAAGGCCGTGGGCAAAAAGCTGTTTGCACGTGGTTTCAAGGCGCAAGTCAGCGTGCCTAACGATCTCGCGGATGAAGTTGAGCGTCAGATTGCGCGCCGTGTGATCGAGTTGGTGAGCCTTGCGCGCAAATCCGGTGACGCGATCGCCGGTTACGAAAAGGTCAAGACGTGGCTGGACCGGGAAGAGGCCCAGGTACTGATACAAGCCTCTGATGGATCGGGGCGCGGCAAGTCGAAACTGAGCACGCCGCACTTCGGAACATACATCGGCTGGCTGACGGCGGACGAGCTGGGACAGGCATTTGGGCGCCAAACCGTGATTCATGCGGCGCTCGCCTCTGGCGGACTCGCCAAACGTGTTGTAGAGGAAGCGCAGCGCCTGCGTGGCTTGCGCGAAACGGATGACGGCGGCAGGGGCCGCGCGGAAGGGTAAGAAGCTTTATGAGCGATAATGACGGCAAAAAGACATTGGGTCTTCGTGGCGGGGCACGCCCCGGAAATGTGAAACAAAGTTTCAGCCACGGACGTACCAAGAATGTCGTGGTGGAGACCAAACGCAAGCGCGTGGTGGTTCCCAAGCCGGGTGCCGGCAAGCCGGGTGGCGGAGCAACGCCCTCGGGTGATCCGTCGCGCCGCCCTGCCGGGATTTCCGATGCGGAGATGGCCCGCCGGATGAAGGCGCTGCAGGCTGCCAAAGCCCGCGAGGTCGAAGAGGCCGCCGCCCGTGAGGCAGCTGAAAAAGCGCGTGAAGAAGAACGCGCCCGTCGTCGTGCGGAGCAAGAGGCTAAGGAACGCGAACAGCGTGAGGCCGAAGAACGTGCACGTGCCAAGGCCGAAGAAGATGAACGCAAGCGCAAAGAGGCTGAAATTGCGGCCCAACGCGCTGCTGCTCCGGCTGCACCAGCAGAGCCCAAGGCGGCTGCTCCGCGCAGCCCGGCCAACAAGCCTGCACCGGCTGCAACGCCGCGGAAAAACGATCGCGAGCGTGAACAGCGCGGAAATCGTGGCAAAGGCCGTGATGACAACCGCCGGTCCGGCAAGCTGACACTGGGTCAGGCAACGGGCGGCGAAGGTAATCGGCACCGCTCTATGGCGGCGATGAAGCGCAAGCAGGAGCGGGCGCGTCAGAAAGCCATGGGTGGTACGGTCGAGCGCGAAAAGGTAATCCGCGACGTACAGCTGCCCGAGGCGATCACGGTGTCAGAGCTGGCCAACCGTATGGCCGAGCGTGTGGCAGACGTTGTCAAATCGCTGATGAACATGGGCATGATGGTCACGCAGAACCAGACCATTGATGCCGATACCGCCGAGCTGATCATTGAAGAATTCGGTCACAAAGTGACCCGTGTCTCTGATTCGGATGTCGAGGACGTCATCAAAGAGGTCGAGGACGACGAAGCCGATCTGAAATCGCGTCCGCCAGTCATCACGATCATGGGTCACGTTGACCACGGCAAAACCTCGCTTCTGGATGCGATCCGCGATGCGCGGGTTGTGGCAGGCGAAGCGGGTGGCATCACCCAGCACATCGGTGCCTATCAGGTAACAACCGATAGCGGCACCACGCTGTCTTTCCTGGATACGCCGGGTCACGCGGCCTTTACCTCGATGCGCTCGCGCGGTGCTCAAGTCACGGATATCGTGGTTCTGGTTGTGGCCGCCGATGACGCGGTGATGCCGCAGACGGTCGAAGCGATCAACCACGCAAAAGCGGCCGGAGTGCCGATGATCGTGGCGATCAACAAGATCGACAAGCCAGGCGCGAATCCGGACAAGGTGCGCACCGATCTGCTGCAGCACGAAGTCATCGTCGAGAAAATGTCGGGTGAAGTTCAGGACGTCGAAGTCTCTGCGATCACCGGTCAGGGTCTGGATGAGTTGCTGGAAGCCATCGCGCTGCAATCCGAGATTCTGGAGCTGAAAGCCAACCCGAATCGCGCTGCCCAAGGTGCCGTGATCGAGGCACAGCTGGACGTGGGTCGCGGACCCGTCGCTACTGTTCTGGTTCAGAACGGCACGCTGCGTCAGGGCGATATCTTCGTCGTGGGTGAGCAATACGGTAAAGTCCGAGCGCTGATCAATGACAAGGGTGAACGCGTCAAGGAAGCTGGCCCCTCGGTTCCTGTCGAGGTTCTGGGTCTGAACGGCACGCCCGAGGCTGGCGACGTTCTGAACGTGACCGAGACCGAAGCGCAGGCCCGCGAGATCGCCGAATACCGCGAACAGGCCGCCAAGGACAAACGCGCTGCCGCTGGCGCCGCAACGACCCTTGAGCAGCTGATGCAGAAAGCCAAGGAAGACGAGAACGTCAACGAACTGCCAATTCTGATGAAAGCAGACGTTCAGGGCTCGGCTGAGGCCATCGTTCAGGCGATGGAGAAGATCGGCAACGACGAGGTACGCGTGCGCGTGCTGCACTCGGGCGTAGGTGCGATTACCGAAACCGATGTCGGCCTGGCCGAAGCATCCGGTGCGCCGATCCTGGGCTTCAACGTGCGTGCCAATGCGTCGGCGCGGAACACCGCGAATCAGAAGGGCGTGGAAATCCGCTACTACTCGGTAATCTATGACCTTGTGGACGACGTGAAAGCCGCCGCATCCGGCCTGCTGAGCGCCGAGATTCGCGAAAAGTTCATCGGTTATGCCGAGATTCGCGAAGTCTTCAAAGTTACCGGCGTCGGCAAGGTTGCTGGCTGTCTGGTCACCGAAGGCGTGGCGCGTCGTTCCGCAGGCGTCCGCCTGCTGCGCGACAACGTGGTGATCCATGAAGGCACGCTGAAGACGCTGAAGCGCTTCAAAGACGAAGTGGCCGAGGTTCAGTCAGGTCAGGAATGTGGGATGGCGTTCGAGAACTACGACGATATCCGTGCAGGCGACGTGATCGAAATCTTCGAGCGCGAAGAGGTCACCCGCACGCTGGATTGATCCGGTAGTACAGTAAAACAAAAAACAGCGGCTCACTCGGGCCGCTGTTTTATTTTTGTGAATGATTGCAAGCCTTTGATTGTGCGTATGAGATTCTCTGAATCCAGTCAGACGGTGCGTTTTACAATCCTGCCCTAATTATGAGATGAGTCTGACTTCAAGGTCGGCTATGCGGACAAAGCCGACCTTGCAGAAAAGTGAGGGAATCCTTGAAAAAGCTTGCTTCCGCTGGGATGGTTTCTCCGACAGAATTTTCTGAGGAATTTAGAATGCATTTTCCCAAACTTGCGGCGGTTTCGTCGATTTTTCTCACTATAGCCAGTTCGCAAGCGCTCTCCCAGGATGGGGGGCCGATACTGTTCACAAACGTCAACGTGTTTGATGGTGTGAATGAGGAAATGATTACAAATGCCTATGTTGTTGTAACCGACAATCTGATCACAGATGTGTCCTCAGAACCCCTCGCCGTCGCCAATGGTATCGTCATCGATGGCGGCGGGCGAACGTTGATGCCGGGCCTGATCGACGTACACTGGCACACGCTTTACTGTTGCAATCCGCAGAGTGTGGTTGTGACCGGCGATATTCTTGAGGTCGCGGTGCGGGGTGCCATCGGGTCCGAAGGCACGTTAATGCGCGGCTTTACAACGGTGCGCGACGTTGGCGGCAATTCATTTGCCATAAAACGGATGATTGACGCAGGCGAGATCGAAGGCCCCCGTATCCTGCCGTCCGGCCCACCCGTGACACAAACCGGCGGCCACTTTGACTATCGCCCCTACCAAGCGGTTCCGACGAACGGCGCGGATTCGCAATGGTACTGGTACAGCGTTGGTTTGATGGCGCAAGCTGATGGTGTTCCGGAAGTGGTCAAACGCGCGCGTGAGATCATGCGCATGGGTGCAACCCAACTTAAGATTTCCACCGGTGGCGGGGTGTCATCCACCTATGATCCTCTGGATGTACGCCAATACACCAAGGCCGAAATCGAGGCTTTTGTAGAGGTGGCCGACACCTACAACACTTATGTTGCATCTCATGTCTTCACGGACGAGGCTGTGGAAATTGCCGTTGCCGCTGGCGTTAAGTCCATCGAGCATGGTTTTTTGATGAGCCGCGAAACGATGGAACTGATGCGCGACAACGACGTGTGGTTGTCTGTGCAGCCTCTTCTGGATGACGAGGATGGCTTTTCTTTCGACGACCCTGTCAGCCAGCAGAAATGGATCGACGTCACCAACGGCACAGATTTCACCTATAAAACTGCGAAAGATGTTGGTGTGAAAGTCGCCTTTGGCACCGATATCCTGTTCGATCCCAAACTGGCCGAACGTCAGGGTGCGTTCCTTGCCAAATTGCAGCGCTGGTACACGCCATACGAGGTGCTGAAAATGGCGACTTCAACCAATGCTGAACTGCTCAAACTCTCAGGCCCGCGCCACCCTTATCAACAAGGTGACCTGGGTGTGATCGCAAAGGGCGCTTATGCCGACTTAATCCTGGTGGACGGCAATCCGCTGCAAGATATCGACCTGATCGCAGACCCGCATGAGAATTTCGATCTGATCATGAAAGACGGCAAAGTCTACAAGAATACGCTGGACTGAGTTCCAGATGAAGTCCTTTGCTCAAAGCCAATTTTGTAACGACTGCGTTGGGCTCGATCCGGGCGTTCGAAGCTTGGCTACAAAGGTAAGGTTTGTAATGGTTGTGTTAATTTCCCGGGAAAATATCAAATCAGTTGATTTTTGATGCCTTTGACTACCGATTTGCCGGCAAAAACGTCCCTCGATGCATGATGATATCGAAGTGCTGCATGCCCTTTTGCAAATCGAAACTGACCGAATGCCCGCCTTTGCGCAGAGCTTCCGCATAATCACGACTTTGGCGGATGAATTCCGGCGTGTCCCGTTCCGCCACTGTCACGTGATAGCGTGGGCCGGGGGGTGGCAGGTGCAGGATCGGGGACAGATCGTGCACTTCGACCGGGGTCAACTGCAGCGGGTCGTTCACCGAGGTCAGGCTGATCGGTTCCAGATCATAGACGCCGCTGATCAGAATAACATCGCGCACGCGCAATCCTGCGCGGGCCAACGCATCCGCCGAGGTCGCCATGACCATGGCCACCAGATGCGCGCCAGCACTGTGTCCCGATAGGGTGATCCGCGACGGATCAAAGCCCAAATTGAACGCGTTCTCTGCCAGCCAAAGCAGGGCATCGCGGCATTCGTTGACCATCTGATCCAGCCGCGCATCCGGGGCCAGCGTGTAATTCAACGTGGCAAAGGATTGCTCGGCCTCAATCAGTGCGGGGGCCATCATCGCTGATTCGCGCTGGCTGAGCGCTTGCCAATATCCGCCGTGAACAAAAACGTGCAGAGGCGCGCCTGCTCCTTTCGCGGGAAAGAAATCCAGCACTTGCGCCGGCGATTCGCCATAGGCGACGTTTTCCTTCACGTCCATCCTCGCCCGGTGCTGCGCGCTGAGTGCGGTGTAGCTGTCCAGATAAGGCGTCAGATCGCCACCGATCATCGAACTGGGGGAGTATTCACGCTCCAGCTCATCCTTAGGGAACCCTCGATACAGCATCGCCTACTCCTGCCCCGCATACATCAATTCGGTGCGCACATCGTAGAGGTCGTGGAAGAAGCGTAAATTCAGGGCCTTGCGCAGAAAGGACACGCCGCTGGATCCACCCGTGCCAGTTTGGTTGCCGATGACACGTTCCACAGCCGTGACATGGTCAAAACGCCAGCGTTGGAACAGGGATTCGACGTCCATCAGCTTTTCGGCTAGCGCGTATAGGTCCCAATACTGGTCCGTATCGCGGAAAACCTGCCCCCATATCTTCACCACGCGGTTGTCGCCGGAATAAGGCTGCGCATAGTCCCTGTTCAGTAAATCATCGGGCACATCGAAACCCTGACGGGACAACATGTGCAGCACCTCGTCATACAAGGACGGTTTCGTCAGTGCGGCGTCTAGCATCGCCATCACTTCGGGATCATGTGCGTGAACCTTCAGGGTCGAGGCATCTTTGTTGCCCAGAATAAATTCGATCTGACGATAGCCGTAGCTTTGGAAGCCCGACGAACTGCCCAATGCCTCGCGGAAGGTCATGTAGTCGGCCGGCGTCATGGTCAGCAACGTCTCCCAAGCCGAGATCAGCTGGCGCTGAATCGCCTTGACCCGGTCGAGGTTCTTCATCGCAGGCCCGAATTCATCCTTTTGCAAGAACCGGCGCACCTCGACCAGTTGGTGGTGCATCAGTTTCAGCCACAGCTCGCTGACCTGATGGATGATGATGAACAGCATTTCATCCGGTTGCGCAGGGTCCTGAAACGTCTTTTGCAGGTTCAGCAAGGTCTTGAGCTGCAGGAAGTCGCCATAACTTTTGCGATGGGTTTCCGCGAAATCGGTGACCAGAGTGTCCTCGATCCCGCGTTCCAGATACCGGTCCTTGTCGCCCATTTGCTCCTCCAAACGCATGATTTCACCCCTGTTTAGGGTCTGGTCCCGCGCAATTCCAGAGCGTTAAGTCCAGTCCAGAACAACTTTGCCTGATTGGCCGGATTTCATCGCGTCAAAACCTGCGGCGAAATCGTCGACCTTCATCTGGTGTGTGATGACCCGGCTGACGTCCAGACCGTTCTGCAACATGGCGATCATCTTGTACCAGGTTTCGAACATTTCGCGCCCATATACACCTTTGATGGTGATGGCCTTGAAGACGATACGGCTCCAATCCACCGGGGATTTTCCGGGGGGAATGCCCAGCAAGGCGATTTTGCCGCCCATCACCAGTGCCTCGACCATCTGGTCCAGTGCGGCTTGCGAACCGGACATCTCCAAGCCGACGTCAAACCCCTGCTGCATACCAAGCTCGGTTATGACATCTTGCAGGTCTTCCTTGCTGACATCCACGGACCGCACGGTGGGCACGACGTGTTCAGCCAGCTTTAGACGATCCGGGTTAATATCGGTGATCACCACATGCCGCGCGCCTGCATGCCGGGCGACAGCGGCTGCCATGATACCGATAGGGCCTGCGCCCGTGATCAGAACGTCTTCGCCCAGCAGGTCGAAGCTGAGCGCAGTATGAACGGCGTTGCCCAAAGGATCGAGAATGGCTCCGATTTCGTCAGGTACGTCTTCAGGCAAAGGCACCACGTTGAAGGCAGGAAGTTTCAAGTATTGGGCAAAAGCCCCCTGTTCGTTTACACCGATGCCCCGTGTACCAGGATCCAGATGGAACTTGCCCGCGCGGCTTTGGCGACTGTCGGTTGTGATCAGATGACCTTCGCCAGAACAGCGCTGGCCGATCTCCAGACCGGTGACATTGCGCCCGATTTCGACGATCTCACCCGCGAATTCGTGGCCCGTGATCATCGGGATCGGCACGGTGGCTGCAGCCCAGTCATCCCAGTTCCAGATATGGATATCTGTCCCGCAAATGCCGGTCTTGTTGATGCGGATCAGAACCTCGTCCGCGTCGATTTCGGGCACCGGAGCCTGCACCATCCACAGGCCTTCCTCGGGTTTGGATTTCTCCAAAGCTTTCATTGTGTTGGGGCGCATCAGATCACTCCCAATTCTTTGCCGACCTTGCCAAAGGCGGTCAGCGCACGGTCCAATTCGTCCTTTGTTAGAGCCGCATTCATCTGTGTTCTGATCCGTGCCTGTCCACGTGGGACCACTGGGAAAAAGAAGCCCGAAACATAGACGCCTTCGTCGAACAGGCGCGACGCCATATCTTGCGCCAGTTGCGCCTCGCCCAGCATGACAGGGATAATTGGATGCTCACCGGGCAGGAGGTCAAAGCCCAGATTTTCCAATCCTGCACGCCAGTATTTCGCGTTGCCGAACAGTTGCGCGCGCAGCATGTCGCCCTCTTCGACCAGGCGGATTGCTTCCAATCCGGCGGCGACGATGGAGGGTGGCAGCGAGTTTGAGAACAGATAGGGCCGCGCCCGCTGCCGCAGCAGATCAATCACTGGCTGCGGCCCGGCGATGTAACCGCCGATTGCCCCGCCTAGTGCCTTGCCCAAGGTTCCCGTCAGAATGTCCACGTCGACACCGAAGTGATCCGACGTGCCCGCCCCGTTTGGCCCCATGAAGCCGGTGGCGTGGCAGTCATCCACCATGACGATGGCATCGTATTTGTCCGCCAGCTCGCGAATTTTTGGCAGGTTGGTCAGATAGCCATCCATTGAGAACACGCCATCGGTCGCGATCATGATGTGCCGCGCACCATCCTCACGCGCTTGATTCAACCAAGCCTCAAGATCGTTCATGTCATTGTTCATGTACCGATAGCGCTTGGCCTTGCACAAGCGCACGCCGTCGATGATCGAGGCGTGGTTCAAACTGTCCGAGATGATGGCGTCTTCAGGCCCTAATAAAGGCTCAAACAGTCCGCCATTGGCATCGAAACAGGCGGCGAACAGAATCGAATCATCCTTGTTCAGGAATTTGGCCAGCTTCTGTTCCAACTCACGGTGGATGTCTTGCGTGCCGCAGATGAACCGGACCGAGGCCATGCCGAATCCCTTGGGTTCCATAGCGCCTTTGGCGGCATCGATCAGAGCGGGGTGATCGGCCAGACCCAGATAGTTGTTGGCGCACAAGTTGATGACTTGTTTGTCGCCCACCGTAATCTCACCACCCTGAGGCGAGGTGATCATTCGTTCGCGTTTATACAGACCCTCAGATTCGATCTGCGCGAGGGTGTCCGTGATGTGGGACAGGAATGCATCAGCCATGGCGGTCTCCGTTTGTCTGAGTCGCATATCTAACATAACGGACATAATTCCCAAATGGGGGAATTACAATATACGAGAAAAAAATCCGCGAAGACGGAATTTCGCTGGAATTAGGCGTTTTTGACGATCAGGAAAACCCGCGCAGGCCCATTGGCGACGATCGAATGCGCGATGTCCGCCGAATAACGCGCCGTATCACCCTGTTTCAAGTCGCTGATGGCAGATCCCGAAGTCACACGAACCGCGCCTTCCAGCACGGTCAACTGCTCGCGTGCTCCACGGGCGTGGGGCTGGCTGTTCAGTGCGCCGTCTTTGTCGAACTGAATGTCGTAGACTTCGTGACCACCTGCTTCCTCGGGCGGCGACAGAATGCGAATCCGGCAGTTTTGGCCCATGTTGTCGATGCTGGGCACTTCGGATTTCCTAAGGACTTCGATCTGGTCCGTGTTGTTCGCGTCTTCGAGTAAACCGGCGAAATCCACCTGCAGCGCACGCGTCAGGTTCCACAGGGTCGAGATTGTCGGGCTGCTTTCGCCCCGCTCGATCTGACTGACCATCGATCTGGATACGCCGCTAAGATTTGCCACGGCTTCAAGCGAAAGGCCTTTGGCGCGGCGCGCCTCTTTCAGTCGGGCAGGCAGGCGTGTCAGGATATCGTCTGGGTTTTCCGTCATGACGGAATCTCATGCGCGTTTGTCCGTCATATGTCAATTCTGCTTGTGACGGTACGTTCCATGGGACAGCCTGATGCCGCAGATGCATAGTGCCGTCAAAGTCCGGAGGAGTAGAGACATGAAAGACATCGTGATTCTTGATGGTGCCCGCACCGCGATTGGTACTTTTGGCGGGGCGCTGGCATCAACCGCGCCGATTGATCTTGCGACCGTGGTGACGGAAGCGGCGATGGAACGTTCAGGGGTCGAACCGACCCAGATCGGCAGCGTTGTTTTTGGCCACGTGATCAACACCGAGCCACGCGATATGTACTTGTCGCGCGCCGCTGCAAAACAAGCGGGCATTCCGAACGAAACACCTGCGATGAATGTGAACCGCCTGTGCGGGTCGGGAGCGCAGGCGATTGTGTCCGCTGTGCAGTCTCTGATGTTGGGTGATGCAGAATTTGCCGTGGCCGGAGGTGCCGAAAGCATGTCGCGCAGCCCCTACATCGTACCTCAGGCGCGCTGGGGTGCGAAAATGGGGGATGTCAAATCTCTGGACATGATGTTGGGTGCGCTCAACTGTCCTTTCGGGACCGGGCATATGGGTGTGACGGCCGAAAACGTGGCAGACGAACATCAGATCACGCGTGAGCAAATGGATGAGTTTGCCCTAGCCAGCCAGACCCGTGCGGCAGCGGCGATTGGTGCCGGCTACTTCGAAAGCCAGATCGCACCGGTGCAGGTCAAAGTCAAACGCGACATGGTCAATTTCACGGTCGACGAACACCCTAAGCAGACCTCGGCCGAGGCGCTGGCAGGACTGCGCCCGGCGTTCAAGAAGGACGGCCGGGTGACGGCTGGAAACGCGTCCGGCATCAATGACGGTGCCGCCGCGATGGTTCTGGCTACGGCAGAGGCTGCTGAGAAAGCAGGTCTGAAACCCAAGGCGCGCATTCTGGGATATGGCCACGCCGGTGTTCGCCCCGAGGTCATGGGGATCGGACCGGTTCCGGCCGTGCAGAACCTGTTGGCGCGCACGGGCCTGTCGATCGAGGATTTTGACGTGATCGAAAGCAACGAAGCCTTCGCGTCGCAAGCCTTGGCCGTAAACAAAGAACTGGGGCTGGATGCCGCCAAGGTGAATCCAAACGGGGGGGCAATTGCTTTGGGGCACCCGGTGGGCGCTACAGGCGCGATCATTACCCTTAAGGCGTTGTATGAACTGGAACGCATCGGCGGATCCAAGGGCCTGGTCACCATGTGCATTGGTGGCGGACAGGGCATCGCCATTGCCTTCGAGCGGATCTGATCCGGATCGGGCAGAGGGGGGCTATCTGCCCCCATCGCGCCCTTCGGCGCGCGCCCCCGAGGATATTTTTGGCCAGATGAAGCTGGCGGATTGGCATTACGTAAAGGCCGTTAGGATCAGGACGATTGCGGCGCCCGCAGCGGCGCCGATGGTTGCTGGAAGAATGGCCGTCGATAGGCCTTTGTTCTGAGTGTCGTCCTTTTGCGTCTGCGCGATCAGCGCATTTTCCACCAAAGCGGGCAGGCGCGGGCCAAAGCGGGCCAGCACCATAGCGGTTTTGCCAAAATCCCGTAGTGCAGCCCGGGGGCCGATGGATTGCTTGATGTAATCTTCGACAACCGGGCGGGCGACTTCCCAGATGTTGATGCGCGAGTCCAGTGACCGCGCCACGCCTTCGACGACCACCATTGTCCGTTGCAGCAGGATCAGTTCCGTGCGGGTTTCCATGCCGAACCGTTCTGTCACCTCGAACAGGTAATTCAGCAGGCGTCCCATCGAAATATGGGTGGCATCCATGCCAAAGATAGGCTCTCCGACCGCGCGCAGGGCGCGGGCAAACTCGTCGACGTCCCTGTCGGCAGGGACATAGCCAGCTTCGAAATGCACTTCGGCCACGCGCTTGTAGTCGCGGCGAATAAAGCCAAAGAGGATCTCGGCATAAACCCGGCGGGTATATTCGTCGATATGACCCATGATGCCATAGTCGTAGGCAATAATGTCCCCGTTGGCCGCGACTTTCAGGTTGCCCTGATGCATGTCAGCGTGGAAAAAACCGTCACGCAGTGCGTGCAGCAGGAACAGGCGCAGCACGCGTTCCGCCAGATCGCCGCGGTCGTGCCCGGCGGCGTCCAGCGCAGCGTTGTCGCCCAGCGGAACGCCATCAGCCCAGCTGAGCGTCATCACGCGGCGGGCGGACAGCGACCAGACAACCGGGGGCAGCCAGAAGCCTGCGTCGTTCTTGGTGTTGGCCGCATATTCCGACGCGGCTGCGCTTTCCAGCCGCAGGTCGAGCTCACCGCGGACCACGCCGTCGAAATGTTCGATCACCTCCATCGGTCGCAGGCGGCGCGCGCCGGGGGCGAATAGCTGTACGATGCGGGCGGCGAAATAAAATGCGTCTACATCCTTGCGGAAGGCACGTTCAATGTTTGGGCGCAGAACTTTGACGGCGACGTCTTCGCCGGTGCTAACCAGCTTGGCCTTGTGGACCTGAGCAATCGAGGCCGCGGCGATGGGTTCACTGAACTCGCTGAACATTTCGGATACCGGCTGGCCCAGTTCCTTTTCAACCTCGGCCATGGCTTCGGCTTTGGAGAATGGGGGAAGCTTGTCCTGCAGCACGCGCAATTGTTCGGCCAACTCATCCCCGACAACATCGGGACGAGTCGACAAAACCTGACCAAACTTGATGTATGCCGGTCCAAGCGCCGTCAGCGCCCGTGTGGCGGGGGGCATGTTGGGATCGCCTTTGTAACCTAGCCATTGGAACGGTTTTCCCAAAGCATGCGCCAGAAACCGCAGTGCGCGCGGAGCCTCGAACGCGTCCAGCACAACGTTCATGGCGCCTGTGCGCTCAAGAGTGGCGCCTGTGCGGATCAGGCGAATGATGTTGTGTGGTCCGCGCATCAGATTTTCCAGCCGGAATGCAGCGCGGCGATGCCCATGCTCAGGTTTCGGTACTTGGCATTTTCAAACCCGGCCGCGCGGACCATGCCCAGAAACGTTTCCTGATCCGGGAAATTGCGGATCGATTCGACCAAGTATTGATAGCTGTCGTAGTCATTGGCGATGAGTTTCCCCATGCGCGGGATGACGTTAAAGCTGTAGAGGTCGTAGAGCTTTTGCAGCCCGTCATTAGGCAATTGGCTGAATTCCAGCACCATCAGGCGGCCTCCGGGTTTCAACACACGGAATGCTTCGTTCAGGGCCTCTTGCGGGCGGGTCACGTTCCGGATGCCAAACGAGATGGTATAGACGTCAAATGTGTTGTCGTCGAAGGGCAGAGCCATCGCGTCGCCGACCACCCAGTTCAGGCTGTCGGCCATCTGGTCGGCCTCGGCGCGCTGTCGGCCTTCGACCAGCATGGGTTCGGTTAAATCCAGAACGGTGGCATGGCCATAGCCTGCGCGTTTCAGGAATCGGAACGAGATGTCACCGGTGCCACCTGCGACATCCAGCAGGCGCTGGCCTGGGCGCGGCGCAAGCCAGTCCATCATCGCGTCCTTCCAGACCCGGTGAATGCCCATCGACATGACATCGTTCATCACGTCGTATTTCGAGGCGACCGAGTTGAACACGCCCTGCACACGCCCGGCCTTTTCAGCCTCACGCACGGTTTCGAACCCAAAATGAGTGGTCTTGTCGCTGTTGTCGGACATTTGCCTTGCCGTTTTTCGAATTTCGCCTCTGTTATAGGGCTCTGGAACCGGGGCACAATGCGGCCCTTTGGAATAGGAGCCGTGTAATGCCGGAATTGCCCGAGGTCGAGACAGTAAGACGCGGCCTGAGCCCAGCGATGGAAGGCGTGGCGATCGACCGGGCAGAAGTGAATCGCCCTGATCTGCGCTGGCCTTTCCCTGAGCGGATGGCCGAGCGGTTGACCGGGCAGACGGTTCAGCGATTGCGTCGACGGTCGAAATACATTCTTGCCGATCTCAGCAGCGGTGAAACCCTGCTGATTCATTTGGGCATGTCAGGCCGGATGACCGTATCCGGCGATCCGCTGGGGCAATTCGCGCATGAACATCCGATGACCCAAAAACATGACCATGTGGTCTTTCACATGGCCAATGGTGCACGTGTCACGTTCAACGATCCGCGCCGGTTTGGTGCGATGGACCTGTTGCAGACAGCAACTGCGGACGATCACAAGCTGCTGTCTGTCCTCGGGCCGGAACCTCTGGGTAATGATTTTCACGAACAACATCTGATCGATGCGTTTCGGGGAAAGAACACTCCGATCAAATCCGCACTTTTAGATCAGGGAATCGTTGCCGGACTGGGTAATATCTACGTCTGCGAGGCGCTTTATCGCGGTCGTGTGTCGCCACGTCGCAAAGCCGGTCAAATTTCTGCGACCCGAGTCGCAGCACTTGTTCCAATCATCCGGAAGGTATTGCAGGACGCCATCGAAGCAGGTGGATCTTCCCTACGCGATTTCCGCCAAGCCGATGGAGAACTTGGATATTTTCAGCACAGCTTTGACGTCTATGGGCGCGAGGGCGAACCCTGCCGGACCGAAGGTTGTGGTACCCCGATCAAAAGAATCACCCAGTCCGGTCGCTCATCCTTCTACTGTACGCAATGCCAAAGATAGCTTGATCCAGCGAATTCGCGTGGTAAGGAATCGTACCTGAACGGAACAACCGGAAACTCTCATCTCATGGCTTTTGAGACGATCATCGTCGAAATCGAAGACCACGTCGCCCTTATCAAGCTCGACAGGCCCGATGCGCTGAATGCGCTGAACTCACAGCTGGCGCAGGAATTGTGCACCGCATTGGAAGATGCGGATAGCAACGACAAAGTGCGCTGCATCGTCATCACCGGGTCGGACAAGGCGTTCGCGGCAGGCGCGGACATCAAGGAAATGTCCGAGATGAGCTTTGTGGATGTCTACAGCTCGAACCTGTTTGGTGCTCTGAACGACCGCGTGTGCGCGATCCGTAAGCCAATCATTGCAGCCGTTGCCGGATATGCGTTGGGCGGCGGGTGTGAACTGGCGATGCTGTGCGATTTCATCATCGCAGCGGACACTGCCAAATTCGGCCAGCCCGAGATCAATCTTGGCGTCATTGCCGGGCTTGGGGGCAGCCAGCGCCTGACGCGGTTTGTCGGCAAGTCCAAATCCATGGACATGAACCTGACCGGCCGTTTCATGGACGCAGAAGAAGCCGAACGCGCTGGTCTTGTCAGTCGTGTTGTTCCCGCCAAGAAACTGATGGATGAGGCGATGGGCGCAGCCCAGAAGATCGCCGAAAAATCGCAGTTGACCGCAATGGCAGCCAAGGAATCGGTAAACCGCAGCTATGAGCTGCCGCTGAGCGAAGGCATGCTGTTCGAACGCCGTGTGTTCCATTCGATGTTCGCGACCGAGGATCAGAAGGAAGGCATGGCCGCGTTCCTGGAAAAACGCGCCGCGCAATTCCGAGACAAGTAATCGGTGCCCTGATCAAATCGAAACCGGCGGGCCTTTGCCCGCCTTTTTCATACCAGCTATCCGCATCAAAAGAATCGGCTTGGCAAACCCGGCCAACTTGGGTAGTAACCGCCGCTATACATGCGCGTGCGGCCCGCTTGGCCCGACTCACACTCGTGATTTCTGATCCGGTGCGGATATTCCGTGGCGCGCAACCCTAGACAACGTACCGAACCAAAGGTCAGAGACACACATGGCTAATTCGCCCCAAGCAAAAAAACGCGCTCGTCAGAACGAGAGCCGTTTCGCAATCAACAAAGCACGTCGTTCGCGCATCCGCACCTTTCTGCGTAAGGTAGAAGAAGCGATCGCATCCGGTGACAAGGACGCTGCAACCGCAGCACTGCGCGCAGCTCAGCCTGAACTGATGCGCGGCGTCACAAAAGGCGTTTTCCACAAGAACACCGCGTCGCGTAAAATGTCGCGTCTGTCGGCTCGTGTAAAAGCGCTGGGCTAAGATCTGGGTTGACCTTGGGTCAACCAAACAAGGTGAAATGATAGAAAATGCGCCGCGTCCTGCGGCGCTTTTTTTTTGCTGTTGCCGGAAAGCCGCGCCTTCACAAACCCGAGAGATTCTTTCGGCGAAAGATACGAGTCAATATCAGAGTTTCGTTGCCGGATGCCTTGGCCTCTTGCTACCACTGTTACAGCGATTCACTCGCTTGGGGGGACAGGCTGTTCCAACGACTAGACTGACGGGCATCAGGACGGTCAGGAACGAATGTTGGCAACTGGTTTGCTAATCTGCTGCGGTCCTTGGGTCACCAGGGAACCAAGCCCTGTCGAATATGAGATTGCGTTGCGCAACCCTGTTTTCAGGGCGTTCCGGGTATGGAGCGCCGGAATATAGGGATGTGCGGACTTTCCAAAACACACCCGCCAAACTTCTGCGGTTTGGCGTTGGTTACCCTTTTGCGTGTGAAAGCTTAATCCGGGCAACCGGAAAATAGCAATAAGGCCGACAGGCCAATAAAGAATGGGATGCGTGAGGCGCTTAATGACACAAGAGAAATGGGGACTACTACGTAACAAGTTGCTCAAGGCCATCGGAAAAAACAACTACACGACCTGGATCGAACCTCTTGAATTCCAAGAGCTGCAGGACGGTGTAGCGGTGTTTTCCGTGCCGACAAATTTCATGGGCAACTATGTCAGTCAGAACTTTGCGGATCTCATATTGTATGAGATGAACACCGCAGGGGAAACGGTTCAACGACTGACCTTTCGCGTCGCTGCCAACTCACCGGCGCGCCCTAAGGCAGAGGCCGAATCCGAGCCGACAGTTGTGCGGGATGCACCTGTTGCGCCGCAGATGGAAGCCGCGAATGGGGCATTTGAGTCCTTGCAGGCCGCGCCGCTGGATTCCCGCTTTACCTTCGACAGTTTTGTCGTTGGCAAACCCAACGAACTGGCCCATGCCGCGGCGCGTCGTGTGTCTGAAGGTGGTCCTGTGACCTTCAACCCGCTGGTTCTTTACGGTGGCGTTGGTCTGGGTAAGACGCACCTGATGCACGCTATTGCATGGGAGCTGAAAACAAAGCACCCCGAGTTGAACGTGCTCTATTTGTCGGCGGAACAGTTCATGTACCGCTTTGTGCAGGCCTTGCGCGAACGCCGGATGATGGACTTCAAACATCTGTTCCGGTCGGTTGACGTGTTGATGGTGGACGATGTGCAGTTTATCGCCGGCAAAGATTCGACACAGGAAGAGTTTTTTCACACATTCAATGCGCTGGTAGACCAGAACAAGCAGATCATCATCTCGGCCGACCGCGCCCCGGGTGAGATCAAAGACCTTGAGGATCGGGTGAAATCGCGTCTGCAATGTGGTCTGGTGGTCGATTTGCACCCAACCGACTATGAGCTGCGACTGGGCATCCTGCAAAACAAGGTGCAGCAATACAGCAGCACATATCCCGACCTGACAATTGCCGATGGCGTCCTGGAGTTCCTGGCGCACCGGATCTCAACCAATGTTCGCGTGCTGGAAGGCGCTCTGACCCGTCTGTTCGCTTTTGCCTCGTTGGTGGGGCGCGAGATCGACATGGAGCTGACGCAGGACTGCCTGGCCGATGTGCTGCGCGCATCCGAGCGCAAGATCACTGTCGAAGAGATTCAGCGTAAAGTGTCAGACTATTACAACATCCGCCTGTCCGACATCATTGGGCCTAAACGCCTGCGGTCTTATGCCCGCCCGCGTCAGGTTGCGATGTATCTGTGCAAGCGACTGACCAGCCGGTCGCTGCCGGAAATCGGCCGCCGGTTCGGAGGACGTGACCACACGACTGTCATGCACGGCGTAAAACGCATCGAAGAGCTGAAAACCACAGACGGCCAGATTGCCGAAGATGTGGAAATGCTGCGGCGCGCGCTGGAAGCCTGAGCTCCTACCCATATCACGTTAGAAACGCCCCGGACCCTCACGCCCGGGGCGTTTTCTTGTGCGCTATTTTCCACGGATGGAAATGAACTGTGCCCGCTGGGCCACGCGGCCCTTGACGCTTTGGGCAATCCGACCGAGAAATCCATAAAAAATCCTTGTGCCTCAGGGCGGAACCGCTAACGTGCCAGTCCCGCCCATTTCGGCACGCAAGTCAGAGGAATTAAGGGTATGAAGATCAGCATCGAACGCGGCACCCTTCTCAAGGCCGTTTCCCAGGCCCAATCTGTTGTCGAACGTCGCAACACCATTCCCATACTTGCCAACGTTTTGATCGAAGCCGAAGCCGATCAGGCGATGTTCCGGGCGACTGACCTGGATATCGAAGTGGTCGACAAAGCGCCTGCGCAGGTCGAAAAGGCCGGGGCCACCACTGTTGCGGCAACCACGCTACATGAGATCGTGCGCAAACTGCCGGATGGTGCCTTGGTGACACTGACGGCCGACAGCGCCGCAGGTCGTCTGACGGTTGAAGCAGGCCGGTCGAATTTCTCATTGGCGACGCTGCCGAAGGAAGATTTCCCGGTGATGGCGTCCTCGGAATACCAGTCGAACTTTACGGCCTCGGCAGCCTTGCTGCGCCGGTTGTTCGATAAGTCGAAATTTGCCATCTCGACCGAAGAGACGCGTTACTATCTGAACGGCGTTTATATGCATGTGGCCGACGGATCCGAAGGCGGCAAGGTGCTGCGCTGTGTGGCCACCGATGGCCACCGACTGGCGCGCATCGATGCGGATCTGCCCGATGGCGCTGCAGACATGCCCGGTGTGATCGTACCGCGCAAAACCGTGGGCGAACTGCGCAAGCTTCTGGACGACGATGAGATGGATATCGCTGTGTCGGTCAGCGAAACAAAGGTGCGATTTGCAACCCCGGATATCACGCTGACCTCAAAAGTGATCGACGGCACGTTCCCGGATTACACACGCGTTATTCCGCAGGGCAATACACGCCAGCTGGAAGTTGACGCGGCCGAGTTCGCACAGGCTGTGGACCGTGTTGCGACAGTGTCGTCCGAACGGTCTCGTGCCGTAAAGCTGCAGCTGGATACCGATAAGCTGGTGCTGTCGGTCAACGCGCCAGACAGCGGCGCGGCCGAGGAAGAACTGGCAGTCGCTTATGGTGATGAGCGCCTGGAGATCGGGTTCAACGCAAAATACCTGCTGGAAATCGCTTCGCAGGTGGATCGTGAGAACGCCGTTTTCCTGTTCAATTCAGCCGCCGACCCGACCCTGATGCGCGAGGGCGGTGACCAGAGCGCCGTGTACGTCGTCATGCCGATGCGCGTCTGATCGCACGGACGTGCGATGCCTCCGGCGGGAGTATTTTTGAAAAGATGAAGGGAGGGGTCATGGGTTTGGCCCTGACCGAGCTTACCGTCTCGCATTTTCGGTCCCACAAGCTGGCGCGACTATCTTTGGATGGTCGGCCTGTTGCGATTCACGGGCCGAACGGCGCGGGCAAGACAAACATCCTGGAAGCGGTGTCCCTGTTTTCTCCCGGTCGCGGAATGCGGCGGGCCAGCGCGGCCGAGATGACCCGACGCCCCGAGGCGCTAGGTTGGAAACTGACCGGGGTGCTGCAGGCGCAGGGGCGACAATACGAGATAGAAACCTGGTCCGAGGGCGGTGTCGCGCGGCAGGTTCGCATTGATGGCAAGGCGTCCAGCCAGATTGATCTGGGCAAGCTGGCGCGGATTGTCTGGTTGATCCCGTCAATGGACCGGATTTGGATCGAGGGGGCCGAAGGACGTCGGCGTTTTCTGGACCGGATCGCGCTGAGTTTCGACCCAGCCCATGCTGAGGCGTCTTTGACTTACGAAAAATCCATGCGCGAACGGAATCGCCTGCTGAAAGAGCAGGTGCGGGATGCGCATTGGTATGCCGCACTTGAAGGGCAGATGGCGGAGACTGGTCACCGCATCCACGCGGCGCGGCTTTCGGCGCTTGATCATCTGCGCGCGGCGCAGGATCAGGCGGAAACCGCGTTTCCATCGGCGGACTTGGAGCTGGTACAGACCGAAGGTGCGATGCCGGAAACGGAAGCGGATCTGCGCGAAGCACTTAGTGAAAGCCGGTTCCGGGATCTGGCGGCTGGACGTACACTGGTGGGGCCGCATCGGTCGGACGTGTACGGGGTGTTCGCTGCCAAGGGCGTCCCGGCCAAGGATTGCTCGACCGGTGAGCAGAAGGCTTTGTTGGTCTCATTGATCCTGTCGAACGCACGGGCCTTGGCGAGTATGATCGGCGCACCCCCGATCGTGTTGTTGGACGAGGTGGCGGCGCATCTGGACGCGGATCGGCGCGCGGCGCTGTATGATGAGATTTGTGCGCTGGGCGCTCAGGCCTGGATGACTGGCACCGGGCCTGAGCTGTTTGCGGAACTGGGCGACCGGGCCCAAACATTGATCGTGAGTGATGGCTTTGAGGGCTCGGTCGTGTCCGCTTAGGCCGGCTCGCCGACCTTACGTTCCCACAGGAAGCCGCGCATGACTTCGTCAACCGGGGTTTTTGCCATGTGGTTCACGTAGTTCGACATGGTTTTTTGCGCCAGGCCGAGAACCACATCCAAAACTGCGCGGTGCGAGTAGCCCGCATCAAAGAACGCCTGCAGCTGTGCTTCGGTCGGGTTGCCGCGGGTTTCCATCATTTGCAGGGTGAAGGTGCGCAGTGCTTCAAGCTTGGCCGACGGCAGCGGGGTTTCATTGCGCAGGGCTTCGGTGATCTCGTCCGAAACCTTCATCATCTTGGCGATGCCGGTATGTGCGGGTACGCAATAGTGGCATTCGTTTTCCACGTTGATGGTCTGCCAGACGACGGTTTTTTCGTCGTTGTCGAAATCGGTCTGCATGAACAGGCCGTGCAGAACTTGATAGCCTTCAAGATGCTGGGGGCTTTCGGCCATGACCTTGTGCAGGCCGGGCAGGCGACCAAAAGCGGCCTGCGATTTCTCCAGCAACGGTTTGGACCCTTCGGGGGCGGATTCGAGATCATGTGACGGGAAATTGGCCATGTCGGAACTCCTTTTCTGGCGCGTTCAGGCAGAAATAGTCTTTCTTGAGTGATCACTCAAGTATATATTTGAGCAATCGTTCAAGAATTGGTGAAGGTGATGCCTCGCAAACCCGAATATGACCGTGATGACCTGATTGCCCGGGCCAGGGATATCTTCTGGCGTCAGGGTTGGGCTGGCACATCCCTGAAAGACCTTGAGCGCGAGTTGAAGTTGAAACCCGGCAGTTTCTATGCGGCATTTGGGTCCAAGGATGCGCTTTACGGGCTGGCGTTGGACCGCTACGCGCAAGAGGGTGTCGCGCGGCTGAGGGCATTGGCTGACCGGGTAGGTCCGCTCGGGGCTTTAAAGGCGCAGCCGCGTTTGGTTATTGAGGCAAGCGGAGCGCCCGCGAAGGCTTGTATGTTGGCCAAGACCTACGCTGAATTGCAGGCCAAGGATCACGAGCTCGCCGGTCGGGCGGGTGTTCTCATGTCCGAGATGAAGGCCTGCTTTGCAGATCTGTTCCGTCAGGCGCAAGAGGCCGGAGAAATTGCCCCAAACCACGATCCGAACCGGCTGGCGACGCGTTATCAATCCGACCTTTTGGGGCTGCGGTTGTCGGCCGAGCGCAGTGATGTCGACGCCCATGAAATCGCAGCGGATATAGCGGCCGATATCGACCGTTTATAGGGATTCGGCAGTCAGCTGCCGAAAGAAACTAAATCACGCAAGACCGACACAAAATGTTGGGGTAGCGCGTGACAATCCCCCCCAGAAAACGTATAAGTTACCAAAATAATATAGGTACTGACGGCATGTCCGAAGACGCACAGGCACCCCAGGAATACGGTGCAGATTCCATCAAAGTTCTCAAAGGGTTAGAGGCAGTTCGAAAGCGCCCTGGTATGTATATCGGGGATACGGACGATGGCTCGGGTCTGCACCATATGGTGTATGAGGTCGTTGACAATGGGATTGACGAAGCGCTGGCCGGTCACGCGGACCATGTAACCGTCAAAATCCACGCGGATTCCAGCGTCTCGGTCAGCGATAATGGTCGCGGAATTCCAGTCGATATTCACCCCGAAGAAGGTGTGTCCGCAGCCGAAGTGATCATGACCCAGCTGCATGCTGGCGGCAAGTTCGACAGCAATTCCTACAAGGTGTCCGGCGGTCTGCACGGCGTGGGCGTTTCGGTGGTGAACGCACTGTCCAACTGGCTGGAATTGCGAGTCTGGCGCAATGGTAAGGAGCACGTTGCGCGGTTCGAAGGTGGTGAGACGGTCGAGCATCTGAAAGTTGTCGCTGAATGCGGTGATCGGACCGGAACCGAAGTGCGGTTTCTGGCGTCGTTGGATACATTCTCAAACCTGGAATATTCATTCGAGACGCTGGAAAAGCGTCTGCGCGAACTGGCCTTTCTGAACTCGGGCGTGCGGATCATTCTGATTGATGAACGCCCGGCAGAGCGGTTGGAGACCGAGCTGTTTTACGAAGGCGGCGTCAAGGAATTCGTCAAGTACCTGGATCGCTCCAAGACCTCCGCGATGCCCGAACCGATCTACATCAAGGGTGAGCGCGACGATATCGGTGTCGAAATCGCCATGTGGTGGAATGACAGCTATCACGAGACAGTCCTGCCCTTCACCAACAACATCCCACAGCGCGATGGTGGAACCCATATTGCCGGTTTCCGCGGTGCGTTGACCCGGACGATCAACAATTACGCCCAGACCAGCGGGATCGCGAAAAAGGAAAAGGTCAGCTTTACCGGCGACGATGCGCGCGAGGGTCTGACCTGTGTGTTGTCGGTCAAAGTCCCCGACCCTAAATTCTCGTCCCAGACCAAGGACAAGCTGGTGTCATCCGAAGTGCGCCCTGCAGTCGAAGGTCTGATGAACGAAAAGCTGGCTGAATGGTTCGAAGAAAATCCGAACGTGGCCAAGATTATTGTCGGCAAAATTATTGAGGCCGCTTTGGCCCGTGAAGCCGCTCGCAAGGCGCGCGAGCTGACCCGCCGCAAAACGGCGATGGATGTGAACTTTCTGGCTGGCAAGCTCAAGGATTGTTCGGAAAAGGATCCGACCAAAACCGAAGTCTTTCTGGTTGAGGGTGATTCCGCAGGCGGATCAGCGCAAACGGGCCGCGATAGGCAAACTCAGGCGATCTTGCCTCTCAAAGGTAAAATCCTGAACGTCGAACGTGCACGGTTTGACCGAATGTTGTCATCTCAGGAAATCGGCAACCTCGTCATGGCGTTGGGCACCGGGATTGGGCGAGACGAGTTCAATATCGAAAAACTGCGCTATCATAAAATCGTCATCATGACCGATGCGGACGTTGACGGTGCGCATATCCGGACATTGCTGTTGACGTTCTTCTACCGGCAGATGCCTGAGCTGATTGAGGGCGGTTATCTCTACATCGCCCAACCGCCGCTTTACAAAGTGGCGCGCGGAAAATCCGAAGTGTACCTGAAGGATCAGGCGGCGATGGATGAATACCTAGTCAATCAGGGTGTCGAAGGGGCAGTGCTGAAGCTCGGTTCTGGCGAAGAGATCCTGGGTCAGGATCTGACGCGCATTGTCGACGAAGCGCGTCAGTTGAAGCGCGTTTTGGACGCCTTTCCAACCCACTATCCACGCCATATCCTGGAACAAGCCGCTGTTGCAGGTGCCTTTGTGCCAGGCGCGGTTGATGCGGATTTGCAAGGCGTTGCAGACAAAGTCGCCGCGCGTCTCGACCTCATCGCGCTGGAATACGAACGCGGCTGGCAAGGCCGGATCACACAGGATCACGGAATTCGTCTGGCCCGTATTTTGCGCGGTGTCGAAGAGGTGCGTACATTGGACGGTCCGATGCTGCGTTCGGGTGAGGCGCGCAAGACCGGCAGCTTCACGCAAAGTCTGCAAGAGATCTACAACACCCCGGCAACGCTGGTCCGTCGCGACCGGTCACAGGCAATTCACGGCCCGCTTGATCTGCTGCGCGCCATTCTGGAAGAAGGTGAAAAGGGCCTGTCGCTGCAGCGCTACAAAGGTCTGGGTGAGATGAACCCGGATCAGCTCTGGGAAACGACGCTGGACCCGGACGCACGTACGCTTTTGCAGGTGCGGGTGGACGACATGGTCGAAGCGGATGATCTGTTCACCAAGCTTATGGGAGACGTGGTGGAACCTCGCCGCGAGTTCATCCAGCAAAATGCCCTGAGCGTGGAGAACCTGGATTTCTAGGATCTTGTAGGTGCGCCCATAGCTTTGCATTTCGCCCAAAGAGTTGCATTTTTAGCCCAAAACTTTGGGCGCATTAACCTTCAACTTTCTTGGTTCGAGGCTCCATATCTTCGGGTCTCATTCTTTGCTTGTTTCGCGCCATCGCCGTATTGCCGGGGAAGGTTTTCGGATGGCCGCTTCCAGCCCGAAGCGGACCTTCGCAACCAAGCTTTGCTAACTCCGAAATACACAACGAAACGGCCAGTTGCAGAGGTTGTATCGGCGGTGGCAACCAACCATTCATGTCGTCGACTAACCTGTTCAACGTCGCACTACAACTTCTCCGAACTGATCCCACGAGGACCTAATCTTCGAAGCGTTCATTTGGCTCGACCACATTTACTTGCTTCGGAACTTGGTCGGTGTCATTCCGGTCTGACCTCGGAAAAAGCGAGTGAAATGGGACTTGTCAGAATAGCCGAGCATCAGTCCGATCTCTGCAATTGTCATCTGGTTTTGTTTGAGGTGCTCCTTGGCGACATCGATACGCAGCCGTTTGATTTCGCGCGGTAGCGTTGTGCCTTGTTTTTGAAGCGCTTTCAGAAACCGTTCCGGTTGTATTCCCAGCATTCCAGCCACCATCTCTGGTCCCAAATCGGTTTCATACAGTTTGTCGCGTAAGACAGATCGCAAAGCTGCCACCACGGTTACTTCTTCATCTTGTCGAAGTGATGCTATGGGCTTGGCAGAACCCTCAGAGACGTGGTGCAAAAACAACCATTCCACAGGAAAACTAATTTGCATTCCGGGATCAGTCCCAAGGCCAACCTCGATCCCTTTGTAGTCGATAGGCAGCCCATTGATGTATCTGCTTTCCCATCGCACACGGGAAGAGTCCCAGGACTCTCCGACGACGGTCTGCAATAGGCGTACATAGATTGCGGCACCAAAACCGGTCACCTGAATGGGTGGGACGGTTGGTTCCTGTTGCCTCTCGATACGATAAGTCGCTTTGTCTGCTTCAATGACAAGGCTGTGCCGCACAGAATTGGACTCCTGCGGCACGAGCTCAACAAAGCGGGTGAAAAACTCGAACAGCGTTTTTGTAGATTGCAAGGCTTGAGCGAAGGGCGGCCATCCTTGTAGGTCAAACGCTTCCCCTACATTCAGTCCTAGGTATCGATCCCCTGATACTTCTGAGAAAGCATTTACCAAGCCGTAAACCAACTCGGAGTGAACGAACACGGATGGGTTAGTCATCAGTTCAGCTTTCAAGCCGACCTGATCCAATGCTGGTTGCGGATTGATCTTACGTTCGGTGAGATATTGCAGAAAGGGAGCGGCTAAAGAGAGGCGAACAAAGCCCTCGCTATGCTCTCGGGAGGTGGAGTTGAAAGGCAAGCTCATAACCCTTGTTGGATTAGCTTTAAGAAGTGGCCATTTTTGCAGTCACATTCGTACATCCTAATTCAAAAGGGGCAACCGAGCCAATGAATTCCAGACTATAGTTGGCAAAACATGAATATGAAGGGAGTACTTATGTCCGGTCTACGAATGTCGCTTTGCTCGACGGTAATTGTCGCTGCAGGACTTGCTTTTTCAGCGTCCGCGCAGGCTCAGGATCAAGAAGAACCCCAAACGTTGTTTACCAACGTGCACATCTTCGATGGAGTGAGTGAACAGCGCATCGAGAATGCCAGCGTATTGGTCGAGGGCAATCTGATTAAGGCCGTATCAACCGACGCAATCGATGCCCCCGACGCTACGGTCATTGACGGAGAAGGGAGGACACTGACCCCCGGCTTCATCGAAAATCACGCACACCTGATGCTGCCAGGACCCACGTTGCCCGCAATGGAAGCCAACAGCACTTGGGAAGACCTCGCGATTCACGGCACTCAAATGGCTGAGATGTACTTAATGCAAGGCTTTACCACCGTAAGAGATGCAGGTGGCGCTAATGGAGGTCTTCGCCGCGCAATCGACACCGGGACCATTGCCGGGCCGCGTTTCTACCCTGCGGCTGCTTTTCTAAGTACGCGTGGTGGCCATGCTGATTTCGCCAACTTTACGGCGCCTGTTGGCCAGTCTTCGAACTTCAGCCGTCTGAATATGGCCCAAGAAGTCGACAGCGTCTCTGACATGTACAAGTTTGCTCGTAACAACTTCCGGATGGGAGCAACACAACTGAAGTACATGCAATCAGGCGGTGTAGTTTCAGTGTTTGACCCGTGGCAGTTATTGGCAGGATCGACGGCAGAGTTAGAAGCGGCCGTGCAGGTTGCCAACGAATACGAAAGCTACGTCATGGCCCATTCCTACCGCAAGGAAACGATCATGGCGGCACTGAATGCTGGTGTGCGATCAATTGAACACGGGTTCATGTTTGATTGTGAAATATCAGCGCTGATGGAAGAGAAAGGAGCCTACATCACGACCAATCTCACCGCATTTGATCCAAATCTCTTCGATATTCCTGCCATTCGAGATGTCCCAGCCAGCTTACGAAAGGCACAGTCAGCTACGCAGGCTTTTGGCGACTACATAAAAAACATGAATGAGTGCCCAGCTAAAAGAGGGTTTCACACGGATTGCGTAGGTTCTGTAGCCGCCTGCAATATTCAAATTGCCTATGAAAAACATCTCAATAATGAGTTCTTTGGCTCTCACGCCTCGTTGGTCGCAATGACATCTACTGGCGGTGAAATCGCCGCTTTGTCCGGACCATTCATGAACCCCTATCCCGAGGGCAATCTGGGTGTGATTGAGGAAGGAGCCTATGCGGACATCCTGCTGATCGACGGTAACCCACTTGAAGACTTCTCGGTTGTTGGCACGGGTGATCAGTGGTTCGGTGCCGACCCGAGGCCTGAAAGCCCAGATACGATCCGACTGATCATGAAGGACGGCGTCATCTACAAAAACACACTGGATTGACCTGTCTCAACAGCCGGAGAGTATTTATGCACCATTGGTTCCGCTCCTTAGTATTCGCAGGGTTGGTCTGGTGTGGTCATCCTGTCATGGCGACGCCAGGAACCGCGTTGGACTGGTCTGACCTGCCTGACCCGTCCGCGCAGGTCTTTGATGACCCCTATCGTGAACTCAGCCCCGAACAGTTCGACGATGTTCTTTTCGTTGTGCGTATACGCGGCAGGTTGCAGCAGGAGGTTGGCAGCGCCGAAGAACGGCAGAAATGGCAATTGCTTTTAGCAGAGACCGAAGACGCCTTGGTGTCAGACGGAATTGACGTCGACTGGTTACTCGATCAGCGCGAGGTTGTGACTGAACGTCGAAGAAAGGCTGGAACGAGCGGAAACCCGCAATTCGACGGCAGAACAATCACACTCGCGGGCTTTGCCATTCCTGCTCCAAGCGATCCGGACGGCCGGCCTGTGGCGTATTTGGTGCCAGAAAGAGGGATGTGCAGCCACATGCCTCCACCTCCGCCTAACCAGATGATCCGTGTGCGGTTGAACGGGGACTGGGCGCCTAGCTATTTCCACGAACCCGTTCGGCTGACAGGCACGCTGACTATCGATCCTTCCGTTCATAATATGATGGTTGTGGATGGCCTCATGCCTATGAATGCGACTTTCCAGCTAGAGGCGGAACGTGTCGAAACTCTGGAAACCGAGGCAGACAGGTTGGAATGGAAGCAGCGTGCTGCTGATCGCATCCGCGCGGCAGGAAATCGCAAGACCGGTGGGGCACAGGCGTCAAAATGATAAGACTTCTGGTTGCCGCATTGAGCATTGCATTTGCTGGCGCAGCGTCGGCTCAGGGACTATCCGGGCCATCTTCAGTCGAAGCCGATCTTGCGCCCGGAGACGGGCTCACCGATCCGCAATATCGTTCCGATTTTCCACGCAACATCGCACCGGGTTGGTTTCAGTGGAAAGACCGACTGGCTGAGGGTGGTTTTCGGTTCAACATTGACTACCTGGCATTGGGCCAAACCACGGATGCTGATCTGGGAACCGGCGAAGCAGCCAGCGGAATTGCGCGGTTCTACGGCAGTTGGCAGGCAACTGAACGGGGGTCTCTGACATTCAAGATCGAAGACAGGCACAGTTATACTGACGTTGCTCCGCAATTTCTCGGGCTGGATGGCGGAGCCCTTTCAATCACGGGAACAGCCTTCAATGACAACGGTTTGCTTCTGACCAATTTGTTCTGGACCCAAAGGGCTGAGAATGGGTCGTGGGCGCTGCAAGTCGGCCAGATTGATGTAACGGACTTTGTGGATATCTACGGGTTGGTAAGCCCCTACAGTGGTTTTCAAAACCTGTCTTTCAATACCAACCCGACAATCAACACGCCCAACCAAGGCCTTGGTATTGCCGGTGGGGTAAAGCTGAGCGAGAACCTCTACGCCGTTGCCAGCGTATCAGACGCAAACGCCGACCCGTCCGATCCAAACTTTGATGTGTTTAGCGACGGCAATCTCTTCAAGTCGCTCGAACTTGGGTACACGTCCGGCTTTGATCGCATCTACTTCGACAATATCCATCTGACCCTCTGGCATGCGGATGCGGCTGACGATGGCAGTCGAGCAGAAGATTACGGCGCAGCGTTTTCCGCCGCATGGTTTGTTGACAATAAATGGATGCCGTTCTTCCGTGCAGGGGCCTCGAAGGGAACCGCAGCGCTTTATGAACGGTCGATTTCTGCCGGTCTCGGTTACTATGGTCGCAACACCGATTTGGCCGGTCTGGGCCTAAACTGGGCCGAAGCAAGAGGCATAGATGGCGATCAGTTCACGCTTGAAGCTTTCTACCGCTTTTCAATCTCACCCGGACTGCAGATCACGCCATCGGTACAATTCATTTCCGACCCGCTTCTAAATCCCGATCAGGACCGGATTACCCTGTTCGGTCTAAGAACCCGGATCGTTTTCTAATGCGGGGTGAAGGCAGTCACTAAGGGGTGTGCCAAAGGGCAACTAAGAGAGATCAAGCGCGTGCCGGAATTTTCAACGCCGGTCGAATGAAGTTGGGAAGCAAAGGAACAATCTATGAAGATTGCATACGGAATTCTTGCAGCCTTAGCAGTTGTGTTTTTCATCCTTGGAGGCAGCGATGCCCATGCCAAAGACAACAAGGGTAAAAAGCCGAACAAGGGGGGCAAGAACGGTGATGTCAGCATTCAGATAGAAGACAAACCCGGCAAAGGCCCAAAAGCTGTACCACCTGGACAGATCAAGCGCTACACGCGCGGTGCCAAGCTCCCATCTGACCTGGAGTTCGAGGATATTGGGGACCTTTCCAAATGGAAGCTTGGGGAGCCGGGCAAAGGAAACCGCTACATTCTGGTCGATGACGAAGTCCTCGAAGTTACGAATGACCTGTCTACCGTGGTCGATGCCGTCGGCATCGTCGGTGATCTTCTAAATTAGGCGAAAGTACGATGTTTCAGGGCAAGAACTACCTCGTTTGCCCTGACGCTGGCCGGGGCGATCATTTGTGAACCCCGGCCCAAGTTCAAAACCCGGATCCGAGGCGCTACGATGATAAAGGCCCTTCTTGTTCTTTTTGCGCTTGCTACCTTTTCGTCAGCACGCGCCCTACTCGCTCAGGAAAACGGTGCAACTGAAGTCCCGCAAACAATACGCTTTGAGGGCTATGTATAGCCCAGTCGCGAAGCAGAACTGTCGCCTTTGGTGGACAATGTGGTCAACCGGACTTTGCAAAGTCTGCTTTCTGCGCATTGCAGACCTTCGCGCACGGCATAACACCCAACATTAGAGAGTGCATCATCCCAGAACTTTTAGATCTTTTGGTGCGAGCCGACTTTTCTCCGGCAATGTCCCAAATTTAATTCCTTCGATTTCGAGTTTGTCTCGTATCGCTACAAGTTCACCCAGTTTGTACTCAGATTGCTCAGGAACAACGTATAGTACTTGAGGAACCTTTCTCAAAAGAAGTGCTGCTCTTGCCAGTTGGTCAATCAAGTAGCCAGGATCAATTCTATTCCTCGGGCCTTTGATCTCAATCGCCGCAAAAGGCTCCGAGCCTTTGTATACGATTAAGTCTGTGGCAAGAGGCTCGAACGTTCTGCCTTCTCGAACAGTCAAATTTTCCACATTGAAGATGTCACTAGTGTTCTGTTTGAAAAGCATTTTTGCGTTTACTTCGAAGTCTCGGGCTCTTCGCTGGCCGCCAAAACCACCTCTAGCAATCACGACCGCAGGCTTCTCCGCCAATCGAACTTCATCAAGAATAGACTTAGTTTCCGCCTGAGATAACTCCCCTGAAAGAACGGCATCAGCTATCTCTTTGGATTTCCTAGGGTCATACCGATCTATCCTTGAAAGCAAAATAACTTGCATCATGGCCAGCCAGTCGGGCTTTGATTCAAAAAGATCGGGTCGGTTCTGTTCTAACCATTTCGCCGCGGACATCGGATTGCGAAGGCTTGCAGGCTTTGTGCCTCTAATAGCGGCAACGCTTTGGAGTGCATCGTCCGGAAACGCGTACCCGCAGGCTTGGCTGTCTTGGACAACGCGATTCAGCCACGCTCCGAGGGCAATCCAGTTTTCAGTTTTGGCCAAATCTTGAAATTCGTCTTCAGTCATCATCGGTCGCAATCATTTTATTCGCATCGAGACCATTGCCAATGCGAATGGATGCATGTATAGAGCCCGTATGAGGATAGATCGACACGCACCCCCGACGGCCCGACGCGTTCACAAGCGCGGAATGAAAAAACGCGCTGGCAAAATGTCTGGCGTCAAGTTCCCAGGCGTCATTCAGCTCGAAAGCCAAATGGAAGCAGCACTGGTTCGTTGCATGCAGGTCGACCCTCGTGTGGTCTCGCTTAAGCCACAGCCTTGCACAATCGACATGGGAACCGGAAGAGCATTTGCAAACAAAGAAGCGGCGCTAGAGGCTTATGAAGGGCGTCGGTACAGGCCTAAGCTTTATACACCAGACCTAGAAGTCACACTTGTCGACGGCCGTTTGTTCTACTTGGACGCCAAGCACAGCGCTCACATAGATAAGAAACCTGAGTACCTGGACTATCCTTCACTTCTTGCCGAAGTCGGACTCTCGCTTGTCATTGTAACTGAGTCCTTATTGCAGGGGCCGATTGATCGAAATGCTTGGCTGCTATTGCAAGGACAAGCCGAAGAGACCGCCCCTAAACTTGCAAGCAAAATAGCGTGTCTCAAACAGCAACGTGTGACGTTCAAAGAACTAAGAGAGAACATTGGCATCCCCCAAGCGAAGATTCTTCGCCTTATTCTTGATGGCTATCTGGTGTTCGATTTTTCATGTGAAGCTCTTGGGCCATCCACGAACCTGAATACTGCGAACCGCGACCGAAGACATCTGGAGGTAATCGAATTTTGAAGCAGATTGTCAAAAGGCGGCACCAGAGAACCATCAAATATAGGGGAGAAACCTATGCTGTCGATGGAGCGATAGCTGGGCGGGATGCATATCAGATATCGAACTCCCAAGTTGATCCTTTTGAGATATCTGGACAAGAATATCGAGACCATGTGCACGATGGGCTAGTGAAGGAAGAAGGCTTCGACAAACGTCCTCGTAATGTAACCGCTAAAGATGCACGTGAAGCTCAGCTCAGACTACGCATTGTGGAAAATGCACTAAAGCTTGGGGAGGAAGGCGTTCATTGGGCAAAACGCATACCGATACTTCAACGCGAGTTCGCCGAAGAACCCACCTGCAAAATCAAGGGTAACCGTTTTCCGAGGCAATCGACTGTTCAGAATTGGGTCAAATTGTATCGGCGCGGCGGGCCGGAAGCGCTTTTGCCCAAGCACAGCAATTCAGGAAATCGTATGCCAAGGTTTGACAGCGTTTTCCACGAGATAGTGCTCGATCTATTGGAAATGCAATATACGTCGTCGGACAGACAAAATCTAACAAGTCTGTCTAGCGACGCTTATAATCAATACCAGTTGGTTTGCCATGAGAATGGCATAAAACCTGGGTGCTGCGGACGCAAGGCAGTCGAAGCGATTGTGCACACAATCCCTCATTTTGACGTTCTAAAGTGGCAACTGGGCAGTAACGAGGCGCGCCAACACATGCGAATTGCCCAAAAATACTATGATATAACAGCACCTTACGATCAAATAGAATTGGACTGCACAAAAGCTGACATAATGCTGGTTGATGATAGCGGGGAGGTAATAGGTCGGCCGTGGATTTGTGCAGCGATTGACTGTGCTACTAGTTGGATTGTCGCATTTCAGGTCTTCCTACCAGATCCATCATCAGAACATGTGGCCAAAGCTCTAAAGGAGATGATTAGCTACCCAGAGGAAGACTTTTTCGAACAGCACGAAATTGTAAACAGGAAAAAAATCGCCGCACTGCCGAAAGTGGTTGTAATGGATCAGGGTTCAGAGAACGTGGGCGAACCCATCGATGCTTTTATCGAAGTTGCTGGTGTCCATGGCCATTGGGCGCAACCTCGAAAACCCCAGGAAAAGCCGTTTATCGAAAACTTGTTCGGGGCAGTTCGAAGCAAAGTCAGCCAGCTTCCGGGTGCGACTAAGTCAAAGGCATATCCCGACCGGGATCGAACCAAAAAAGCAATGGATGAAGCCCGTCTGACGCTAAGAGTGTTCAATTCAATAATGCAACGCTGGCGCTACGACGAATATGGAAGAACTCCGAGGAGAAAAGTCCAAGACATCTTTAAACGGGGTGAAACACCTAGCGCCGCTTGGGACAGATTGGCAGATGAACACATAGTGCCAGAACCCCCGTCTTTGGACGAGCATCACGCAGCGCTGATGATCCAATCCGAATCTCGAACTCTGTGGCACTACGGTATCGAATTCGAGAGTATGCAATACAACTCTGAAGACTTGGCAAGGCTGTACCGACGACTAGGCCCGCGCCAGCGTGTTGAAATACGCTATGCTCCACTTGATGCTAGGGAAATTTTGGTCGTGGATCCGCATACAGGCGAGTTGGTGCGCGCGTCCAACAAAGCAAAAGACTTGGCAGCACTTTCTTATCGTGAGCTAAGAGAATGCCGGTCACCCAAGGCGAAACACAACGGACCAATCAAAACGGCTTTGGAGATCCACAAAGATATCCAAGCGCGCAGGACGTATAAGCAGGGCAAAAAAACTAAACTGCAAAGGAACCGCTCTGCGGAAATCGACAAGTTGCGGGCCGCTGATATGCAGAACAGAAGTTTGAAAGAACCACAACTAATTGACCAAATACGGTCAGAGGTTGGTCACAACAAGCTCGCAGTTACGAGATCAAAGAACTTGCCAAGGGTCGAAAGAAAAGATGCTGGACCAAACAACTAGTAGAGCTCTGCAAGGTGCATTCATCCGACATAGCCGCCACGAATGGGCTGTCTCGGAGATAAAACGTCTTTTGAATATTGCAGCAACCGAGGGTGGACGGATCATACCAATCTTGGGGCCGACGAGATGTGGAAAGACAGAACTGACAAAGGACTTGAAGGCACAAGTTGAAAATGACCGCCACGGCCCAAGTGCTATTCTGGTATCTTCAGATGTCATTCTGGGCCGACTTGCGCCACGGCCTTCCGAGCGGGATTATTACGGTTCCTGCTTGCGAAGCATGGGCTTTGACTTCGTAGAACGAGAGCGACCTGCCCAAATTCGAGAACGTCTCTTTCGGCTCGTAGCTGAGCACGGCATTCAAACAATCATTATCGACGAAGTGAACCATTGCGCCGAAACTCTGACTAGGCACTCGCGTCGACAAGCCGCTGATCACTTCAAGACTATTGTTGATGAAACCTCAGTCGCTCTGATTTTAGCTGGGTTGCCAATGTTCGAAGCGGTTATGGACAGCAACGAGCAGTTTGCGGGACGCTGTTTGAACACCATTCGAATGAACCCCTATTGGTGGAGCGTTGAGGCTGATCGTATCGCGTTCTGCGATGCAATCTTTGCTGCCTTCTATTGTCTTGAGGAGTCCGGCATCCTTTTGGAGTTTGACCAAGACGATATGGTACGGCGATTGTACGGTGTTTCCGGCGGACGTGTGCCAGTGGCGTTGGAAGTGCTGCGCGCGCCCCTGGCATTGGGTGCCCAAAATTCACAATACAGCACCAAAACGATTGCCAGGGCAGCGACGGATTCAGGCCTGGAGCGAGATCCGTATCAGTCGTTTTTTCAAGAAGAACCACCATCGGATACTGAGCTGATCAGGTCATACATCAGAGTCATGGCAGATGCTGGTCTCGAAGTAGAGCCTATGACGTCGCATGAGCTTGCGATTATGCGAGGTGTATGAGGTGCCGGGTTTGTTTGCAGTACCACCATTGAAAGGCGAGAGCCTTATCGGATACTTGCGTCGTCTAGCCCATGTAAATGGATACAGAGATGTCTCTGAATTTTTGACACGGTTCCGGCGGAAGTATGGGCGAATTCTAGTCGAGAACATCGAGCACTTTGAGCAAGAGATGGGCTTAGAGAAAGGTTTGTTGGTTACTATCTCCCCTTCTGCCAAACCTGAGTCACCCAGCTTAAACTGGCGTTTCGAGCGGCATCATAGCGATCCGATTTGCCCTTCATGTCTTGCCGATGGCTTACCCTTTCAACAAACTTGGCGTCATTACTTGGTGACAGCCTGTCACCATCACAAAACGCGTCTTCAAGATGTTTGCCCTGTCTGCAAAACCACATTGCGTCCGACGTCCGGCGGCTTTGATAAATGCAGATGTGGCTTTAGCTACTCCAATTTCCCACGGGTGGCAGCAAAGGACCACGAAGTGATCATCTCCGCCTTGATTGCGGGAGATTCAACGGTTGGCAAGCGGTTTCTTGACCTTGCAGGAGGGCGTCAGGTCCCAAAAGACATTGGCGCTTTTATTAATTTCCTAGCGAGTGGTTTCGCTCAGAACCGCACGGGCAAGTCTGGGAAAACACAAACACCCAAAAGCGTTGCAGATTCGTTGGAACTGATTGAGCCGTTGGCAACTGTATTTGACCATTGGCCAAATGGGTTCGAAGAACACGTTCGAGGGTTGATACTGGCAGGAAATTCAGAATCCAACTCTGTGCCGTCCATGCTCGGAAGCTGGTATCAAAGACTTATGAAGTTCGAAGATGATGCGTACCAGCCTTTCAGAGATGCAGTGTCGCGTGCTGCTTCAACCGAGTTCAAGGGAACCTACCTGGGAAAGCTAACGCCGTTGCAAGCTCGGGAATGGGTCTCGGCTAAACAAGCGGCCAAGGAACTGGGAATTTCTGCACAGCGCTTGGTGGCTGAGGTTCAGTCAGGTCAAATTGCCGGAAAGCAAGCCCGTAGCGGGTATGGGCACCGGCATACGATGATTCCACGCTTCGAAATTTCGAACATCTATCTGGATAGGAAGCGGTATTGGGATGGGTTGCAGGCCAGAGACTACCTTGGTGTTACAAGAAAGCAATTTGATCTGCTTCGCGCGTCAGAATTGATCCACGAGGTTGCTGCTGAATACCGTCCTCCACTTGTTGATGGCTGCATTGACGGTGAAAGCCTAAAAGAGCTCACAACAAACATTCGAAACTGCACTAAAGTTCAAGCGGGAGAAACTATTCCGTTCAATCAGCTCAACCTGAGGCGGACAACTGATCGAGCTGCTTTGATGCATGTTCTTCAGAAAATCTCCACAGGCGTTATCAAACCTGTTGTTGCGGAAGAAAACATGCGACTTGGTGAGTTTCATTTTTCAGTTTCCGACATCGACCGCGAACTTGGGACGCAGCGGTTGTCAAAAGACTGGACCGCAAATGATGTCGCAAAGTTGACGGGTTGGAAGGCTCAGGCGGTGACACATTGGTGCAAGCTGGGCCTGCTCGGATCACGCAAAGTTCCGCATGGCCCAAGCGAGTCTTTCTTGGTCAGACCGCAGCAGCTTGCGATCTTTCAAAGCGAGTACTTGCCGGTAGGTACACTGGCTAGGTCAAGAGGAACTACGTCCCGAAAACTCCTGTCTGATTTTGAGAGCAAAGGGATTGAGACCCATGGTGCGCAAATGGAAGGTAAGACGACGCGAGGACACTTGGTAAAACTGAGTGATCTGGCTTCGCTGCTGTCTGAGGCTGCCTAGTGCTCGCCTGCGCCATCCGAAAAGAACACCACTGAAATGCGCTGTCCAATTGCGGGTTCGTGGCCGCGTGAAACCTGATCAGCTTCTTCGATGACCCGGACCATCTTTTCATGGATCTCAACGGACGCCTGATGATCACTTTCGAGCTTTTCCAAGATAACCTGAAGCGCGATGTACCCCTTGGGAAGACCCTCATAGGCGAAGCTGTCACGCACTTCGTGTTTCGCTTGTTCCCAGAAGGGATCAAGCTCACGGCTCCACGCTTCGCACACCATTTCCACGGCCGGTAGTGAAAGATGGCCAAACCATTCTTGATCACTGAGTTCGACACCACCTTTGCGTCCCATGAACTCGGCGCAGGCTTTCATGAGGCTCTCAACGCGCGCCGGGCGCAAGTCCCACTCGGTCAGCTTGCCGATCTGCTCTGAAATCGTCTCTAGCGCTTCAGAGAGATCTTTCAGAGACATGTGGGCGTGCTCCATGCCAAGGCTTCTGGTCCGTTCGTATGCAGTCTCCAGCGATTGGACACAGGCTAGCTGGTCGCGTTCCAATATAAGGCCTGGCGCAGTATCCTTAAGAAGCAGCAGGCGAGGCGGAAAGAAGCTATTGCTCTTGCTAAGCCCTTTGAGATGTAGCGCCGTGAATTTCTCACGGGCCGATAGGAGCGCCAACTCGGCGCCCCAGGTGCCCTGGATTTTGGCCTTGTCGATGAGTTTGTAGCGGTCTTCGGGGATTGTTTGCTTGGTGCGTTCCAGCACGTCGTGAAAGTTATTGTCGCGAAGCCGCCGTGGGGATCGCAGATATTCAACAACACTATCGAGGATCAGTTCTGCGTCTTCGGTGCTTTCTTCTAAGACGGCGTCGATCAGCTCTTCCCCAGCCAAAGTTCTATAGTTCTCTATGCGCTGGGCGATTTTTTCGTCAGATGCAAACTGACCTACTGGCACGTCAATAAGGTGGTAATTGACGACCCCGAACTCACTATCGATCCTGTCGATCCTACCAAGACCTTGGATGAGCTCTTTCAGGTTCGAGGTCAGGCCAAGCAACACCAGCGTGTCTGACGACTGAAGGTTGATACCTTCAGCCATTTTGTAAGTCAGAAAAACCGAGGCAGATCCTTTTGGTTCGTTCTTTCCTCCAGGTCGGAAGTAAGACTCAACGGACTTGCCCTGTGTGATACGCTTGAAGCTGTCGGGGCCACCTCCAAAGATCGCCTTCACGGCGCGATCTTCACCCTTGGTTTGGTTTCCCACGACATAGTTGGTGTGGTGGCCTATGCGCGACAGTGCTTCTGCAAAAATCTCTAGTGTGTCCGTCCGTTCTGCGAGAAAGACGACTCTGTCTTTTTCATTTTGTATTCTCAGGCATGCCTCATACCGCTTCTCATCAAGCTCCTTGAGAACACTGAGACCCAGTTTTTGGTTTAGCGCGTCGCATTTCTTTGTGGGTTCAGGCGCTTCTATTCCCAATGCTTCGAACATGTCGGACTGGTCGCGGTGGGGCACCTTTTTCTTCGATTTCCCACCACGCTCGAAGTCGCGAAGCGATTTGCCAATAGCTCCATGAGACATCTCCCAATGGGCCTGGGCGGCGCTCACGCGCAGAATGTTCAAAAGGTTGCGGATGTAGAGTTGGTCCTGGGTGCTTTGTTGCGTGCTGACATGCCCGAACCGGCTTTTCTCGACAGCGGTCACCCTACCGCCAGGCGCAAGTTCTTTACAGAGTGCCACAATCTCATCCAGGCGTGTTTGCTGAGGCTTTGTCACCTTAAGTTTCTTTGGGCGCCCGTGGTTTTCAAGTTTCGGGTAACTGTGCTTCTTGGGATCTTCGTCCTCGCCAATGCATCGCCTTTGTCTGCGTGTCAAAAACGGAGAAACAAGTTGCGCGAGTTCGGTGCGAGCCTCTCGCGTGAGCGTCGTGTCGGGTTCTGACAAAACGGCCAGTTGTGCATCCTGGTTGAAGATATCTTTGGGAACGTGGGTTTCGCGCTCGAACAACTCACCCATGGCCTGAATGAAGGTTGGGGTCATGAAAATGGACGCCCGCTTCTCCTGCATATGGGTCAACCAGTCGACATCCCGGTTCCCGAGCAGCGTTGCCGACAGACAGACATTCCAGCTTGGTGGGGCAAGTTCGATGGCTGAAGCCATTTGAGATGCTTGTTCAAAGCCTGGTGTAACCGTGTGGCTTTCATCGATTATCAGAATGCCAAATTGATCGAGCCTGAGCCCAGATTTTTCTTCATCGCCAGCGCCGCGGAGGTGTTGTTTGGCAAGTTTGCTATTCGCGACAGGTTGGAGCGAGTTTGTCGAATACTTGCGCCAACTGGGAATAACTTTGGGCGGGGCAATTACAGCCGCATTTTTTCGCGCAACGCCATGGACGGGGGAGCGGGGCACGACTTCTGAGAATGTTTCTGACAATGCTTCGGCCAGGTGACAGCCGATCTCTGTCTTTCCTGAACCGGTTGGCGCTTCTACGAAGGCGATGCCATGGTCATAGACGATGGAACACGCCTCATAGGTCAGCTCCTGTTGATACCCAAACAGCGTATGGCTCGTGATCTCTTTTCGGGCGCCAGTGAGCCAGGGTTCAAACCCCTTTTGCTCCGAAATTGTTCGCGCCATCGCGTCTTCAGCGGTCACCGGTTTGATAAGCTTTTCGAGTATCTCCAGCGCCTCGGTATTCCAATCGACAGACACATCCCAAGCCTGCTCGGCGGCTTCTGTGCGTTCGACCTGAAGTTCATGCGTGCCCGCATCCAGGTCATCGGCATACTCGATGTTTCTGTATAGCCCTGAGTAGGAAAAGTTTGCGGACCCGGCGACGGCACCTTTTGGGGAACTGACGATTTTTGAGTGTAGCCGCCGATCCCCAGATATACCCAACTTGCGTTTGGCGAGCTCCGGATCGAAGACACGCAGATCAATTTTCCCGGTTTTGATGGCGTGTTTTGCCAGCACTGCGATGAGATCGTGATTCTCTTCCACTTGAAGCCCGGAGCGCTCCAGCCAGTAGAGTTTCATTTCTTGGGTGACTGGTTTGGGGTTTGTCAGTCTTTTGGTATTAGCCGTGTCGATCCCGAACGATATCCGGATCCGGATATCGCTGTCGTTTTCCAGATCCCTCAGCTCGGGCAATTCCTTCATCAAAATCGACAGCGAAGACAAGAAGTCCTGATACCCGGTGACAATCAGACAATCCCCGGAGGTGATGTGGGGTCGATAAAGATTGATGACCGGCCGGTCGATATTGGTGCCGACCTTCGCAACCGGTTCGGCATCAAGCTCGCTTGCGGGCTTTTGATTTGCTTCGGTGAGCTGCTTTGGCTTGGAACGCAGCCAATCAGGGAGTGAAAACAATGAACAAGTCTTGGTTTAAGGACACTTAGTCTAATAGTGATACTGCGGGCATCGTCCTTCAAGACGTCACCGGAAGAAACATTCGTTTTCCTGAAACTGTCGGAAATTCGCACCGGTTTTGTGGCAGAAAGCCGGGATTTCGAGATTTAACATAAGTCGCGATTATGCAGCGTTTTCGCTCTCGTCAGCCAACCACCTGCTGCACCCGAACAACGGTCAGTCGTGAAATCTAGATCAGTTGTAGCGTTGAGCCGAGAACACAAAGTGCTTGTCCGTGCCGTAAGGTCAGCGATGCGCAGGAATCCGGACTTTGCAAAATTCAGCGGACGGCCCAATTCGGACGTGGCCCGATGGGCGTCGTTGCTGCGGTGCGGCCCGCCAAGCCAGCCATTCGCCGCGAGCGCAACGCTAGAAACTAATTCGACGCGAGCACATGACCTTGCCGAAACCACCTGCCAAGAGGCCAGAGATTGTTCCATTGTCGATTTCCAGATCGACTTTTATCAGGCTCGGACTCGCCGGGTTCATAAACACCCCTTGTTCGATTTGAAATGATCGTTGAGATGATACGACAAAGTCGTGCAATACACATGCTAAGGGCCCCGCAGCCATCCCCGTCGCGGCTTCTTCCTCAATCGCGTATCGGGGCGCAAACATGCGGGTTGTAGCGTCTCGGTCGGTCGCCGATGGGTCTCTTGTGAAGACGTAGTAGCCGATCAAATCCAGTCGTTCGCTGATTTGCGTGATTTTGGCAAAATCTGGTTTCACATTGGCAAGACCATCGGCATCAGCGAGGCCGATGACAATGAAACTGTTACCGGTATTGACTAAAACCGGTGGTATTTCCTGATCAAGATGATGTCTGTTGATCCCAAGGGAGTTCAGTACATCGTCGATGCTTACACCTTTTTCCACCCAGTCCTCTGGTATCGCGTATTTTGGGGCCAGCTGTTCCATATAGGCGGCACCCTCTTTCATTAGTATGCGCCTTGGCCCATCAACTGTCTCCTTCGAGGTGTTGGGATTGGGAATCCGGCCCAGCGCGTCAAGGTGAGAGAAGGCGGCAATTGTTGCATGACCGCAATGAGCGATGCGCCTGTTCGGTGTGAAGAAATCCAGTTTGAAGCCCTCTGTCTTGGACTGCGACACAAAGGCCGTTTCGGACAATCCAACCCTTGCCGCGACGGTTTGCATATCCTGTTCGCCCAATTCATCAGCATCCAGGACGACGCCTGCGGGATTTCCACCGGCGCCACCGTCGACAAAGCCGTGTACGATTTCAACCGTTACCTGTCTGACAGTATTTGCTTGCGTATTCATTGGTTTTCTCCATGCGTCGGCCGCACCTTTGAGCATGGTGCGGCCAGTTTTACGTCAGTTGCTGGCGGCGGTGATGCGGTTCAGAAAGGCGGTCATTTGCGCCGCAATCTCGGGCCCATATTCTTCCAGCGCGAAGTGACCCGTATCGAGCAGATGAAACTCGAGATCATTCAGATCGCGTTCATAGGGATAGGCGCCTTCGACCGGAAAGATGTGATCATTCTTACCCCACATCAGTAGCGCCGGGGGTTGATGCTTCCGAAACAGCGCTTGCCATTTTGGGTACTCGGCAACATTGGTGCCGTAGTCTAGGAAGAGTTCAAGTTGCACCTCTTGATTACCTTCGCGGTCGAGCAGGTATTGGACATGCCAATAATTGTCGGGACTGATCAGTTCCGGTTTTTTAACGCCGTGGGTGAACTGCCATTTGGTTGCATCCAGAGTGAGGAATCCACGAAGCTGGTCGCCGTTCTCTTGCGATGGCTCGGCCCAATAGGCTTTGATTGGATCCCAGAACTCGCGCAGCCCTTCCTCGTAAGCATTCCCGTTTTGAATGATGAAGCCGGTTACCCGCTCGGGCTGTTCCGCAAACATTCGGAAACCAACCGGGGCACCATAGTCCATCAAATAGACCGAGTACTGTTCGACTCCCTTCCGGTCGAGCAGCGATGTCATCATTTCGGAGATGTTCGCGAAGGAATACTCGAAGCCTTCGGCCTTTGGCATCTCCGACGCTCCAAATCCGGGAAAATCGGGTGCGATCACGTGGTAGTGCTTGGCCAGTTCAGGGATAAGGTTGCGGAACATATGTGATGAGGTCGGAAAGCCGTGAAGCAGCAGGACAGTAGGTCTGTTTGGATCTCCTGCTTCACGATAGGCGATAGCGATGTCGCCGATTTCTTCCGTGCGGAAGCTGACAGCCTGCGTAGCTTCAATTCCAGTCTCTGCGGCGATTGCTGGCGCCGGTGTAAATGGCGCAGCAATGGAAAGTGCGAGAATGCTGGCGCTCAGGACGGATTTCAGATTGCGCGACATGGATGTTTCCTTTCTTCAGGTTACGGCGTGCGTTCTTGAACGCGCGGGGCTTGATATCGGTCAGTTTTGCTGACCCAGTGCCTCTTCGAGCCTTGCGTTTCGAGCTTTCAGTGCTTCCAGCTCAGTGCGAAGCGGGACGAGGTAATCTTCAAATTCTTCAAGGGTCAGGCGTTGGGGGATGTGCTGCGGGCAGTTCCAGTCCATCGCCTCAAGCTTGATCACAATCGCCCGCTCAGGATGAGCGCGATAGCCCGGCTCACTCAGGCGTTGCATCAGCGCCGGATCGGCATTGGCATCAATGAGTTTCGCCCGACCCCAGATCTTGAGGCGTCGCTGATTGGGATAATCCATCAGGATCAGCGAGATTCGGTCATTGCCCAGCAGATTCCCAGTGCTGAGATATTGCCGGTTGCCGAGGAAATCGGCGTAGGCAAGTGTCCGTTCATCCAACACTTTCAGAAAACCCGCTGGTCCACCGCGAAATTGTACATAGGGCCAGCCGGTTTCCGAGACTGTTGCCTGATAGAAGCCGTCTCTTTGCCCGATGAACCTGGCCTCGACCGGGCTGATTGAGTCCTCCTGACGCGTGCCGTCCAGAAACTTCGCGTAGCCGTTAGCTGACCCGTTTTTGGCCTGCGTTTCGCGAACGGAGGGCGTGAAGCTGATCTCTGCAAAGGGTCGTGCCATTGAATTCTCCATCTCGGCCTGGGCGATGCCCTGGGACTGAGGTGAAGTTAATTGGAGCTTTCAAGTTGCGGAATTTGGATACTTGGCAATATATTATTCAAAAATATGGAATAATATCTTGGACAGATTTCACGCGTTAAAAGTCTTTGTGAAGGTCGCCGAACTAAAAGGTTTCGCTGCTGCGGCCCGCGACCTCAACATGTCACCACCGACAGTGACCCGAATGGTTTCTATGCTTGAGGACAGCCTCGGGCTACGTCTTTTTGTACGCACAACGCGCTCAGTGATGCTGACTGATAGCGGGCAAAGGTTTTTTGAGGATGCCAGACGTATTCTGGCTGACCTTGAAGAGGCCGAGCGCGCCGCTGTCGGTTCCTATGCCGAACCGACCGGGGAAATTAGTGTTACTGCATCTGTCCTGTTTGGCCGTATGTTCGTCACTCCAATTTTGGGCGAATTTCTGGATCTGTATCCAAAGCTCTCAGCGCGCACGCTCTATGTGGACCGAGTGGTCAATCTGATTGATGAGGGTCTCGACGTCGGGATCAGAATTGGCAACCTCGCTGATTCCAGTTTGATGGCTGTCAGGTGTGGTACGGTGAGGCAGGTCGCGTTTGCTTCCCGTAAATATCTTGACCAATATGGCGAACCAGATACGCCCGATGATTTATCCTGCCATGCAATCATTAATTCAACTGCCTTGAATGCATCGGCCCAATGGCATTTTCAACGGGGCAGAAAGACTGTCACCAAACGCATGAGCCCACGCATCAGCATGAACACAAATGACGCTGTGATCGAGTTGGCCTTGCAAGGTCATGGTGTCGGGCGGCTTCTGTCCTATCAAGTCGCACCCTACATTGCAGATGGGCGGCTCAAGACTGTTCTAAAGTCGTATGAACCACCCGAAGTCCCCATCCATCTTGTGCATCAAGAGGGACGAACCGTGTCTGCGAAGGTGCGCACCTTTGTTGACTTTGCTGTCGGACGTCTAAAATCAGATCCCCTTCTTGTCGGGAATCAAACACAGGTCCAAAAGCAAGATTAACAAATGGGCGGGCGTCGCGCTATTCAGCCACTGCCGCGACCGAGGCGATCCATGCATTTGGCACAAAGGCATCATCCAACGCGGTTTCCGCCACATGGTTCGTATAGTTCGACAGGGTTTTCAACGCTGTGCCGAGGATGACTTCCAGCATAGATCGGCGTGTGTAACCAGCCGTCAGAAACGCTTCGACCTGTGCGTCGCTGGGCCAGCCTCGGCTTTCGTTGATCACGATGGCGAATTTGCGCAGTGCTTCCAATTTGGGGTCGGCGATAGGGCTGCCATCGCGTAACGCTGCGATCACGTCTTCGGGGACACCGGCCATCTGTGAAAGAGTGGTATGGGCGGCCATGCAGTACTTGCACCCGTTCAACCGGTTGTTAGTCATAAGGATGATCTGGCGCTCAGTCTCTGACAGGCTGGTCTTTCCAAAGATGTTGGAAAGTGTCGTATAGCCTTCCAAAATTGCGGGCGCTTCGGCCATGGCCGCATAAAGGTTGGGCACAAAACCATATCCTTTCAGCGATGCTTCCAGAATTGGTTTCGCGGCATCAGGGGCTGAGGCGATTGTATAGGTCTCAAAATCAGTCATGTCTGGTTTCCTTTGGGAAGAGTTTTCGACGCACGCAAATTGTCATTGCGGACAGGGCGTCTTGGAGAAATGCCGGCCTTTTGGGGAGGGGAGAGGCAGCGGTGGCTCCGACCGGCAAAAGCCACCAAATTCCTCGATCAAAGGCTGCCGACAGGCGTGTGGTGGATGTCTGCCCACTTGGCATGGGCGCCTTGGATCACGGTCTCTTTGTCCCCAAGGTACTTCTTGAAGATTTCCTCATTCACAAAGAGATAGAGCTTGTCGTCCACGATATCGGCATACCGAACATCGCCATCAAGCTTCTTGCCTACATAGACACCAAAGGCGCAGAACCCGCCGAATTGAGGCAGATGTGCCGTCGGATCCGCCTCGAATGTGGCTTTCGCTGCCTGCGACGCAAAATAGTAGTCCACTCCATCATGGGCCGATGTAAAAGTGGCGTTGCCCATTTCGGGTATTTCGGCTTCAAACATCGATACAGGATCGACGCCATGCATGCCGAGGGGCTGCCCAGTCAAGGTAAGACTGTTCGAAACGTTGTATTCATCGTCAGCCAATGCCGCCGCCGCCAGGGCGAGAGTCAACGCTGTTGTAAGCGCTGGAAATGTAAAGATGCGTGTCATGATATGTCCTTTCAGGATGCTAGGATCAAATTTGAAGATCGATTTGGGTCAGGCCGATTGGCCAATGCGCTCAACCGCGTCGTCGGTCCACCAGACGCCGTTGGCGACCATGCGGAAGTTGATGATGGCGGCGAGATACCCGTCACCTTCAGGCACCTTGGCCCCGGCTGTGGCATCGCGAACGACAGCGACCTCGTAGCCCAGCTCCAGCAGCTCGTAGAGATGCGCCTGCGTACACAGGTTCGCCGACATCCCCGCGAGGATCACCTTGTCGATCTTGCGTTTACGCAATTGCAGGTTCAGGTCATTCTGAGCAGGGCTGTAAACCTTGTGTGGCGAGCAAATGATGGTTTCGCCATCCTCGATGTACTTCTTGTATTGCGGCATCCAGTCGGCACCTGAGCCCTCGAAGTTGTCCAAATTGAGCGGTCCCAGGCGGTCAAACATGCCGATGCTGTGCATCGTCGCTTCCAGAGTGCCCTCGAACTCCCATTTGTGGTCATGTGGGTAGTAATAGTGGGGCGAGATGAAGACCGGCATCCCCGCAGCCTTGGCGGCAATGAAAAGCCGTTCGATATTGTCGACCGTGCCCTGTTCGGTCACGCTTTCGCCAACGACGCCCCACGTCACACCGTCCTCTGACAAAAAATCAATCTGGGGGTCGGTCACCACAAGCGCAGTACGCCCCGGCTCGATGGTCATGTCGATTTGGGGAAGGCCTGGATTTTCCGGGTCAGCATAGTAGGCGCGTGCTTCGTCGGTCGCGGCAAGGGCCTGCCCGCCAGCCACTATTGTTGTACCTGCCGCGGCCGCACCGGCGGCTTGTTGCAAGAGTCGCCGGCGCGCCATATCAACGCGTTCGGGCGTGACGTCGCAAGCGCAGCTTGCTCCATGTTTGTGGTCATGATTGCTCATTGCAAATTTCCTTTGTCTGAGAGGGGCAAATGGGTTTGCTTTACTCGGCAGCGCCCCAGGTGGATCTGACAAAGAAGAAGTTATGCACCACATCGATTGAGGTATCGGCCCGCCCTGCCAAGTTTTTGGCCGAACCTGCCATGTGGTCTTGAGGTGTGTGCCTAGTCGGAGGTCGCTTGCTGCCTGAATCGTGCCGGAGCCTGGCCAACCCAGCGCTTGAAGGCGCGGCTGAACGTGCTCTGTTCCGAAAACCCGGTCATAAAGGCGATCTCGGCTATGGAAGCCTTACCGTCACGGAGCAGGTCACGAGCAAGTGCAACTTGTGCCTGACCAAGAACGTCGCGATAGGTCAGCCCTTCTTCGGCCAACCTGCGGTAAAGCGTGCGCTCGCTCATTCCCATCTCTTGTGCGACATGCGCTGCTTGCGGCGCGCCGTTACTCAAGGCCGGTGTAAGCCGGTGGACAATTGCTTGGCTCAGTGAGGTGTCGTCATCGCGAGAGTTGAACTCCTCATCCAGGTGCTTCGTCATGAAATCTGACAAGCCCGGATCGCCAAGACGATTTTCGCTTTCCAGCATAGCAGGGCGCATAGCAATGGCGTTGTGGGCGCTCCCAAATCGAACCGGGCACCCGAAATATTCGGCGTAACGCTCTGGTTCTTGTCTGCATGGATGCTGAAACGTGACATATGCAAGCGACAACCCATCACCCACAAACCGATGCATGTTCCTCGCAAAGGCCGCAAGCGCGCATTCGTTGCGCAGCTCCAAGGCAGCGCGATGTGATGTTTGTCCCTCAAAAATCCAAAGGACCGGATCGCCGGTTTCATCAAGTCTGTAAACTGCGGTGTCCGTTACGAGACGAAAATAACGCTCGATCCGTTGCAAAGATTGCCGCAAGGTCGGAGCTGTCTTTACGGCTAGGCCAAGGACGCCGAGATCATCGGTTGCAATCGCGTTCGCATAGGCCTCAACCAACGCGGCCTCGTCCGCTTGTTGCGCACGAATCCAATCGATCAGATCGAAATACGCATCATCCGCCAATTGGCCGTCTTGAGCTTCTGGTAGACGCAGCACGACAGCGCCATTCGAAATCAGGGCGCCATCGTCGTTTAGCGTCATCCCGGCGGCGTTGGCCATCGCGCGGGCGAATGCGTAAGTTACACTTGCCATACAGTGAGATTAGCACTGGAAAGCTCTTTCACGCCAGATCGTCCAACCCTGTGATAGGTATAATAAATAGAGACAGCCTCGATCTTCGGGCGCTTGAGGATAAATGCGCCAAACTGATAACACTCGTCATCAGGTTTTCTGAACGGTATCGTCCGAAAGCGTGCGGAAGCATGCAGCCATAGAGGTCATGGTAGATGGGCGAAATTTTCATATCTGTGCTGCTGCCGCTCGCAGTTGTTGTCATCATGTTCTGCCTTGGCCTCGGACTCACAGCGGCTGACTTTCAACGTATCGGACGACGTCCACGGGCCTTTTGCGTCGGCGCTCTCAACCAGATCATTTTGCTGCCTTGCATCGCTTTGATGGTGACTTTTATCTTTGGGATTTCCGCTGAGGCAGCCGTTGGCATCATGATTTTAGCGGCCTGTCCGGGCGGGGCGATCAGTAACATCGTGACCAAGCTTTCGAATTGGGATGTCGCTTTGTCCGTTACTCTTACAGCAGTCTTCAGTCTGACTTGTGTCGTTACCGTACCGCTCATCCTGGGGTTTTCGATGCAGATGTTCATGGGGGCAACTGCGCCCGCTATCGACATTTCTTCGACGGCTTTAGCAATGTTTTTTTTAACAGCTTCACCGATCCTAGCCGGGGTGATCGCGCGATCCTTGGCGCCGCGAATTGTAGCTGCGGTCGAACCAATCTTTAGCAAGGTCTCTATGCTACTTTTTGCGATGGTCATCGGAGGCGCTATCATTTCAAACTGGGTGGTGGTCGCGGATAACTACCTTAGGCTTGGACCCGCACTTTTTGTTGTAGGTGCGTCACTCACGTTTATTGGCATCATGAGTTCAGGGATGCTCGGATGCACAGACATCGAGGCGAAGACGATTTCAATTGAGACCGGCGTTCAAAACGGAGCTTTGGGAATCGCAATTGCCACTTTGCTGTTGCCTAACACCAATGGGTTAAGCGAATATGCCATACCATCCGCAATTTATAGCGTGGTCTGGATCGTAACAATGTTGCCTGTCTTCGCCCTGCTTGCGCGAAGAAGCCCAATTTCATGATCCTGACGCCTATTCGCTAGCTTTGGTTATGCGCTGAGCCAAGCCCCTTTGTTTCCATGCCAGAGCGCCGTCTGGTCAAAGAGCGATCAAGGAGCTCCAAAGCCCGTTGTGGAACGGCCGCTTTGGCGATTTTCCCTGTTGAAGGGAAGAGCTGTTGCTGCCAGTGCGGTGGATCCTGCGTCAGCGAAGGTGTAGACGCCAAGGTCAGTTTTGTCCGCAAGTCGGAATTGCAAAGTCTTGGATTAAGTGTCCGGATTGGGCTGGACCTGCCAAACATGCAAGCCGCGGAGAATGGCCGCATCGAGCCCACTTTGGCCGATGCCGCGCGTTGCCCGAATTACAGAAATGCGCAGAACGCGGACTTTGCAAAATTCGAAGAACGATCATTGCGAGTCTTTGCCGAGACCTTTTGGAGCAACCGCTATTGGGAACTAGCTGGATATGCTTTTGATCTAATCTGCTGCTCTGCCGAAATCTCGCGCCTGTTGCAGGTCGCTTTGATTGCAAAGTCAGGCGATGGTCACTGTCCCGAATTGGTTTTCGCGATACTGCAAAGCAGATCAACATGTCGATCCAACCAATCCTCGTCCAGTGCTTCGTGACGTATGAGCTTGCGGAAATAAGGTGCCGCGACTGCTAGTTCTATAAGCTGTTCAACCGGAACATTCGTGGCGATCTCACCGCGGTCTATTGCGGCTGCAAATACTGCTTCAACACTTGCGAACCTGTCTTTCATGAATTCAGTGATCACCAACCGCGCTTCTTCGTCGGTGGACGCAGCAGCGACCACCTGAGGCGCGATTTGGCCCCATGGTGTGTCATTCAAGGCTCCCATCAGTACGCCGAGTAACCAGCGCAGGTCAGATCGCAGCGGGCCATCGGTTTTGGGTGGTATGTTCGGCGGTGTTGCGATGCGCCTGAACGCTGCATCACGCAGACTGCGCGCATCTGGCCAGTGCCTGTAAAGTGTACTGCGCGAAATGCCAGTTGCCTTCGAAACTGCGCCATGAGTTACGTGCAACACGCCCTCATCCCTCAGTATCCTTTGCGCCGCATCAATCGCAGTCTGTCGTGTGGCGATCAGCCTAGGATCTTCTTTCAATCGCCCCTCCTGTAGAACACTTTGTTGCGCTATAGAACATTTTGTTCTATAAGTGTGATCAGCTAAAAACTAAAGCTCAATACTCAATTCCGCAAACAAGTCTTGTCAAAATGGGAGCGTATCAATGTTCAAAGTGGCAGCAACCCCGCTGGCGGTACTCTTATCGATGGGTGCGACAACCGCATTGTCCGAGAGTGGCACCTACGAGCTGGATCCTGGACACAGCCAGGTATTGTTCAGCTACGACCACATCGGGTTCTCAGAAACATTTGGAATGTTCTCAGGTTTTAGCGGCGAGATAGAGTTCAACGAAGATGATCCGTCTGCGTCGTCTGTCACAGTGTCTATGCCTGTAAAATCCATGATCACGGGCTGGGATGCCCGTTTGCAACACTTCATGTCCGATGACTTTTTCAGCGCGAGCGACGGTGACGTGGTCACATTTGCCTCAACCAGCATTGAAGTGACCGGGGACAATTCCGCGGATATTTCTGGCGACTTGACCATGAACGGCGTCACCAAGCCTGTTGTTCTGGAAACAACGCTTAACAAGTCAGCGCCATACCCGTTTGGCCCAAAAGAGGGCACGCCGACCTTGGGGCTGGCTGCCACGGCGACTATCGTGCGGTCTGAATTCGGACTTGGGGCCTTTGCACCTGCGGTGAGCGACGAGATAGAGCTCTTGATCAATATCGAAGCGTTAAAAGCTGAATGATGCGTGCAGGGGCACCGATACCGCGCTGAGCACTTATTCTTAAATTTTGGCGGATGGTCAACGCGATGAATGTGTTCCTGAGAACATTGGCGGTTGCTGTAACG